>CAMLMI010000059.1 GCA_946480965.1 uncultured Verrucomicrobiales bacterium | reverse complement strand
ACCAAACCCGAGATCGTCTCGCTGATCCTGAATCTGGCCGACTACGTCCCAGGAAATTCACGGCTGGCCGACCAAAGGCTTCTGGAGCCGAGCTGCGGCGACGGAGCGTTCTTGGCGGAGATCATCCGACGCCTAGTGGCTTCCGAACGTATCCACCAGCCTTCGCTGGATTGGCAGGACAACGACCTCGCACAAGCCATCACAGCCTGCGATCTGAACCTCGGCTTCGTGTCGCTCGCCCGGCAGCAGGCGTCCGAGCTTCTCCAAGCGGAAGGTTGCCCGGCCGAACAGGCACTGCGACTGGCGGAACGTTGGATTCGGCACGCCGACTTTCTCCTCGCTCCTTGGCCGGATCGTTTCGACCTTGTGGTGGGCAATCCGCCCTACGTCCGCATCGAGGATCTACCGGGTCCCGTCCTGCGCCGATACCGCGAGCTCTACCCGACCTGCGGGGACCGTTCGGATCTCTACGTGGCGTTCTTCGAAAGAGGACTTCGCCTCCTTTCGGATCGCGGGCGGTTGGCGTTTATCAGCGCGAACCGCTTCGCGAAAAACCTTTACGGGCGCGGCCTGCGCAGCCTGATCGCCCGCGAGTTCCACGTCCGCTATTTCCTCAATCTGGAGCACACCCAGCCGTTTATTTCCGATGTCTCGGCCTATCCAAGCATCACGATCATCGACCGACAACGCGGCCAGCCGACCCATGCCGTCACGCTTTCCCGGATCGATGCGGAGACGCTGGACTCCGTTCATCCCGCGAATGGGACGGGTCAGGTTCGGGGAATGGCGGAATTCCGCGAATGGTATCCCGACGGCGCGCCTTGGGTGGCCACCGAGCGGAAGAGCTTCGACCTCATGGCGTCGCTGCACCGGCGTCTGCCGCTTCTGGAAGACTCCGCGCCCGGAACTCGAGTGGGCATCGGCGTGGCCACCGGCTCGGACCGCATTTTCGTTTCCGTGGGACTCGTGGGCTCCGTCGAAACCGAATGCCAGATGCCGCTGGCTGTCGCCGCCGACGTCCAGCCCGACCAGATCGCGTGGTCCGGCCACTACCTGATCAATCCGTTCGACCCAAGCGAACCGGACGGCCTGCGCGACTTGGAAAAGCATCCCGGGCTGGCCGCCTATTTCGAGATGCATCGGGCGACGCTGCTCAAAAGACATGTCGCGAAGAAGCGCCCCGATCAGTGGTTCCGAACCATCGACAAGGTCACGGAATCGCTCCTGGCCGAGCCCAAGCTTTTGATCCCGGACATCCAATCCGGCCGGGTCGTCGGAGTGGACGCAGGCCGTTACTACCCGCATCACAATGTATATTGGATCACTTCGCGGGGCTGGGATCTGCGGCTGCTCCAGGCTCTGTTGCGCAGCCGCTGCGTGTTGGACCAGATTCGCGCGCTGTCGGTGCAGATGCGCGGAGGAGCCGTCCGTTACCAGGCCCAGGTGCTGCGCAAGCTGCGGATGCCATCCGTTCAAAGCATTGCCGAATCGCTCCGGTTGGAATTGGTTCGTGCCGCCAGCAGCGACGATCTGTCTGTCTTGGACGAACTGGCCGACCAGGCCTTCCTCGCTCCCGCCACGAAGTGACCACCGCGGAAGCCGTCGCGCGCCCTTTCAAAAAAGGCGGTGCAAAGCCACTGTCCGTTGCTACGGTCCGCGCCGCGACTTCGGCCACTATGGACAAGCTTCTGCTCATCGACGACGAAACGGACGTGCAGTATTCCTTCCGGCGAATCTTCGATTCCCCGGAAATCCACCTCGCCACCGCCAACAGCGGCGAGGAAGGCTTGGCCCTCATCCCCCAGTTCAAGCCCGACCTCGTCATCATGGACGTCCGCATGGGCGGCATGACCGGACTGGAAACCCTCCGCCGCCTGCGCCAGGTGGACGCCAAGCTGCCGGTCATCATGATGACCGCCTACGGCACCACCCAGACGGCCATCGAGGCGATGAAGCTGGGCGCCTACGACTATCTGCTGAAGCCCTTCGACGTCCCCAAACTCAAGACCATCGTCTATGGCGCGCTCAAGGCCGCGCGGGACATGAAGCAGACCATCGCCTGCCAGCCCATGCTGGAGAACGAGGACTTCGACGTGGGCGTGGTGGGCCGCAGCGAGGCGATGCAGACGGTCTTCAAGATGATCGGCCAGTTGGCCGGCTCGAAGGCCACGGTGCTCATCACCGGCGAGAGCGGCACGGGCAAGGAGCTCGTCGCGCGCGCCATCTACCAGAACGGCGACCGGAGCAACCAGCCCTTCATCGCCATCAACTGCGCCGCCATCCCGGAGAACCTGCTGGAGAGCGAATTGTTCGGCCATGAGAAGGGCGCGTTCACCGGCGCGACCTCGCAGCGCATCGGCAAGTTCGAGCAGTGCAACCGCGGCACCATCTTCCTCGACGAGATCGGCGACATGTCGTTGCCCACGCAGACGAAGATCCTGCGCGTGCTCCAGTCCGGCACCTTCGAGCGCGTGGGCGGCAACCAGTCCGTGCAGGTCGATGTCCGCGTGATCGCCGCGACGAACAAGCCGCTGGAGCAGGCGGTGGCCGAGAAGCAGTTCCGCGAGGACCTCTTTTACCGGCTGAACGTGATGCGCATCCAGCTCCCGGCGCTGCGCGAGCGCGCGGAGGACATTCCGCTGCTCGTCTCCTATTTTCTCGGCAAGTTCGCCAAGGCGAACCAGCTGGAGCAGTCCAAGTCCATCTCCGAGGACGCCATGTCGCTGCTGGTCCGGCACCGTTGGCCCGGCAACGTGCGGGAGCTGGAGAACGCCATCCTCCGCGCCTCGGTCGTCGCCAAGGGCGACGTGATCCTTCCGGCCGACCTTCCGCCCGAGGTGCAGATGGGCTCGGCCCACGCGCCGGCTCCGCTCGCTCCAGCGAGCTCCGGCGCTCCGGCGACGACCGAGACCGCACCGCCTTCGCCTTCGTCCGCGTCCTTCACCGGCGACGACATGGTCGGCCTTTCCCGGGTGCTCTTCCAGTGGGCCAAGAAGGACCCGAAGCTGAAGATCATCCCGACCGTGGAGCGCGAGCTGATCATCAACGCGCTGCGCGAGACCAAGGGCAACCAGGTGCAGGCCTCCAAGCTGCTCGGCATCACCCGCGCCACCCTGCGGAAGCGCGTGGAAAAGTTCGGCATCAAGCAGGAACTCTCCATCGCCTAGCCCCGCTCCGCCGTTCAACGACGAGGAACGAACTCTGTGGCCGCGCGCAAACCCGCTCTCGTCTTCATCTTCTTCACCCTGTTCCTCGACATCTTCGGGGTGGGGCTCGTCATCCCCATCCTGCCGAAGCTCGTCGAGAGCCTCCAGGGCGGGAACGTCGCCGCCGCCTCCCACACGGTCGGAGCGCTGGCCGCGCTCTACGCGCTGATGCAGTTCGTCTTCGCGCCCGTGCTCGGCAGCCTGTCGGACCGGTTCGGACGGCGGCCCGTGATCCTGTCGTCGCTCTTCGGCTCGGGGCTGGACTACGTGCTGCTGGCCTTCGCGCCCAGCTTGCCGTGGTTCTTCATCGGCCGGGCGCTCAACGGCATCTCCGGCGCGAACATCACCGCCGCCACGGCCTACATCGCGGACATCAGCCCGCCGGAGAAGCGCGCGGCCAACTTCGGCATCATCGGCGCGGCCTTCGGATTGGGCTTCATCGCGGGACCGGCGGTGGGCGGATTGCTGGGCAACCACGACCTTCGCCTGCCCTTCCTCGTCGCGGCCGGCATGACGCTGGTGAACTGGCTCTACGGCTGGTTCGTGCTGCCGGAGTCGCTGGCTCCGGAGAACCGTCGGCCGTTCTCCTGGGCCCGGGCCAATCCGCTGGGCTCCCTGGCCGCGCTGGGCCGGGTGCGGATCGTGGCGGGTCTTTCGGTGAGCTTTTTCCTGCTGAAGCTTTCGGAGTATTCGCTGCACGCCACCTGGGTGCTCTACACCGGCTACCGCTACGGCTGGACCAGCGGGCAAGTGGGCCTTTCCCTCGCCACCGTGGGGCTGATGGCGGCGATCGTGCAGGGCGGCTTGGCGAGGCGGATCATCCCGGCGCTCGGCGAAGTCATGGCGCTCCGCTCGGGACTGGTCGTCGCCGGACTGGTGATGGCGGCCTACGGTTTCGCCTCGCAGGCCTGGATGATCTACGCGCTGCTGGTGGTGGGGTCCTTCGGCGGGATCGCCGGTCCCGCGATGCAGGGATTGATCTCCTGCAACACCCCGGCGAACGAACAGGGAGCGGTGCAGGGCGCGCTGACGAGCCTGGGCAGCGTGGCGGGGTTCATCGCGCCGCTGATCGGCACGGGGCTCTTCGGCTACTTCATCGGCGCTTCCGCCCCGGCGAAACTGCCGGGCGCGCCGTTCTGGCTGGGTGGCTTGCTGACTTTCGCCGCGTTGGCCGTGGCGTCACGGACCTTGGCGGGCGTAAGGAAGTGACGCAGGGAAGTGTCCAGTGCTCCGTAATCAGTTTCCAGACAGCCCCATCTGGTCAATGGCCACTGACAACTGAATACTCGTTACTGCACCCTGCCCGGCTTCGACACCTCACGCCGTCCGGTTCCGATACCGGCGCAGCGCGCTGTAGCCCACCATGGTCCGCTGCTCCTCGTCCCAGAGGCGCAGGCGAAGTGTCCTGAAGCTGCTCCAAAAAGTGACCGGCTTCACCTTCTGAAAGGCGGGATCGGCTTTGTGGCAGCGCTCCAGATTGTAGTTCGGGATGCGGTAGTTGAGATGGTGGATGTGGTGGTATCCGATGTTGCCGGAGAACCACTGGAGGATCTTGGGCAGCTTGTAGAAGGAGCTTCCTTCCATCGCGGCCGCCGTATGGTCCCAGTTCGGATCGTCGGACCAGTAGCCGTCCTCGAACTGGTGCTGCACGTAGAACATCCAGAGCCCAACCGCGCCCGCCACCATCATCACCGAGAGCTGAAGCACCAGGTAGGTCTTCCAGCCGTAAACGAAGCTCAGGCCCACCGCCACGGCCAGCAGCGCCAGGTTCGTCAGATGCACCTCGCGGCGTTCGCGCGCGCGGGCCTTCGGGGAGACGAACCGCTGCCAGACCACGAAGATGAAGAGCGGCCCCAGGCCGAAGAGAACCAGCGGATTCCGCGCGAGGCGGTATTTGAACCGCCGCATCGGGCTTGCCGCCAAGTATTCCTTCACCGTCATGGTCCAGATGTCGCCCGTGCCGCGCTCGTCCAGGTTGCCGGACGTGGCGTGGTGGATGGAATGCTCCCAGCGCCAATGGTGGTAGGGCGTGAAGGTCAGCACCCCGGTGATCCAGCCGAAAACGGTGTTGGCCGTCTTGTTGGCGAAAAACGACCCGTGGCCGCAGTCGTGGAAGATGATGAAGGCCCGGACGAGGAACAGTCCCGCCAGGAGCGCCAGCGGCACCGTCGCCCACCAGGGCGCGTGGGCCGTCGTGAAATACATCGCCACCCAGAGCCCGGCGTAGGGCACCAACGTGTTGACCAACTGCCAGATGGCCCGGGCAATGGACGGGGTTTCGAACCGGCGTGAAAGGCTGCGGAGGGTGGGGACCTGCTCATCGAGCAGCGGGTCCATCATGGGGGCTGTGTTCTGCATCATACGTTCGGTTCGTGCGGCGGACCGGAAAAAGGACCGAACTTGTGCCCTATCCGAAGCCTGCTGTCCAATCTATCGTCATGGGCCGGATCGGCCTGACCCGGTTTGCCCGGCTTTTGGCGGATATTGCTCATCCCTACCGGGTTTGGGCTTGGACAATTTACGAACCAAGCCGTTCAAGCGAGCAGTTCCTGAATCTCCGACCAATCTAGGGTGCCCGTCAGGGCTTCCTCGCCGGTTAACGTTGCCGCGATCACATCCCGCTTCTTTTGCTGCAACTGGAGGATCTTCTCCTCGATCGTGCCCCGGGTGATCAGCTTGTAGCTGGTCACGACCCGGGTCTGGCCGATGCGATGGGCCCGGTCGGTCGCCTGGTCTTCCACCGCCGGATTCCACCACGGATCGAAGTGAATCACCGTGTCGGCCGCCGTGAGGTTCAAGCCCACGCCGCCCGCCTTGAGCGAGATGAGGAAGACCGGTGCCTTGCCGGTCTGGAACTTCTGCACCACCGCCCCCCGGTCCTTCGTTGAGCCGTCCAGATAGCAATACTCGATCTCCTCCGCCTCCAGCCGTTCCCGCAACAAGGTCAACATCCCGACGAACTGGCTGAAGACCAGCGCCCGATGACCGCCGTCCACCACTTCCTCCAGCAGCTCGGAGAAGAGCTCCAGCTTCCCGGAAGCCGGCGGAGTCTTGGAGTCTTGGAGCGCTGGAGTGTTGGAGGGCGCATTTCCATTCCCCCCTGACTCCATCGTTCCATCGCTCCGCTCCACGCCAAGCAACCGCAGATCGCAGCAGATCTGCCGCAACCGCAACAGCGCGCTCAGCACCACCATCCGGCTCTTGGCCAATCCGTTTTGGTCCACAGCCATGACGACTTCGCGGCGAGTGGCGTCGAGCACCTGTTGGTAAACCTGCGCCTGTTCCTCCGACAGATCGCAGAACGAAACCTGCTCCAGCTTCTCGGGAAGTTCGGCGGCGACCTCGCGTTTGAGACGACGGAGCAGGAACGGTTTCAAGCGCCGGGCCAACCGGGCCTGGGCGTCGGCGTCCTTCGCCTTGGTGATCGGCTGTTCGTAGCGGTCGCGGAAATCCTGCGCGGTGCCCAGATAGCCCGGCATGAGGAAGTCAAAGATGCTCCACAGATCCAGCACGGAGTTCTCCAGCGGCGTGCCGGTCAGCACCAACCGATACTTCGACCGCACCGCCTTCACCGCCTGGGCGTTCTGCGTCTGGCGGTTCTTGATGTGCTGGGCTTCGTCGAGCACCACCGTGTCGAACTCCACACCCTTGTAACGCTCCGCGTCGCGCCGGATCAGCGCGTAGCTCGTGACCACGAGATCCGCTTCCGGAATTTCGGCGAACCGTTTGTGCCGATCCGGTCCGTGGAGCAGCACCACTCTCAAACCCGGAGTGAACTTCGCCGCTTCCGCCGCCCAGTTGAAGGCGAGCGACGTCGGGCAGATCACCAGGCAAGGTTCCTTCCGCCTTCCGCCTTCCGCCTTCCTCGTTGATTCGATGAACGCCAGCGTCTGCAGCGTCTTTCCCAAGCCCATCTCATCCGCCAAGATGCCGCCGAAGCCATTGGCCCGGAGAAAGTGCATCCACGCCACGCCGTGCTTCTGATACGGCCGGAGCACCTCCTCCAGTTTGCCGAGCGGCGGACAAACCAGCTTCGCTTCTCCCGCCAGCGTCTTCGCCCGATCCTTCCACGCGCTGGGAGCCGCCGCCTGCCAACCGTTCTCCGCCAAGGTCGCGTCCAGGAAGCCCGCCTGCGTGGCGCTCATCCGGTAGCCGCCGCCGGTCTGCTGCGGATTGCAGTCCAGCAGCACTTCCTGCAGCTCCTCCACCGCGCCCGTGTCGATCAGGGCGAACTTCCCGTTCTTCAGCCGCGTATGGCTCGTGCCACCGAGCAGCAGCCGTTGGATGTCCGCCTGCGAAAACGCCTCACCGCCCTTCGTTCCGAACGACACCGCCAGGTCGAACCACTGCACGCCCGACGGCGTGATCTGGAACTTGGGCTCGATGCGCTCGAGGTTCTTGTTGGCGCTGAATTCCAGCCGTTCCTCCAGCGTGACCTTCCACTCTTTCTCCAGCTTGGGATGTTCCCGCGCGAGGAAGGTCAGCACCTGGTTCTGCCCGACCAGCTCGTAGCTGCCCGGTGTTTTGCCCGGACGGAACCCATACTTGGTCAACCGCGTCAGCGCCGCGTGTTCCGCCGCCAGGTCGCGGGTGGAATAGCGCTTCACGTTCTGCGGATCGGCCAGCCAGAGCGACTCGTTCGGATCGCTCACGCCCACCGTCAGGATGCGCGGTCCGTAGGCGCACTGGAGCTGAGCGGTGAGCTGGGCCAAGCCACCGGCCAGGTGCAGGAGGAACCGCGGCGGCTGTGGATCGAACTGGAAGTCGCGCGGACTGAAGTTCGCCTCCACGTCGCAGCCCGCCGCCAACACCGGCCAGTCTTGCATCAGGAACATCGGCACGCGCCCGCGAGGCAGCACCACGGGTTTCTGGAGCACATCGCCCGCCGCCTTCGGCAGGGCCACGGGCTGGAAACGGTTCATCCAAAACGCCCATAGGCTTTCGCCCCGCACCAGCGCCCAGTTGGCCGAAACGGGCGCGGCCTTCAGGGTGATTTCTCCGCTGGCTTCCAAGGTCGCCTTGAGCTTGAGGCGAAACGGTTCCGCGCTGATCTCGACCTCGGTGTTGCGGCCGACGGTCACGCGCGGATGCCCGTTCAAACGCTCCAGCACCTTCGCCAATTCCACGGCCGTGATCTGGACCATGCCCGGCGGCTCGCCCTGGGTGAATTCCTCCAGCACCTCCAGCGGCGCGAGATCCTCGTCGGAAAACTTCCACGTCGTGGCCAAAGGCAAACCGTTGATCGGGCCGCGCCCGCGCGCCCACTTCGCCTCCACGCAGAGCATGACGCGGCCCTTTTCTAAGGCCGGTGCCAAGTTAGGAGGCAGGATGAAGAACAGCTCAACTGCCTCGCCGTTCTCCGCCCGCTTCAGCTTGGGCCCGCTCTTGGCCGGTGCTTGGACCGGAGTAGTCTTAGCCCCCGCACCCCTGCTCCCCTGCTCCGAAGCTTTCCCCGCCACCGGCGCAGCCAACTGCTTGAGATGGTGAATCCCCACGCCGACCGAATGCGCGCAGATCGTCCCCCATTCGCGGGCCTGGCGGCAGGAGCAGACGTTCTCCACATCGGTCTCGCTCTTGATGACCAAACCGGCGCGATAGCTGGTGCCGCCTTCCTGGACCACGCCCTTGAGCAGCGGCGGCGTCCAGTTCGATGACAGCACCGCGCCGCGCTCGACGAGGCTGCGCGCCTGCTTCACGACCTCCCACCCGGCGGCCTTCTGGAAAAACTGGTCTGAGAGCTTCACGTCGCTCATGGGCGTGAGAGCCTGCCGCAACCCGACGAATCCGCCCAAGAGGATTTCCGCCGAGCGCGCAATTGGTGCTCGCCGCTCGTCGGCGTATAGGCAAAGCGTTCTCGGCCGCGTTCATCACCCCACCACGCCCTGCGCCATGAACCCCAAGGAACTCCCGGACACCCGCGCCCAACTGGAAACCGACCTGGCCGAGCGCGCGGTCAAGTCCCGCCGCCACGCTCGCAAGAACGACTTCTACGCCGTCGCCTGCTACGGCGTCGCGATCCTCGGCAGCTTCTCCGCCACGTTCATGGCGGCGTTCACCGACCTGCCCAAGCTCCTCATCGCCCTCACCACCGCCATCCCCGGCACGGCGCTCCTGTGCAACAGCGTCTTCTCCTTCGAGAAGAAGGCGCAGTGGCATCGCCGCCGCAAAGCCAAGCAGGACGCGCTGGTGATCCGGCTGCGCTACGAGGGCGCGGACGTTCCCACCGTCAGCCGCGAATGGCGCGAGTTCGAAGAAGGCGCTTCGCGCGATTATCCGCACTTCGGCGTGTTCCTCGGATCGGTTCCGAAGGACGAGCGATAAGCTCGCCCGGCCGGGAGACAGATGTAGGCCGGATTCCCCCCAACCCGGCGTTCGCTCTCATTCTCGAAGAACCGGTTATCCGGATAGGCCAGGCGTTCACCGCCCAGCACCCTTCGCATTCATCCATCCAGATATCAGGATTCAAGATAGCGCACCCCCGCGAAGTATAAGTGGACCGTGCAACAGCCGCTTTGCTACACACTGTGGCACTTCGATGAAACCTTGCTCGAACAACTCAACCCGGATCTGGCGCCAAGCGCCGGTCGCCCACGCGATCGGCTATGGCGGGCGGGATCTGGCAGGGTCGTTCGGCTCCGCGCTCTTGATGTCCGAAACGGGAGACCATCCCGATGCGGCGTTGAGCGGAGCGGAAGCGGCGAGCAGGTAATCGGAGAAACCGGACAAGGATTTTTCCAACCCTGCTTCCGCGACCGGAGGCAGGGTTTTTGCGTCCCCGGAAGAACCGGGCACGCGCTCGGCCAAGGAACCGACTCCCAACCATGACCCAACCCGACGCGACGTCTCGATGATGTCCCCGTCCCAACCCGAATCGCCGCGCCGACGCCATCGCGTCGCCGGTATCGCCAAACCCGATTTTACAATCCAAGGGCTTCGCAGGAGGTGTGCCCCTAAACACCGAAACAGCCGCCGAGAATCCGCGGGCTGGGATCGATGAGATCACCAGGAGGTGTCTGATCTTTGTTGAAACAACGAGGGCCGGAGCGCGCGTCGCTGCCGGCCCTTTCCTTTTTCCGCCGGAACGAATCCGACCGCTGGCAGCCTCCCGATGTGGCTCGCGGTCCGTGTCATCGACGATCCATTCGACAGGTCGCGCGTCAGCACGCCGCAGAGCCTCCAAAACTCCGCCGACTCCGGGCAGCACGGAGGCGACCTGCCATTTTTCACTGCGGGGTGAATCAGATTCGAACCGGTCTCATACGCCGCGTTCCGTGGGTGCGACTCCCACCCCCGCCACCCGTTTTCGTTTCCTCCTCTTCGTCCTCGTCTTCCTCTTCGTCGCTGCCCGTGACGAGGAGAAGGAGGAGGACGAAGAGGAGGAACATTTTTCCAACCACCAACCTCAACCCAAGGAATCCCATGAGATCCCAGAACCGTCCCCCACGTCCCCTGCTCCTTCGCCGGAGCTACAAACCGAATCGAATTCTGAAAATCCGACCGGCCGTCGAGCGCAAGGCTCCGTTCCTTCCGCCGCGAGCCGGTCCTGAAAAGACCGAAGATGAATGCCAAGCAGATTGAGCCCAAGTTCACCGCCATGGGCGCCCGCCTGAAGGTGCGACTGACCCCGAGCAATTGGAGCGCGTTCCGTTCGCGGAACACGGCCCCCGTCGGGGACTACGCGGTGGACATCCAGAAAGACGGCCACGGCCAGTTCTTTGAACTGCGCGTGCCGGAACACCTACAAGAAGCGCTCGAAGCCACCGTGCTTCAGGCCGTGCCGAAACAGCGGCACCTCTTGCTGATGGTGCGCAAAACCGGCGGAGAGCCCCGGCTCGACCGCTTCCTGTGCGGACACGACGAGCGTGAATGGTTCGTCGCGGCCGTTCCGGGCGGCGCGTCGAGCGTCCATCAGGCGATGGACGCGCTCCAGCCCCAGGACGTTCGCACGGCGCTCGCGCGCCACCGCGTTTCGTCCCGCAAACGCCATGCCCGCAAGAACCGTGCGTTTCGCCGCCAGGGCGAATGGTTCTTCGTGCCGGAACCCTCGTTCCGCGCCGATCCGAAGCTGATCCTTCGCCACGAGCCCATGCGGCGTGGCGCGGGCAAGCCGCACATCGTCGAGGAGCTGGTGCGCGTGGGCGGTGAATCCGTCCATGTGTGCTTCAAGTTCCCCAACGGCCTCCTGCCCGACGAATACAAGGCGATGCTCAAGGACGATCCCAAGGCAACCACTTGGAACTGGCGCGTCATGCGCCGGAATCCCGGCGTTTACGCCCGCGGAACGGTGCGCCACCACGACCACGCCACCATCGACCTGCCGTTCTGGCATCGCGTGGTGATGAACACGGAGACGCAGAGCCGAACCATGGCGAACGTCGCCTTCCTCGATTGAACCTGACCAACCCACGCAGAGGCGTCGCCCCTCGGCGGCGCCTCTGCCTTTTCCGGAAATCCATTTCCGCAGCTCCGAGCCGCTCGGCTCGCCCACTTGCACCTCCCATGAACACTTTTGTTGAAACCTGCGTGCGCCTCGTCGCTTCCAGCCGCAGTTGGATCGAAGGCGAAGCCACCCGCCAACTCTACGCCACCGCCCGTCTCGACGGCATGATCCACGCCGTCGGTTTCCCGGACCTCCATCCGGGGAACGGCACTCCCGTCGGCGCCGCCTTCGTCACCCAGGACGTCATCTACCCGCACCTGATCGGCGGCGACATCGGCTGCGGCATGGCCTTCTTCGCCACGAACCTCGTCCGGCGCGACGCCAAGCTCGACCGCTGGGCCGCCCTGCCCTTCGACCTCGAACATCCCTGGGAAGGTTCCGTAGCCGATTATCTGACCGAACACGACCTCGGCTCCACCGACTGCGACGATGCGATGGGCACGCTCGGCGGTGGCAACCACTTCGCTGAGTTGCAATGCGTCGAGGAAGTGGTCGATGCCACCGCGTTCCGCGCCCTCGGGCTCGGCAAACAGCAATTGACCGTCCTAGTCCACAGCGGTTCCCGCAGCCTCGGCCAAGCCGTCCTGCGCGCCCATGTGGATGAACACGCCGGCCGACCGGTGGAAGCCACCAGCTTCGCCGGAGCCGAATATCTGCGCAGCCACGACCACGCCGTCCATTGGGCGGCGGCCAACCGCGCCCTGGTCGCCCGACGCTTCGTCGAAGCCTTGGGAGCCGAAGCCACCCCGCTCTGGGATGGAGGCCACAACCTGCTGACCCTGCGTGAAACCGAGCACGGACCCGTCTGGGTCCATCGCAAGGGCGCGGTCGAAGCCGAGGGTCCATTCGTCGTCATTCCCGGCTCCCGTGGCTCCTTGAGCTACGTGGTGAAACCGCTGGGCAACGGCGAGGACAACGCTTGGTCGCTTGCCCACGGCGCCGGCCGCAAGTGGACCCGTAGCGACGCCCGGTCGCGGATGCGGGAACGCTTCGCCGTCGCCGAACTGGTGCAAACCGGCTTGGGCGGCCGCGTCGTCTGCGAAGACCGCGACCTGCTCTACGAGGAGGCTCCGGCCGCCTACAAGAAGATCGAGGCCGTCATTGCGGACCTCGTCGATGCCGGACTCGTCTCCGTCGTCGCCACCCTCCGTCCGCTCCTGACCTACAAGGTGAGGAAACCCCGGCGGTGATACCGAAAACCGGAGTGATGGAGTCCTGGAGAGTTGGAGCAATGGGTTCATCCCATCCCAACCACTCCCGTTCTCCATCGCTCCAAACTCCGCTCCCCAACCCATGAGACCCGACATGCACAAGGTCGTCGTTGAACGACCCCGCGCCAAAAGCTGGTGCGTGCCCCAGTTCCCCCGGCCGAAACGCCCCTTCGACGATCTGCCGAAACACCAGTCGATGAAGGCCGCACACAAAGTCCACAAGTCCTTCACCGACGTTCTCGGCCCGCTCAAACGCTGGCTCCGGGGCCAGATCGGCCGCCCGTGGAACGACGCCTATTCCGAAGCCTGCGCCGTGATCAAACCCGACAGCGTCGTCCGCGCCCACATCAAGACCCACCTGCTGGAGATGGTCGTTCGCCACACCTTCCTGAAGGATGGCGAACTCTGGTGTCGCAACGGGAAGTGGGACGCTGTGGAAGTGCCCATCACTGCGTTGGTCAGCCGTTGGCGCATCGCCTACGTCAATCCAGCCACGGGGATTCTCCAGGCGATGCCCCAGCCGCCCCGTAAGAAACCTTGGAGCCCACCCAAGCCCGTCCGCTGGATCAGCGACGAGGTCGCGCTCAAACGCATCGATGGCCTCTGGTTCTTCTGCCTGATGCGCCAAGTGCCGGGCCAAGGCCCGTTTACCGCCTACGATCATCTGGCCAAACAGGTCGTCGGTCGCGGCGGTCTTCAAACCAAGTGGAACCGCCGAGGCTACACCTACTGGCACTGCCACGCCGTCCGCCAGCTCTCGACCAAGGAACTGCGCCGCTACGGACTGACCAACGACGCCGCGTGCGACGGCGGTTTTCCGCGCTTCCGCGAATCGGAATCGCCGAAGACCGCCATTGTCCGGGCGGATTGCCCAGTCTCCCGCAACCTTCAACCCACCATCGCCATGCCAACTCCAACTATCCATCGCCACGAAGACACCGCCTCGTTCGAGATCACCAGCAAACGTCGCAAAGGCTTCCCGTCCGAAACCCGCGTCGGCAAAGGCGTCCGTGTCGTCCACGGCGACAAGCTGCTGATCGAGAAACTCGGCCGCAACGATCCCTGCCCCTGCGGTTCCAGCCGCAGCTTTCAAGCAGTGCTGCCTGCGCTCCGGGCGGCATGACGGCAGCCGCCGCCACTACTTTTTTCCGCGAGTAACGCCATTGGAGGTGGCACACCCCGACGCGGGCGGGCGCAACCTTGCGTCCGCCCGCGTCATTCCCCATTCCTTCAGCATTGGAAGTTCGACGTTCAGCGTTCGGAGTTTCGACTGACTACTGACCACTCGGCTCGGACTCCGCCTCCAGGGAAGCGTTTCAACCAAGACCCGACACCTCGCCGCGCGGCGCCCCAACCTTTATGTCCGACGCCTTGAACCAACCGACCGTGCTGGTGCTGAACCGGCACTGGCAGCCCATCCACGTCCGCACCCCGGCCGACGCCTTCTGTCAGATGGCGGCCAACACCGCCACCGCGCTCGACATAGGCGGCGACGGCGCGATGCATCCGGTGAGCTGGGAAGAGTGGATCGGGCTCCCCATCCGACCGCAGGACACGTTCGTGCAGACGGTGCGTGGTCGCATCCGCATCCCGACCGTGGTCGTGGCGCGCAACTTCGCGAAGGTGCCGAAGCTCCGGCCCAAGCTCTGTGCCCGCACCATCCGCGAGCGCGACGGCAACCGCTGCCAATACACCGGCCGCGTGCTGAAGCCGGACGAGGGTTCGCTCGACCACGTCGTGCCGCGTTCGCGCGGCGGGCGGAACACCTGGGACAACCTCGTGTGGGCCGCGAAGGACGTGAACAACCGCAAGGCCGACCGGCTGCCGCACGAGGCCGGGCTGAAGCTGTTGAGCACGCCCGGTCCGCCACGCGAACTCCCGGCCTCGGCCGCGATCCGCAACGTCCACGCCGTGGCGGACTGGCAGTGGTTCGTCGCCTGACCCAACGGCGGCGGAACTCTTCGGAGTTCCGCCGCTTTTTGTTTCGCGGATACGGGTCGAACGCGCGGTTTCACCCAGATGAAGATTCCCTGTAAGAAATTCTCCCGGGCCGCTTCCTACATCCCGAACAGTGACAACCCGCGAACAACAGGAACGCTTCGACCAGTGGTTGGCCGACCACGGCGCCATCCTCCACCATGTGGTCAATGGCTTCGCCTGGGGAGACGACCGCAACGACCTCATGCAGGAGCTGCTGCTGGCGCTCTGGAAAGCCCTGCCCGCCTTCCGCGAGGAATCCAAGCTCTCCACCTTCATCTACCGCGTGGCCCACAATGCCGCGCTCACCTGGCGACGCACGCGCCTCAACTACGCCCGCAAGGTGGAGGCTTTCGAAGCCGAGCTTCCTGCACAGAGCACTAGCCTTCACCCCGCGCCGGATACCGAGTTGCTGGAGCGGATCTATGCCGAGATCCGTCGCCTGCCCGCGCTCGACCGCTCCCTCATCCTCCTTTCGCTCGACGGCGTCCCTTACCGCGAGATGGCCGAAATCCACGGCCTCACGGAAAGCAACGTCGGTGTCCGCCTCAACCGCGCCAAACAAACCCTCGCCCAACAACTGAAAGACTATCGCCATGACCTTTGACGACCTCCAATCCGCCTGGAACTCGCCGCACAACCGCCCGTCGCCCGACGAACTGGCCCGGCAGAAGCAGCAGCTCCAACAGCGCCTGCGCCGCCAACACCGTGGCTTCGTCCTCGTGACCGGTTTGGCCTCATGCTGGCTGCTCGGTGCCGCCGTGATGTTCGGTCGCCACGTCGCCACGGGAGGTGCCTTCGACGGGAGCCGCGAGTGGGGCGCGCTGTTCGCATGGGTCTTGCCGCTGCTGGCGCTGGCGTTGCTCTGGCGGCGGTTCCTCGCCCATCGTGCGGCCCACGCCATCGGTGACCGATCGATCCGCGCCAGCGTGGCGGCGCTGCTCGATGAAAACCGGCTGGCCCGCTTTCGCACCCGGGTCATCGCCGCCTTGAACGGTCTCATGCTGCTGGTGATCCCCGTCGTGGTGTTCCAGCTCCGCGCCGTGGGCAAAGCGGGCGACGAAATCCTCGTGCCTGCCTTCGTTCTCTTCCCCGCGCTGATGCTCGCCGTCCTCGTCGGCATGGCGTTCCACTACCGCCGCAAGCTGCTCCCCGAAAAAGCCGAGCTCGAAGCCCTGCTCCGGTCCTACGAATGAGTCTTGGCACCTCGACCCACCATCCCATTCTCCTACCACCCGCTTGCTCCCATGAAACGCCTCCTCAACCTGTGGCTCCTGTTCGTTGGCTTGTTCTCGGCCGCCGCCCAACCGACCCCGTCCCCCGCCGGCCATTGGGAAGGCGTGATCCAATTGCCCGCCACGACGCTCGCCATCCGTGTGGACCTCGCCGAGACCCAGGGCGCATGGTCCGGCAGCATCGACATTCCCGTACAGGCGTTGCGGAATTTCGCGCTGGGCGGCGTCAGCGTGAGCAACTCGGCGGTCCGCTTTTTCATGCCGAACGTGCCGGGCGATCCGGCCTTCGCCGGGAACGTGTCCAACAACGGCCAGAGCATCGCCGGCCAGTTCACCCAAGGCGGCCAATCCTTTCCGTTCCAGCTCCAACGCACTGTGCGCGCCGCCTCTTCGACCGGCGAAACGCCCAGCCGGGGCCTTCCCGGAAAAGGCCTCGCCGGTCATTGGCAAGGCTCGCTCAAACCCACGCCCGTCATCGAACTGCGCCTCGGGCTGGAGATCACCAACTCGCCGACCGGCCAGCCGAACGGCGTCCTCGTTAGCCTCGACCAGGGCCATTCCCGCATCCCGCTCAGTTCGGTCACGGAGACCAACGCCGAAGTCAGCCTGAAGACCGCGCTGATCGGCGGTTCGTTCGACGGACGGTTCAATGCCGACGGTTCGGAGCTGGTCGGCGAATGGCAGCAGGGCGGACGCAAGACCCCGCTCGTCTTCAAACGCCTCGCCCAAGCCGTCGCACTCCATCGCCCGCAGGAACCGAAGCGGCCCTATCCCTACGCCGAGGAAGAGGTGCGCGTGGAGAACCGGGCCGCCGGGGTGACCTTGGCCGGCACGTTGACCCTGCCGCGCGGCGCCGGACCGCATCCCGCCGTGGTGCTCATCTCCGGTTCCGGCCCGCAGGACCGCGACGAATACGTCCTGAGCCATCGGCCGTTCCTCGTGTTGGCTGATCATCTCACCCGCGCGGGCATCGCCGTCCTGCGCTACGACGACCGGGGCGTCGCGAAGTCCACCGGCGACTTCAGCACCGCGACGCATCTGGACTTCACCGAGGACGCATTGGCCGCCGTGAATTGGCTGAAAGCCCGGCCGGAGATCGACGCCAAACGCATCGGCCTCGTCGGCCACAGCGAAGGCGGTGTGGTCGCGCCCTTGGTCGCGGTGAAGCAGCCGGACGACATTGCGTTCCTCGTCCTGCTCGCCGGCGTCGGCGTGCCGATGGATGAATTGCTCGTGCGCCAAGGCCTCGACCTCGGCCGCGTCATGGGCATGGACGAGAAGACCCTCACCAAGATCGCCGCCGCCCAGCGCGCGATGTATCCCAAGCTGATCGCCGCCAACACCCGGGCCGAGGCCGAAACGATCGTGCGCCAGGCCAACGTCGAACAGTTGGCGGAATACACCCCCGAACAACGGCAGGCGATGGGCCTGACCGACGACATGCTCGAACGCCAGGTGCAGATGGCGTCGTCACCTTGGTTTCGCCAGCTCCTGGCCCACGACCCGCGCCCGACGCTGCGCCGGGTGAAGTGCCCCGTGCTCGCGCTCAACGGCGAGAAGGACCTCCAGGTCGCCTCCAAGGACAACCTCGACGCCATCGCCACCGCGTTGAAGGCCGGTGGAAACACCCTAGTGAAGACCATCGAGTTC
>CAMLMI010000058.1 GCA_946480965.1 uncultured Verrucomicrobiales bacterium | reverse complement strand
CAACCGAGCGCATTCCCCGTGAAAACCTCATGCTCCGTATTTCTGGTTATTGGATTTCTCAGCTTGTTCGGGTGCTCGAAGCCCAAAGACACGCCAATCTCCGAAAACGCATTCAGCATTCTGCTGCCCGGCCAGTGGTCTCGCCGTTCCGAGGAAGGCGGCTCGCGCATTGTGTTCAGCAGCTCTACCGGCCGCGAACAGCTCACCGTCTCGCTCATGCCTTCATCGGAGCGCATGACTCCAGAGTTGCGCCTTTCCACCTTCAATCGAGTTTTGGAGCTTCGACAGCAGGCCGAGTCAGACGGCCTCGCTCCATCCGCAATCACGATGACCGCACCGACTGTCTCGGAGCAGTCTGGCATTCATTCAGGGCGTTATAGCGGATTTGAGTCAGCATCGCATCGTCACTTTAGCTGTTTGTTGTTTTGCAGCAGTTCGTTGGTGGCGACTTTTTACTATGAGGCCATAGGCCTACCTCAGAGCGAGGCCGAGGGACGTGCTAAGGCTATACTCAACTCAGCTAAGCTGACCGAATGAATCCGACCTAGCCTCGCTGCAGCGGTCCCGGCCCTCGCCTTCTGGCTGCAATTGAACGTTCACCTCGGCCAAGTCATTCCTCTGACAGTGTCGGATTGATTTCCGTCCGGCGGGCGTGTTGATTCTGCGCCCATGTCCACCTCGCGCTGCCAAGGGCGCTTCGTCGGGAACTCCGGGGCCCGGTTCCTCGCTCTGTTGGGGCTTACGTTTTCACTCGCGGCGGCATCGGTCGGGCGCGCGCAAACCGCGCCCGCCAACGACGCCTTCACCAACCGCATCCCGCTGGTCGGCTCCACCGTCTCGGCTACGGCCAACAACGAACTGGCCACGCTGGAGAACAGCGAGCCGATGCACGGCACCCAGCGCGGCTCGCGTTCGCTGTGGTGGACCTGGACGGCGACCGCTTCCGACCTCGTGCTGGTGGACACGAAGGGCAGCACCTTCGACACCCTGCTCGCCGTCTATACCGGCAACGCGGTGAATTCTCTGGTGAGCCGAGGCAAGAACGACGACGCCGAGCCGGACCGCACCAGCCGCGTCGCTTTCCAATCAGTCGCCGGAACGACCTACCACATCGCCGTGGATGCCTACGGCCCAACCCGGGGCGACGTGGTCCTCAATCTCCGCGCCGGTCCGCTCGCCCCGGTCTTCACCAACAGCCCTTCGATTCGCTTCCTGCTCCCCGACTCCAACCTGACGTTGAGCGCGCCGCCCATTGGCAATGGTCCGATCACCTACCAATGGCTCCGGTCGGGAACTCCCATCGATGGAGCGAACGCCACCAGCCTAGCGTTGACCACGCTCCAGCCGGAGCAGTCTGGAATCTACGAATTGGTCGCGAACAACCCGGTCGGCAGCACCACTGGTCTGGTCTCTAGCGTCACCATCGCCCACCTCGCCATCACCAATCAGCCCGCCGACACGGTTGTGGTCGGAGGCTACGACGCCACGCTATCGGTGCGGACCCTCAGTTCCTCCGAGCAAATCTTCCAATGGAACCGCGATGGCCAACCCATTCCCGGAGCCACCAACGCATCCTTGGTCCTGACCAATGTCCAGCCCGAGGCCGCCGGTCTCTACCGCGTTGCCATCACCAACGCTTCGGGCCATGTCCTCAGCGACGAGGTTCAATTGACCGTGGAACCTCCGCTGACCTTCGGCACTTGGGCCGGTGCGCCCGGACAACGCGGCCTGGTGGATGGGCCCATCGGTGCCGCCCGCTTTGATCAACCGGTCGGCTTGGCCTTGGACAGCCAAGGCAACCTTTTCGTCGCCGACTACGGTGCGCACGTGATCCGCAAGATCACCCGTGATGGCGTGGTCAGCACCTTCGCCGGGCAGCCTTGGACCACGGGCACGAACAACGGCGTCGGCGAGGAAGCCCGCTTCAATTCCCCCGAAGGCCTCGCCATCGACGCCGACGACAATCTCTACGTGGCCGACAACTTCAACCACGCGGTTCGCAAGATCACTCCAGCCGGTCTCGTCAGCACCTTGGCGGGACTGCCCGGAACTTTCGGAAGCATCGACGGCACCAACGAAACCGCGCGCTTTGCCCAACCCAGCGCCGTGGCCGTCGATGGCTCGGGCCATGTCTTCGTGGCCGAGTGGGGCAACAACCGAATCCGCCGCATCAGCCCAGCCGGCGTTGTCGTCACGGTGGCGGGGCAAACCACCAAGTCCACGGCCTCCACCCCCACGGGGCTGGCGGTGGACGACTTTGGCAACGGCTTCTTCACCTCCCAGAGCCTGGGCGGAGTTTATCGGTTCACCTCAAACGGCATCGTGACCCGCGTCTCGGGCCTCAGCAGCTTCGCCTACGGCGGGGTTTTGGATTTGGCTGGCAACTACCTTTTCAGCCACGGCGGGGCCTTGATGAAAGCCACTCCGAGCGGCCAAGTCCTGCCGATGGCGGGAGATGTGAACCGCAACCTCCATCTGGATGGAACGGGGCGAAGCGCTTCGTTCCGGACTACCCGCACCGGACTGGCCGTCGCGCCGGACGGCACCATCTACTTGGCCGATTCCGGCAGTTCGGTGATCCGCCGCTCCACGCCGTTCACCGTGGCTCCTCCGGTGGCGGATCATCCGGTCGCTCCCGGCGGGTCGGCTCAACTGGCCGTAGAACCAGCTTCCGGGGGTCCCTTTTCCTACCAGTGGTTCCGCGACGCCACCGCCTTGGTCGGGGAAACCCAGCCGACCCTCTCCGTCACCGGAATTGATCGGGCGAAGGCCGGTTGGTATTCGGTCGTGATCTCGAACGGTCTCGGCCAAAGCGTGATCTTCAAGTCCTCCGTCCGCGCCCTTTATCCGCCGATCTTGGAAGCGCCGGAGCGCTTGGAAAACGGCCACTTCCGGCTCCGGCTCCAAGACCAGGACGGCGGCACTCCGTTCCTCCTCTCGGCCTTGGAACTACAATGGCGGCCGGAAGTTCCCACGGAAGCCGACCTGGCCTGGCAGACGCTTCCCAATCCGCGATGGGCTCTGACCAATGGTTTCGTCGTCGCCACCGACACGAACGCCGCGCCGCAGGCCTTGCGGATCTACCGGGTCGTGACCCGCTGAGCCGAGGGCAGTTTCCGGCCGGACACGACCAATTGCCGTCTTGCCCCGAACGCGCGTGCCCTTAGTTTCCGCGCGTGTTCAACGACCGAACCTTCTTCGCGCTCGCCGTGCTGTTCTACGGCGTGAGCATGGTCTATTCGGTCTTCCTCTGGCGGCGCGGCTTCCGGCAGGACGACCGGACCAATTTCGCCATCCTGCTCGTCGGCTTCGTGCTGAACACCGTCGCGCTCTGCAAGCGGGGCCTCTACTTCGACCGTTGCCCGGTGAACAACCTCTACGAGGCGATGGTCTTCCTCACCTGGAGCATCGCCGGCGTCTGCAACGGTCTGAACTTCTCGCCCAAGCTCCGCTTCGTCGGCGCCTTCGCGTCGCCGGTCCTGTTCTGCATCGGCGTCTTCGCCCTCATGCCGTCGCTCGACGTCAAGCATGACGGCCATCCGAACTTCGCCAACGGCCCCACCAGCCTGCACGCCGCGATGATCCTCCTCGCCTACGCCGCCTTCGGCCTGGCCAGCGTGGCGGGCCTGATGTTCCTCAGCCAGGAAAACGACCTGAAGCGCCACAAGACCCGCGCCCTGCTCTCGCTCTTGCCGTCGATCCAGAAGCTGGAGCAAACGGTCGGGCGCTTGATGGTCGCGGGGTTCGTGCTCCTGACCGCCGGTCTGGCCATCGGCGCGATCTGGGTGCCGTTGCCGGAGGGGCAGACCTTCTTCGGCGACCTGAAGGTGATCTGGTCCATCGGGCTGTGGCTGCTGTATTTGGCGTTGATGGTGATGCGCTGGGGTTTCTCCCAGCGCGGCCGCCGCTTCGCCTGGGGAGCCGTCGGCGGCTTCATCATCATCATCCTGACTTTCTGGGGTTCCAATCTCGGCTCCCCCATCCACCATCCGTGAACGTCGTCGTCCTCGGCCTCAGCCATCATACGGCGCCCGTGACGTTGCGGGAACGCTTCGCCTTTGCCGAGCAGGCCATCCCGGAGACGCTCGCCCATCTGCGCGACGCTGGGCTGGCCAGCGAGGCGGTCATCCTCTCCACCTGCAACCGCGTCGAACTCTACGCCGCCACCCAGCTCTCCGAAGCCGAGGCTTTTGTCCGCCTGGAACGATTCCTCGCCGACTCCCGCCAACACACCGACCACATCGGCCCGGAGCTCTATCGTCTCGGTGAACCGCACAGCCTGGAGCACCTCTTCAAGGTCGCCAGCGGCTTGGATTCGATGGTCCTCGGCGAGACGGAAATCCTGGGCCAGCTCAAGAAGGCCTACGACCTCGCGCTCCAGCACAAGCACACCGGCTCGCGCCTGAACAAGGCGTTCCAGAAGGCTTTCAACGTGGCCAAGCAGCTCCGCACCGAGACGGGCATCCAGCGCGGCAGCATCTCGGTCGCGTCGGCCAGCGTGGAACTGGCGGAGAAAATCTTCGGCTCCTTGAACGACCGCCAAGTCATGGTGCTCGGCGCGGGCGACACTTCGGAGAAGGCGGCGCGCGCGCTGTTGAGCCGAGGGGCCAAGAGCATCCTGGTTTCCAACCGATCCTACGACCGTGCCGAAGTCCTGGCCCAAGAGCTCGGCGGACGCGCCATACACTTCGATCAGTGGGGCTCCGTTTTCGCCGATGTGGACATCGTCATCAGCTCCACCTCCGCCCCACATTACGTGCTCGACCGCGCGAAGCTCGCGCCGCTCTTGGCCCAGCGCCACAACCGTCCCTTGCTCCTCATCGACATCGCCGTGCCCCGCGACATCGAGCCCGAGGTGAACTTCCTGGAGAACGTCTATCTCTACAACGTGGACGACCTCCAGGCCATCGCCGACAGCTATCTGCAACAGCGCCGCAACGAGATCGCCGCCTGCGAGAAGATCATCGTCGCGAAGGCCGCCGAACTCATCGCCGCCCGGAAACGCGAACCCTGAAACCGCCCAACCCTCCGTCGCTTTGAAATCCGAAACCCTCTTCATCGCCACGCGCGGTTCCGCGTTGGCCCTCGCCCAGGCCCATACCGTTCTCGGCCTTTGCCGCCGCCAGTTTCCCCGCCGCCGCTTCGAGCTGAAGATCATCAAGACCACCGGCGACAAGCTCCAGACCGCGTCCCTCTCCAATCCCGACCAGGATTTACCCAAGGGACTTTTCACTAAGGAAATCGAGGACGCCCTGCTCGCCGGCGAAGCGACCGTGGCTGTCCACAGCCTCAAGGATCTGCCGACCGAGCTGCCCGAGGGTTTGGTTTTGGGAGGTGTCTTGAAACGCGCCGATGCCCGCGACGTGCTCATCTACCGCGACGCCCGCCAAGTGGCGCGGGCCCTTACCGCCAAGCAACCGGCGGCGGAAGAATGGGCTCCCGGACAGAAGGCCCGACGTGGTTTCGGCAAACACTTGGCGATCTCCGCCCTTCCCCAAGGCGCAACCGTCGCCACCAGCAGCACACGCCGCGAAGCGCAGCTCAAGGCCCTGAGGCCCGACCTCCACGTGGTGCCCATCCGGGGCAACGTTCCCACCCGCATCCAGAAGCTGGCCGACAACGATGAACTCGACGCCACCATCCTCGCCGCCGCCGGTTTGGCCCGCTTGGGTCTGGTGATCTGGCCCGACGGTTCGCTCCGTCACGGTCCGCGCCCGACCGGGGTGCCGGAGTTCTCGCTGCCTCCCGGCATCCTGGCCTCGCCGATTCCGGTTTCGGAAATGATCCCATGCGTCGGCCAAGCCGCCATCGGTTTGGAAATCCGCTCCAACGATCCGGACGGAGCCGAAATCGTGAACGCCTTGAACCACGGCAACACCCTGCGCTGCGTGCTCGCTGAACGCACCTTCCTCAACGCTATTGGCGGCGGCTGCGCCAGCCCTGTCGGAGCCCATGCCGAGATTGTCGGACATCAGCTCAAGTTCCACGCTGTCAGTTTCCAGACCACGCCCCCCAAACGCATCGCCCGCTCCGGCCCGATGCTCCAACCGCTCGAACTCGGCCGCGCCGCAGCAGCCGAAGTCGTCTCTCGCTGAAATCGGTTTTGGTTCAACAGCCGCAAAGAAAAAGCCCGGACTTCTCACGAAGTCCGGGCTTTGTGTTGGAAGAAGGCTTATTGGCCGACCGCCTGGTAGAACTTCTGCGTTCCAGCCGGGGTGATGGTCAGCGGCGAGGTGGCCGCCGCGTTCGTGGTCCAAGGACCATTGATGCTGTTGGCTTCCATCAGGGAGCCGTTGCTCCACTGGATCTGCACCTGGCCTCCGTTGACCTTGGTGATGGACATGGTGATCGGCGTCGCGGTGCCCACGACACCCAAGAGCTCGATCTCACCGATACGGAGGCTGGAGTTGCCCTCGTCTCCGCCCGTGCGGATGTCCGAGAAGGTCAACCGGTAGGAGGTGTAGGAAGAGCCGTTCGCGAACAGGAACTCCCGCAGCGAATTGGGAGACCCGTCGTCGTTGCTCGGAGCCACCACATTGGCGACTAGGTTGCGATCCAGCGGCAGATTGACCACCCCGGACGAAATCACCGTGTAGGTGGTGCCGTTGTTCGAACCCTCCAGCGTATAGTCCAAAGGATCGCGGCCCGGCTCGCTGTCGGAAGCGTAGATGCGCAGACCGGTGACAATGGTCGGCTCCGCCGGGGTGATGACCAAACCGACCGGCCCGACGAAAGGAGGGAAACCGGCACCCGCATTGGGGCCGCTGCCCCGATTCTGATGCGGGCTATAGGTGTCATTGATGGCGAAGGTGCCTTCCAAGCCAGCGTCCACATCACCGCCGAACGAGGTGACCGCGCTGCCGGCTGAGATGTCCGTCTTCTCGCTGAAGATCACCAAGGAGATCGGTGCGCTGGTGACGGAGCCGACGGAATTCTGGGCGACAAAGGCGTAAGAACCAGCGTCGGTGAAGTCCACGGGGTTGATCGTCAAGTTGGCGGTGGTGGCACCGCTGATCTTGCCTCCGTCCGTCAAGGTTCCGCCACCCGCGCCCAGCTTGACCCAGCGCAGGCTGGTCGGAGCGGGGTTGCCATCGGCGCTGCCTTCAAACGCAGCCGAGGTTCCGTTGACCGCATGGACCAAGGTTCTCGTCACTGCAACTCCGGGTAGTCCTGGGCTGTTGTCTACGATTCCAAGAAACTCGATTTCCCCGAGTTGGAGGAGTCCCGTGGCCGCGTTGTTCCTGACATTGTGGAACAGCAGACGATACCGGCTGTAGCCTACGGTGTTCGGGAAGAGCACCTGCTGGTAGTTACGGGCTAAGGGATCAACCCCGTCGGCCGCTGTTCCGTTGCGGGCGGTGGGCAGCGCCAGCAGGTTGGAGGAGATCAGCGTCCAGGTAGCTCCGCCGTTGTTGGAACCTTCCAGCATGTAGTCGGCGGGATCACGGTTCGCATCATCGTTGGCGGTGTAGAACCGCAGGCCGGTGACCAAGGTGCGTCCGACGGAGGGGCGGATCTCGAAGCCAACAGGGCCCACGAACGGTGCGGCATTGTTGCCATCGCGGTGGAGCCACTTGGCCATGGTGTCATTGATCGCGTTCGCAAAGGCCTCGTTGGGCGGATTGTCGGTATCAGTTCCGCTGCCGGCCTTGGTGATCGGATCACCCGGGGTGGTGATGTCCGACAGGGTGGAGACCACGGTAAGGCGGGCAGCAGCGCTGTTGGCCGATCCGGCGGCGTTGCTGGCCACGGCACGATAGTCGGCCTCGTCAGCCGCAGTATAGGAGGTGATGACGAGATTCGTGGTGGTGGCACCGGAGATGTTGCCGCCGTTGGACAGGTTCACGAACACGCCGTTAGTGCCTTTTTGCCACTGGTAGGAAACCGTGCCCGTTCCGGAGGCGACCGCACCAAAGCTAGCGGTGGAACCAGCGTAGTTCCGAACTCCGGCAGGCTGCACGAGGAAGAACGGCAGTTCGTCGGACGTGCTGGCGCTCAACGCGAAGATCGAAGGACGAGGTCCGGTCGTGACATAGTGCAGGTCGATGCTGGTGACGGGACTCACGGTGTTCTGGAGGACGATGTCCGCCGCGAAGAGCTTCGGATTGACGGTGCCGACCGCATTGAAGACGCCGGAATCGGCAGCCACGCGGCCCCGGGCGGAAAACACGGGAGTCGCACCGTTGAACCAGTCGAGGATGGGGAGGATTCCCGACTGGGTCGCACCGTTCTGGTGATGCACGGTGTAGCCTAGGTTGGCCTGGCCGCCGCCCGACCCGCCGAGGAACGACAACACCGTGGCCGCCGTCGGAGTCGCAGGGGTGATGGTCAGATTGGTCTCAAGCGCGGTGTTGAAATAAGCCGCATTGGGCTGCTTATAGCTGGGCGGCATCTGGAACGAATACGTTCCGTTCGTGCTCTGGACGATGCTTCCGGGCGCAGGCAAACCGCTGAAAGCCGCATTGGTTCCGATGGTGATGGGGTTGTTCTGGTTGTAGCCACGCTCATACCAAGTGTTCGCGGTATTGGCATCCCCATCCAGCGTATGGGTGGTGGCCGGATTACCCTCGGAATCCACAATACGCCCCCGCACAGGAGCTTCCGCTTCGACCACCATGTCGTAGGTGTAGCCGGTCACGGGAATCGGGGTGAAGGCTCCCGTGGTGGTGGCGCCGCCGCTGATCGCAAAGAGGACGTTGTGAACATTCGCTCCGCCGGTCGAATACCGGAAATTGATGCTGACAATCGGGCTGGTGGTGTTGGCGATGGCGAACTCGGAGGAATTGAGCCGGGGGTTCTGCTCGTTGACGTTCGCGAACCCGAAGTCAGGCGCGGTCACGCGCCCGCTGCCGGTCCAAGCCTGGTTGGCCCGGCCGAACCAATCGGAGGGATTGAACACGTTGGTCTGGGTCGTGCCGTCCTGGTGCAGGACCACCGCCGTGATGTTGCCGCCACCGTTGCCGGAACTGCCGACGATGGAAAGAGCGCCATACGCGGCGGGGGTGGTGAACGTCCAAGTGGCGTTCGTCACCACGGTGTTGATCAGGATCGCATTGTTGGCGTCGGTATAGCTGGGAGCCATCGTGTAGGAGCGATCCGGGAAGGATTGATGGGTGAAAGTGCTCCCGGCCGCCGGCAACCCCGTGGTCGGATTGTCCCGGTTGTAGCCCACTTCATACCATGTGTTCCCGGTGTTGTTGGTGCCGCCGTCCACCGAAGCGGTGGTTCTGGCGTTCAGCACCGGAGTAGCATCCTTTTCAATCACCACATCGGCATTGAAGCTGGAAGGCGCCAACGGAACTGGTAGGAATACTGCATACGCCGACTCCGCCGCGAGCGCGGCCGCCAGCAATGGAACGAATCTCTGTTTCATTGGTTATTTTTGAGGTTAGGGGGTGGAAGCAAAGCATCAATGCCTTCGAGGCGCGAACCGACATCTGTCATGTGCCCAATCTAATCGGCTCGGAACAGCACAGCAGGAAAGCGAACCAGTCCAAGAAGCGCTGCGACAAAGACCAAAGTTGCAGGAACAAATCTTGGATTAAAGTTTTGGGAGTCCGATAAAATCGCCTCCCCAAGCTCTGAGTTAGCCTCGCCAACCACCATTCTGCTGCGCCGCAATCACAGAAGCAGCAAGGCTCCTTCTCAAAAGTCACTGCCAAGGAGGAAGCGTCCTGGAGACGGTCGTGTTTCGGGACAGCCAATCCATGTCCTCTTGGTAATTAACCGAAGTGTCTGGGGCATTGTTGTTATACACATCCTTGTGGCGCCACTTGCGAACAACGGAATGACCATCCAAGAAAGCCAATCCTGCAGCCCCCCCATGATAGCCCGCCGGACCATCAACGATACGAGCCGCTCCAGTATGCACCCCTTTCACCCACATCTGAACCGCAAAACCGCCGTCATTGATGCTTTCAGGATGCTCATCAATGAACACCCAAGTGGAAGATGTGCTACCCTTTACCTCGGAAGATTTTCGATAGTTCCAATATTGGCCAATCGGCAGCCAGCTTGCTGTAGTGCTAAAAACCTGACTCGCGGAAATGCTGCGAATCGTCGGAATCCGCTGCCCAGCTACGGTCCGAAACGCGGGATCACCTGGGCACTTATAGATTGCGTGATTTTTATTGTATGGCCATATCTGGCCTCGCTCCAAAATCGTCTTGTCTACAGCTTGATTGATGTCACCCAAGGTTCCTGAGGTCCACGCTTCATTATAAACCAGAACGTTACCCGCGTTTTCAAGCACCAAGGGAAACTTCTCTTGATTGTCGGCCGTATACATCGTCCAAGCCAAGAGCAACTGCTTCGAGTTGTTCATGCACTGAATACCTTGGGTCTTCGCCTTGGCCTTGCTCAAGGCGGGCAACAACATCCCCGCCAGAATCGCAATGATGGCAATCACCACCAACAACTCGATCAAAGTGAACCCCGACTTCAAATCAGCGTGGCGCTGTTGAGCTCTGCCCGAAGGGACAGCCGGGTTATAAGTGAAGATACGCAAGAGGTTCAGTTTCATGGGTGTATCAGATCGTTGCGGCATTCAGAGAAAGTCGACACTCTCGTCATGGGATTAAAGCGATGTTGTCGGAACACAAGAGCGGTCAAAGCCTTGAGAACCTGTCTTGTCTTCAAACATCATTTCGAGAAGCGTGATTTCTCATGTGTTCTAAATCTGCATGCCCTAAGTATCTGCATGCCCTAAGTGATTCGTCAAAACGCACGCACGTCGCAACAGTGCACAACTCCTCGGATCATGACCGGGAAAGTGGCTCGGCCATAAAACCGATGGCCCCGAGCACTGGCACACGGTTCCAGCACAGGGGCCATCGTTCCTTCCGTCCGGAAGAAATCCTTACGCACAGCAGTTGGTCACCTGCGGGGCAGGAACCGGTCTATAAATCGGAAATCCGATCTGCCGCAACTGCCATCATTGTTGGGACAATCCTGGCGTATCCCATTGAAGAATCGCTGAAGCTTCAGGCGGCTGCTTCAACCACTTGGGGAAGGGAGGAGACTACGGGGCCGATGCTTTGCCCGGGACCGTAGTGCAGTGGCACTTTCGCGGATTCACGGGTCACCCGGCCGTCCATGACAAGATCCATCACCCTTTGGGCGATGGCCTTGGACATCATCTTGGTATCGGGCTCGTAATAGCTGACTGCGGGGTAGAGGCCTGACAACCAGCTGTCATTGGCCAACGAAATCAACGAAAGGTCGCCGGGCACGCGAACGCCTTGGTGCGCCAACCAAGAATAGGCGGCCAACAACTGCACGGTGGCTGAGAAGACCAAGGCGGTGGGACGTTCCTTCAGGTTCAATGCGTGGTCGATGGAGCGTGCCACGGATGCCGGAGTTAGATCGTTCTTCACCGAAAGCAGCCGTGCGCGGTCGCCGACGGATGCCATCGCCTGCTCAAGTCCTTCGCGCGCTGTGTTGCTCCCGGGAGAGGGATCGGTGCGTTCGACGAAGCCGATGACGCGGTGGCCTTGGCGCAGGAGTTGGACTCCGGCGTGATAGGCTCCCGCAGCCCAATCACAACCGACGTAGGGCAGGTTGACGCCGGGGAATGGCAATCCGTAGATCAACGCAGGAACCCCATTGTCCTCGAACCACTTCTGCATGGGCAGATTGGACATGTGGAGAATCCACGCCGAAGAAGGATGCGTGCGGACGATGCGGTCCAATTGCTTCTCCGGATGCTTGAGCTGGAAAATTTCAGGGGCGATGAAACGGATCGCACGGCCTTGCTGGGAGAGGCGCTTTTGCGTGTCTTCCAGTTCGAGCAACGTCACCCGGCATTCGACAGGATTGGGTGACAGGAACGTGACGGGCAGAACCCCGGCGACGGGAGACGTTTCCTCCTCCACGGTGCGTCCTGATTGCACCCGACGCTGCTGGCCTTTGCTGGCATTCGTGACCCAACCGTCGTCGGCGAGGATCTTGAGCGCATGGCGGAGGGTGTCCCGCCCGACACCCAAGCGCGCCTTCAGCTGCAGTTCCCCTGGCAGGACATCGCGGAGAATGCCCCGACGGATCCATTCCTTGAGAGTGGTGGCCGTTTCGTGGATCAGGCTGGTGCGTTGTGGCAGCGGTTCCATTGCAGCGGGATTGATCGACTCGCTACACGCAGTTAGCAGTGATTCTGTCATCGGACAACTTCCTTCCTTCCCGAAAAAACGACGGTTTGACCGCACAGGCTGAAACTGACCAGACCAGCGCCGTCAACGTGCTCAAGCCTTCCACACAAGCTGACGGCGCGCTTTTCCAATAAGGGCCGGAACCCGTTCCAGAGTCCCGGCCCTTGGCTTCACGAGATCATTGGACCTTGATACGGTAGTAGGACTCCGCTGCGGACGGCGTCACCGTATGGGGAGACGTCGCTCCAGACACGTTGGTGAACGTTCCAGACACGGTTCCAGCGGCTTGGAGGGTGCCGCCGCCGGGCCAAGTGAGCTGCAACTGTCCACCTGCCTTGACAACCGACAGGTTGACCGGAGCCGACGAGAAGCTGATTCCGCTCGTCACGCCGCCGACATACATCGCGCCGACCTCCAAGGGAGTGAGCACGCGCCTCCAAACTCCAAGGTCGTCCACCACGGACTCAGCCGTTACTTCGTAGCGACCGGTGGCTGATTGACCGATGTTGATCACGGCGTCGCGATCCACGTCCCCGACTCCCGCGACCGAGCGGCTATCCACCTGCACGCCGTTGAGGTAGGTGATGCCGTAGCCCGAACGGTCGAAAGTGTGCGCCACGTGGTGCCACTCGCCGTCGTTGATCGTGTCGTCCGCGCCATAGACGCCCACACCGCCACCGGCGGCGTTGTAGAGTGTCCAGGACCATGCGCCCGTCTCCCAAGAAGGAGCGAAGGTGATGCCGGGACCGAAGGCCGAGTTGTCCGTGCTGCACAGCACCGGCAGGTCCTGCGGACGGGCTCCGGCCGGGAGCTTGATCCAGTAGGCGACGGAGAAGTTCACGTTGGAGCTGAACTTGAGGTCCGAAGGCTTGCCCAGGGTGACGTAGTTGTAGCTGTTCGCGCCCACGTCTGTTGCGTAGCTCAACGCGCCGCTGCCGATCATACCGGTGCTGATCGCGGTGGCACCGACATTTGTGCCGTGGTTGTTGCGGCCCGATGTGTCGGAGAGGCTGCCGTCGAAGGGCAAATGGAGGACCAACCCCTCGGAGAGATCCACGCTCGTCGGAGCAGGCAGCACCGTCAGCTTGGCCACCGAACTGGTGACGGAGCCGTAGGGATTGCTGATGACCACGGTGTAGTCGCCGCCGCTGGCGATATCCAGCGCGGAGAGGGTCAAGCTCGGCTCGACCGCGCCGTCGATGTCCACACCGTTGCGTTTCCACTGATAGGCCAATCCATCGGGACCATCGGCTGTGACGGACAGGACCGTGGTCAGGGTCACATAGTTCGTGGTCGAAGTCGGCTGGACCGCGATCGCCGGCAGGGATCCGGCGGCGAAGCGCGCGGCGTAGTGCTCGGCGACCTTGGTCGCGTCCAAGGCGTGGGCATAGATCGCCACCTCATCGATCGTGCCGTCGAACTGCGTGTCGAAAGGCCCGGTGCCGCCTTGGCGGGAACCGATGCTCATGGGCTGCGGCGTCGCCAAGATGCCCGCTGTGAGCCCGATGGAAGCCGTCGCATACGACACGCCGTCCACATAGAGCGTCAGCGTGCCCGAAGCCCCGTCGAGCGTGCCCACGACATGATGCCACTGGCCGTCCGGAATGATCGGCGAACTGCAAAGGTGCGCCCCGCCGCCGGCATTGCGGACGAAGAAGCGGAAGGCCCGGTTCCCCGCTCCGGTGTCGAGGTTGAACTGCTCGCCGCCCGCGCCCGTTCCTTTCGTGACGATGCCCGCGTCCGATGTCTGGGCGCCGCCCTTGACCCACGCCTCGATGGTGAACGACGGCAAGCCGCCGTTGGTCGCGAAGTCCACGCCGTTGATGTCGGCCACATGGCTGTTGATCGCCGGGCCGAACTGGGCCGCCTTGTCGGGATCGGCGCTCGCGTAGCCGGGCCGCCCCAGCGCCACGTTGCGGTAGGTGCCGGTGAACCCGCCGACGTAGTCGTGCGCGTTCGTTCCCGTGGTTTCGCCGAGACGCCAGTAGGCGATCGGTGAATCGGCCAGGACCACGCTCGGATAGGAAGCAGTCGGAGCCGTGACCACGGTCAGCCTGGCGACCTTGGACGTCACGGAGCCGTGGGGGTTGGTGATCTTGCAGGCATAGTCCCCGAAGCTGGCGGCCAGCACGGGATCGATGGTCAGGCTCGCCGACGTGGCGCCACCGATGGCGTTCCCGTCCTTCAACCACTGGTAGGTCAGCGGGAAGCTGCCCCCGGCCGACACCGTGAACGACGCGGGCTGGCCGGTGTAACGGGACACAGGAAGCGGATCGGCCACCACCAGGGGAGGTCCGGCCTGGATGTTCACCGTGACCACGGCGCTGGTCACCGCGCCATAGGGATTCGTCGCCACGAGCGAATAGGCTCCGCTGTCGGCGAGCACCACGCTGGTGAGGGTAAGGTTCGTGGAGGTCTTTCCGTCGAGCTTCACGCCGCCCTTGAACCATTGGTAGCCGAGCGCGGGGGAACCGATGACCCCGGCGACCAGCGAGACCGTCTGTCCCTCGTTGATCGTGGTGGGGGCCGTGGGCTGGACGCTGATCAGGGGAGGCACGTTGGCCGAATAGTAGATGGTCCGGACTTCCTGCAGGGTCAGGGCTTTGTCGAAGACGGCGACCTCGTCCATGCTCCCGTTGAAGACGCGGGCCGCGAGATAGTCCGACACGCTGCCGATGGGGAGGATGGAGGTGCTGCCCTCGGGGACCGTCGCCGCGTTCTGCACCGCCTGCACCACGCCATCGACATACATCGTCAACGTCGCGCCGTCATACACTCCGGTCAGTTGATGCCACTGGCCGTCGTTCATGTTCAGGGTGCCGGTCGCGTCGCCGTTGCCGCCGTAGGCGAACCGCATCCGTCCCTGGTCGTCCATGCCGGCCCGCCAGGAGGAATCGCCCTTGCCGATGAAGGTCATGAACCGGGCGTCGGCCGGTCCGCTCTTGAACCAGGTCACGAGCGAGAACGAGGAGAGGAAGTTCAGCGACTCCGACGCCCCCGCATCGATGTAGCCGCTGCCATAGGTCGGCCCGAAGCGCGTGGCCTTGTTGTTCGCGCCCATTCCGGAATACGGCACGCCGTCCACGCCCGGCAGCGTGCCGGGCAGATAGCGCCCATCGGCCTCATCAGCCAAGCTGCCCGAGTTCTTGGCGACGGGCAGCGCCGAGGGATCGGGCGCGACGAACTCGGGCTCGTTCAACCGCAGATAAACCAGCGGGTTCTTCGCAGCGACGAGCTGCTGATACGGCGTCGCCGGGGACGTGCTGACGCCGTTCTGGTAGTGCGCGAGGATCTCCGCGTCGGTCAGCGCGTTCGTGTAGTAGGCCGCTTCGTCCACGCCGCCGTTGTAGTGGAAGAATCCGAGCGAACCGTTGCCGCGCGCGCCCACGGTGAAGGGCACATCGGTGCGGGTGATGGGCACGTAGCTCGTCGCCGCAACGGAGGCGAGCCGGGCACCGTTCACATAGATCTTCGTATTGGCCCCGTCATAGACGCCCACGATGTGATACCACGATCCGGGAGTCACGGCCTGCTCGGCCGTGGCGTTGAAGCCCGTGTTGCCCGTGCCGTAGGTGCGGAAGGTCCAGCCCGCCGCGCCGTTCTGGTAGAAGAGCCAGCCCGAGCGCGCGCCGTCGCCGCCGAACCAGGTCAGAGCCGCCGGGCACAGCGTGCCTTCGGAGGCGAAGGGGAAGGCCCAAAACTCCACGCTGAAGGGCTGGTTCAACGCCATCGCAGGATGGAACGGAACGGCCACGCGGTTGCCGTCGAGGTTCGGGAAAACGGCGCCGCTGTCGGCCCCGGCCGCCACCGCTCCGGGAGCCAGCGGGTGGTTCGCCCCGTTGATGTAGTAGCCGTTGGCCGCGGCCCCGAGGGTGCCGCTGTTGGTCGCGATGTTCTGCGGCGGGGCCACGGTCTCGTCCAGCCGCCAGTAGGCCAGTGGCCCGAGCGAAGCGACGGTGTTGGAATAGTCGGCTTGGACGGGCGCCGCTAGCGCGGCGGCGGCCAAACCGATCATCAGTGTTTTACGCATAGTTTAGGTTTCAGGTTGGTTTTTTCGGGGCAAAGAGGATGCGTTCCGGCCCCGTGGGCCGGTTCGTTGCGGCATGGAATGGAGGGTCAGTTGCGCTCGGTGCTGCGCTCGGCCACCCAGGTGATGTCCACGGCCTGGCCAGAGGGCACGTTCAAGGGAAGGCCGCCGATGCCGTTGATCCGGTCGGGCTTCACCGTGCTGCCGCTCTGCCAGCGATGGATTTCTGAATGGCCGTCCGCGAACGCGAACCCGGCGGCGCGGTTGTGGTAGGACGCGGGCAGATCGCTCCACTGGCCCCGGCTGGCGGGACCGGCCGTGGTGCAGAAGACGAACCAGCCGTCGTTGATGCTGTCCGGATGCTCGTCGAGGAAGACGAAGATCTGGGACGGGTTGCCGAACTCGCTGTTCTTCAGATACTGGCGGTATCCCGGGAAGATGGGCGTCTTGTTGCCCGGATCGCCCACGAACGCGTTCATCGACACGCTGCGGACGCGGTTCTCCGTCTGGTTCACGCCCCGGCTCTGATCCGCCGGGCAACGGTAGATCGACGTGTTCTTGCCCACATAAGGCCCCAGCTTGCCCTCGGCCAGCTTGGTCTTGTTGGTGTTGTCCGCCACCCCGGCCCAGCTCATCACCCCTTCCACCCAGTTCCCGCCGGTCGATCCCGGGTAGTTATACACGTTGAACTCCCGGTTATCCGCCGAATACATCGTCCAGGCGATCAGCAGCTGCTTGGTGTTGTTCATGCAGCTGACGCCATTGGCCTTGGTCTTCGCCTTGGCCAGCGCCGGCAAAAGCATCCCGGCGAGGATCGCGATGATGGCGATGACGACGAGCAGCTCGATCAGCGTGAAGGCCCGGAGCGTTTCGGAACCAGATTGGGACGGTCGTGGAAGCGGCGCGGATGGAACGGACATGGTGCGGGTGCGTTTTGGAGTTTTTGGTGAACGACTTTAAGGCCACGGCAGCTCGGCCGGGAGCTCCGCCCAAGAGGTGTCCCGACCGGACACGCATCGAAAAAACGACGCCTCGTCCGGCAGACCGTCCTCGATCCAGCCAGCAAGCATCCCTCCGCGCGGAAGCGCGGCGAAATCACAGGGGAACCCGGGTCAGACAACCTCGCCGTGCAGCACGACTACAAGGAGGCGTTGACGGGCACCATGGCTGAACTCGAAGCGGCGGATCGGGAATTGCCACCGTCTTGAGCCACGCCCCAGCCAAGGAGCATGACCATGTGTCGCCCAGGTCACGTTCCGTCGAAAGTTGGAATCGCGTGTCGTTGCTCCAGACAGGTTGGGCGAGACAACGGTCTCTTCTCGCGGAGCAACACGGCGCGATTCCTCCGCGCTGGGCAACCCGATGAGGCAATCCGGGAGATTGAAGATCGGTGCGGGCTTGGTTCTCGCCGCGCTTCGGGGCAAGCGTGCGTTCGATGCGAATCCCCCGTGCCTTTCCCGTCCTGCTGGGCGCCCTCTGCTGGGCGCATCACGCCCTCGCCGCCGAAGCGATCCCTCCGGTGACCGCTCCCCCCGAATCGTTCTTCCAGATCGTGGACGAGCGCGACCGCGAGGCCGCGCGCGCGTTCTACGGGAAGTTCATCGACCTGAAAGGCATGCCCGTC
>CAMLMI010000057.1 GCA_946480965.1 uncultured Verrucomicrobiales bacterium | reverse complement strand
ATCGTGAAGACGCTCGACGGCGAGATCGTGGTCCACAGCCAGACGGGGCGGGGAACCACCTTCGAGATCTTCCTGCCCGTGTCGGCCCCCGGATCGCCCGAGCCGGAAGAAGAGACGCCCACGCCCAAGGTGTCCGGGGGCAGGGTGCTGCTGTTGGACGACGAACCGGCCCTGCTGCGGGTCACGACGATCTGGCTGGAACGCGCCGGCTTCTCCGTGCAGGCGCACAACGACGTGGTCCAGGCGCTGGAGAGCTTCGCGACCGATCCCGCCGCCTTCGACGTGGTGCTGACCGACCACACCATGCCGGTCATGACCGGCATCGACTTCGCGCGGAAGGCCCGCGCCATCCGTCCGGACCTGCCGGTGATCCTCTGCTCGGGCCACCACGAAGTGATCGACAGCCCGGACTGGCACGGCGTGGCCGAGGCCATCGTGCCGAAGCCGGTGGACGAGGACGAGCTGCTGCGGCTGTTGCAGCGCTGCGTGGCCCGCTGATTCTCCCGCGCCAGGACGAGAGACGTTTCCCATGCCCAGAATCCTAATCATCGACGACGACGACGGCCTGCGCCGCATGCTGGTGCAGATGCTCGAACGCGCGGGCTACGAGGCCGTGGATGCCGACAACGGGCGCGACGGCCTGGGCAAGCTGCGCGGCGGCGGCGGCTTCGACCTCGTCGTGACCGACCTCATCATGCCCGAGCAGGAAGGGCTGGAGACCATCATGGCCATCCGCCAGGCGTATCCCGCGCTGAAAGTGGTCGCGATGTCCGGCGGCTCGCGCATGAGCGGGTTCGACTTCCTGCCGGCGGCGCTCGGTTTCGGCGCGGTGGCGGCGCTGAAGAAGCCGTTCGGCCGCGACGAGTTTCTCGGCACCGTGGCCCGTTTCGCCGGCCCGGCGACCGCGTCAGCGGCGAACGGGGAATAGGGTTTCCGCGAAGCCTCGGACGAACACCCCAGGCGCTCCGGCAAACGGGACGGTTGCGACCCCGCGAATCGGAGGCTTGAGCTCTGCCAGTTCGCCCCAAGCGGCTAGGCGGACGCTTTTGCCTTGGCACCTGTTTGCGGAACAACGCGTCCTGATTCGTTCGTTCTGGAAAAAATGGTGTTGTCGGTCGGGCGTTCACCTTGTCGAGTGACGGCCATGCATCCACAGACAGGAATCCGGTTCACGGCGGATTGCCCCTTGCGGGCTCCGGTCGGAACCCAGATGGAGACATGCGATGATGGCGGCAGTGGTTGCTCGGTGGTCGGCAGCGAAACGGTTCGGTGCTGAGACGGGGAAACGGAGCTCGGACGGTCATGTCCGCAAGGCGAGCCCGAGGGTTCAGCAGGCTTTGGCCGCTTGGTTTGGAGCCTGTTTGAAAGGCAAAGAACCAGGAAAGCGTGCCAAGAGCGGTGTGCAGCCAGCACGCTCCAAGGCGCCTTTCGGGGGAGTGGCCGCAATGCTCAGACCGTCCGTCAAGGCGGTGGCCTTGGGATGTCTCGCCTTGGCGCTGGCTTCTGTGGGCCGGGCGGCGACGGTGGATCTCTCGGGACGCGATCCGAAGTCCAAGGTCGAGATTCTCCAAACGCCACCCGGGCTGGCCGTGGTCTGGCCGGTCTCCGCGAAGGAAACGGGCCGCATCACGCTCAACCTTGCGGATGAACAACCGCTCTTCACGCAGGTTTCCATCGGCCTCAAAGGTCGCCGTTCGGAACCCATCGCCGCCGGTCTCGATCCCTTCACCGTGCTGACCGTCGGCGACCGCGACAGCGACAAGGCGATGCGGGGCTGGGTCTTCTTCGACAATCCGCGCAGCCGTCCCTTCACCCGCCACGTCGCTGAACTCACGAAGCGTTCCGTCCGTGTGACCGACGCCGGGTCGAGGACCACGATCCACATCGGCGATGTGACCGCCGGTTCGTTCAAGGGCGAACTGCGGATCAACCTCTTTCAGGACAGCCCGCTGATCCAGGTGCAGACGGTGCTGAAGACGGACGATAAGCTCCGCGCCATCGTCTATGACACCGGGCTCGTGTCCGCCAAACCGGACTGGAACACCGTCGCTTGGCGCGAACCGCATGGACGCTTCCAGGAAGCCAAGGTGGTGGACGGGTTCGCCGCCCGTTCGCTCGCGGTGAAGCACCGGACCATTGTCGCGCAGGGCGCGGGCGGTTCGCTCGCCGTCTTCCCGCATCCGCACCAGTTCTTCTACCCGCTGGATTTCGCGGACAACTTCGAGTTCGCCTGGTTCGGCCAGGGCTGGTTCACGAACACCACGGGCTACGGCCTCGGCATCCGCCAACCGTTGCAGGGCGATTCGCGTTGGGTGCCGTGGTTCGACGCGCCGGAAGGCACGGAGCAAAAGCTCTCGGTCTTCTACCATCTGAGCTCCGGCGACGCGGCGAAGGCCATCGACGCAGTCGCGGCCTACACGCGAGCGGACCGCTTCAAGGAACTGCCCGGCCACAAGACCTTCACCAGCCACTACCACGTGGAGCACACGGTCGATTATCTGGACCGGCAGAAGAAGCAGGGAACCGACAGCGTGCCGAAGGGGTTGGAGACTCCGGGCTTCGTGACGAAGTTCAAGGAGACGGGCGTGGACATCGTGCATTTGGCGGAGTTCCACCACGGCTGGACGCCGGGCCAGAAGACGGCCGACCGCTTGCCGATGCTGAAGCGGATGCACGAGGAATGCGCGCGGCTCTCCGACGACGAACTGCTGCTGTTGCCCGGCGAGGAACCGAACGTCCATCTCGGCGGCCATTGGATCAGCTTCTTCCCCAAGCCGGTCTATTGGGTGCTGAACCGGCCGAAGGACGTGCCGTTCGTCGAGGACGTCGAAGGCTACGGCAAGGTGTATCACGTCGGCAGCGCGGCCGATGTCTTCGAGCTGATGAAGCGCGAGAACGGCCTCATGTGGACGGCGCATCCGCGCATCAAGAGTTCGCTCGGCTTCCCCGACGCCTATCGCACAACGGACTTCTACCAGTCGGACCGTTTCCTCGGCGCGGCTTGGAAGGCGATGCCCGCCGATCTCTCGCGGCCGCGTCTCGGCTACCGCGTGCTCGACCTGCTGGACGACATGAACAACTGGGGCCAGCGCAAGCAGGCGCTGGGCGAGGTGGACGTCTTCCGCATCGAGCCCGACTACGAGCTCTACGCCCACATGAACGTGAACTACCTCCGGCTCGACCAGGTGCCGCGCTACGACGAGGGCTGGCAGCCGGTGCTGGACGCGGTGCGCGGCGGCGAATTCTTCGTCACCACCGGCGAGATCCTGGTGCCGAAGTTCACGCTCGGCGGCAAGGAAAGCGGCGAGACGCTCGAAGTCGCCGCGAACGGCAACGTCCGTCTCGAAGCCGAGCTGGAATGGACCTTCCCGTTGGTCTTCGCCGAAGTGGTTTCCGGCGACGGCCGCAAAGTGTATCGCGAGCGCATCGACCTCGCGGACACCGGCTCGTTCGGCCAACGCACGTTGAAGCAGACGTTGAATCTGAAGGGCCGCACCTGGGCGCGCTTCGAGGTTTGGGACATCGCGGCCAACGGCGCTTTCACCCAGCCCGTTTGGTTGGGCGCGGCGGCTATCGCACAAGCTCCGGAGCCAACCACTGGAGCCCGCTTCGTGCCCGAGAGGCGCGACGACTTCGCGTGGGAGAACGACCTCGTCGCTTTCCGCACCTATGGCCCCGACCTCCGCAGCGGAGCGGAAGACAGCGGCATCGACTGCTGGCTCAAGCGCACGACTCAGCCGGTGATCGAGAAGTGGTATGCCGGCGACCGCATGGGCCGCAGCTACCATGTGGACCACGGCGAAGGCTACGATCCCTACCACGTCGGCCGTTCGCGCGGCTGCGGCGGTTTGGGCATCTGGAAGGACGGGAAGCTTGTCCTGTCCGATGTCTATCGCTCCTGGAAGATCGTCGAGCAGACGCGGGAGAAGTCCGTCTTCGAGCTGGGCTACGTCTATGACCTCGACGGTGCGGCGATCCACGAGACCAAGCGCATCACCATCGCGCTCGGCCAACAGCTCTTCGACGTGGAGTCGACCTTTACCCGCGACGGCCAGCCCGTGGCGCTCGACATCGGCATCGGCGTGACCACGCACGACGGCAAAGCCCAGGCGACGTTGCGGCCCCAGGAAGGCTGGATGGCGTGCTGGGAAACCATCGACGGCAGCGGTCTCGGCACCGGCGTCGTGCTGGATCCGAAACGCGTCGTCGAAATGCGCGAGATCAAGTCCGCCACGCCCGACGAAAGCCACGCGCTTGTCGTGGTGAAGACCGACACGTTGGGCAAGGTGGCCTACCGCGCCGGTTTCGGCTGGGCCAAGGCGGGCCGGATCACCAGCGAGGAACAGTGGCACGCCCATTTGGCAAAGGCCGCGAAGCCGTGAACGAGTAGGTCAGGCTTCCAGCCTGTCCCGTGGAAACGATGGCGCGCGAAGCCCCTCACCCAGTCCTTCTCCCCATCGGATGGGGAGAGGGTGGCCGCAGGCCGGGTGAGGGGACGCATCACGTCCCGCTGGACGATGTATGTGGCCGCCGAGACTTCGGGACAGGCTGGAAGCCCGTCCTACTTGGCAAAGATGCAGACAACTTGAACCTCAACACGTCACCTTGAACCCATGGAACGACGACTCACCGCAAGCCCGAACGAATACGCGCAGATGGACACCGAGGAGCTGCGAAACGCCTTCGCCGTCGAAACGCTGTTCGCCGTCGGCGCGGTGGAGACGGTCTATTGGGAAGTGGACCGGACGGTGATCGGTTCGGCGGTGCCGCTGGGCGCACCGTTGAAGCTGGAGGCGGACAAGGAACTGGCGGCGGAATTCTTCTGCGAACGCCGCGAGCTGGGCGCATTGAACCTCGGCGGGGCGGGCCGGATCACGGTCGATGGCGTCGTCCATGCGCTGGAGCCGTTGGACTGCCTCTACGTCGGCCGGGGCAGTCGCGAGGTGCTTTTCGAGAGCGCTGATCCGACAAAGCCCGCGCGCTTCTACCTCGTCAGCTATCCGGCGCACGCGGTGCATCCCACGACGCTCATCCGCCACGCGGACGCGCGGAAGCTGGAGCTGGGCGACCCGGGCACGGCCAATCGCCGCACGCTCCACCAATACATCCACGAAGGCGGCGCGAAGAGCTGCCAGCTCGTCATGGGCTTCACCCGGCTCGCGCCCGGCAGCGTCTGGAACACGATGCCGCCCCACACGCATTGGCGCAGGTCGGAGGTCTATCTCTACTTCGACGTTCCGGAGACGGCGGCGGTTTTCCACCTGATGGGCCCGGGCGAAGAGACGCGCCATCTGGTGCTGAAATCGTGGCAAGCGGCGCTGTCGCCCGCGTGGTCCATCCACGCCGGTTGCGGCACGGCGGCTTACGCCTTCGTCTGGGCAATGGGTGGCGAGAACCAGCGCTTCGACGACATGGACGGCATTCCCATTTCCCAACTGCGATGAACGTCCTCGATTCCTTCCGCCTCGACGGCAAGACGGCCCTCGTCACGGGCTGCAAACGCGGCATCGGTCGCGCGATGGTCGAGGCGTTGGCCGAAGCCGGAGCGGACATCGTCGGCGTGAGCGCGTCGCTGGAAGAGACCGGCAGCGAGGTGGGGAAAGCGGTGCTGGCGCTGGGGCGTAAGTTCTCCGCCTATCGCTGCGACTTCGCCCAGCGCGCCGAAGTGAAGCGCTTCGCGGCGCAGGTTTTGGCGGAGCACCCGCGCATCGACATTTTGGTGAACAACGCCGGGACGATCCTGCGGAAACCCGCCGCCGACCATCCGGACGAGTTCTGGGACGAAGTGATCGAGGTGAACCTGAACGCGCAGTTCCTCCTCAGCCGCGAGATCGGCCGGAGCATGGTGGCGCGCGGCTCGGGCAAGATCATCTTCACCGCGTCGCTGTTGACCTTCCAGGGCGGGATCAACGTGCCGGGCTACGCGGCGAGCAAGGGCGGCATCGGCCAGCTCACGATGGCGCTCTCCAACGAATGGGCCGGGAAGGGCTTGCAGGTGAACGCCATCGCGCCCGGCTACATCGCCACGGACAACACGGAGGCGCTGCGCGACGATCCCGTGCGTTCGCAGCAGATCTTGGCGCGCATCCCGGCGGGACGCTGGGGAAATCCGGAAGACTTCAAAGGCCCGGTGGTCTTCCTCGCCAGCGCGGCGTCGGACTATGTGTCCGGCCACATCCTCTTGGCGGATGGCGGGTGGATGGGACGGTAAAGGAAGTGGGCTTTGTAGCCGTAGAAGCAACCCACCCCTGACCCCTCCCAGGAGGGGATAAGGAGGGCGACCACCCGACTGACGGATGTGTGGGCTTGATGCGCGAGGAGGAGGTAGGGCGCAGACTCCCGCCGAGCCGCCTTGGGACGAACTGGGTTGCCATTGAAGCATCACTGGCGGCTCCAAAACGCTCCACTTTCCCGGAGTCGCCAGTGGAACATTCACTTTTGCAGTGCGCCCTTCGGCGGCTCGGCGGGAGCCTTCGCCCTACCTCTTCGACCTAGATGAAACGGTTCCGAGGAGTCAGTCCGGCCATTTCCAAAGATCCCACGTTTCGCCTGATCACTTCTCGGTGCGGAGGGTGCGCACGCTCCAGTCGAAGTTCAGATACTGGCGGGCGGCGGGTTTCGGGCCGCTGTGGACCGGGAGCTTGGGCACGTAGTTTTGATAGCTGGCTCCGGTGATTCCCATGCTGCGGAGCAACTGGTCGTCGCAGTCGGTCATGGCCCAGGAATCGGACGGAGCCTTGATGACGGTCTTCTTCTTCGGTGCCGCGTATTCATTGCTGGGGCGTCCGAAGGGATACAGCACGCGGTCGTTCCCGATGCCGATGTCGTTCGTGATCGTGCTTTGGGAGAAGTAGCTCACCGGGACGTTCAATGGCGGGATCGGCGTGAGCGCCGGCAGCTTCTGGAGCGAGGCGACGCACATCGCCACCTTGGCCGTCTGCACCTGCGGAGAAGGGCCGGGATAGCCGAGGTAGGTCGCGATGTAGGCCGCGAGCGAGCCGTTGAACTTGTTGGGGTCGTTCGGGAGGTTCCCGTTCTGCGAATAGGTGAAGAACATGCCCGTCCAGCATGGGCCCGGCAGCCGGTCGTCGTGGTCCATCGTGTAGAGCTCGATGGCCACGCCGATCTGCTTGAGGTTGCTGGTGCAACTGGTCTGGTAGGCCTTGGCCTTCGCCTTGGCGAGGGCGGGCAGGAGCATCCCGGCGAGGATCGCGATGATGGCGATCACGACGAGGAGCTCGATCAGGGTGAAAGCCGGCTGCGGACGGCGGGACGGGGCGGGGCGGTGGAAGGCAGTCATCTCGGTCGGATCTGGGAACACGGGAACATCGTTCGGTCGGACTTCGACCGATGATTGAATCTAGCCGCGCAGGCCGGGCGCGGCAGTGGCCCATATGGGGGATCGGGCCGTTGACGACAAACGGGCGGAGGCTTCGCTCCGTCCTTCTCCGCAGCGTGATCAGCGGAGTCCGCCGGTCAGACGGCTGCGCGTGGCCGCATCGACGGGTTCGCAGGCGCGGTAGCCTTCGCCGTGGCGCGGCAGGGCGGAGGAGAATTCCTCGCGCGCCAAGTCGGAAGCGAAGTCCAGCCCGATCAAGGCGCGGCCGATGCGTTCGCCCGACTGCCGGTAGTTGAAGTAGCAGATGTCCGCCCGGTCCCGGACCACGCGGTCGAGGAAGTCGTGCAGCGCGCCGGGCCGCTCGTAGAAATCCAGCCGCAGGAAGAGCGGGTGGCGCAGGAGATCGCCGCGCAGCGGAATCGCCCGGAAGGCCGTGTCCACCGCGTCCCGCAGATCCTCCCACTCGAAGCCCGCCGCAGCCAGCTTGGCTGGGAACGCCTCCAGCGTCGCGGCGTCCTCCGCGCCCAGCGCGAAGACCGGCCAGGCGTCGCGCTCGTCCACCTTGCCGTATTGGAAGTCCGCGATGTTGATCCCCGCGAAGCTCGAATCGAGCAGCGCCAGCATCGAGCCGCGCTCTTCCGAGACGCGGATGCGCACCGTGCGCACGTGCGGCCCCACCGCGCCCTGCGACTGCGCGATCAGTCCGAGCTGGAGGAAGTCGATGTTCGATCCCGACACGATCACGAGCACCCGTTTACCCGCGAGTTCGGCGCGTCGCTTCAAGACCGCCGCCAACCCCATCGCCCCGGAAGGTTCCGAGATGCAGCGCAGCCCTTCCCACAGCACGCGGATGGCGGCGCTCACTTCGGCGTTCGTCACCGTCTCGATCTCGTCCAGCGTTTCCCGGCACACCTCGAAGGGCAGCGCTCCGGCTTTCCGCACCGCCGTGCCGTCGCAGAAGATGTCCACCTGGTCCAAGGGCACGGGCCGCCCCGCGCCGATCGCCGCCTTCATCGAGGCCTGGCCGATGCCTTCCACGCCGATCACGCGGATCTCGGGCCAATGCAGGCGCAACCAACCCGATACCGCCGAAGCCATGCCGCCGCCGCCGATCTGGAGAAACGCGGCGTCGAACGGTCCTTGGCCCGAGAGCACCACTTCGTCGGCCAACGTTCCTTGGCCCGCCATCACCCGGAGATCGTCGTAGGCGTGGACATAGACCGCGCCCGAGGCCGCCTCGTCCGCGCGCGCCGAGGCCATCGCGTCGTCGTAGCTGTCGCCCGAGAGCACGATCTCCACGAAGTCGCCGCCGTGCAGCCGCACCGCCTGCTGCTTCACCTTGGGCGTGGAACGAGGCATGTGGATGCGCGCCCGCACGCCGAGCCGTTTCGCGGCCAAGGCGACGCCCTGCGCGTGGTTGCCGGCCGACGCCGTGACCACGCCCCGCGCGCGTTCCTCCGGCGAAAGCACCGCCATGCGGTTGGAAGCCCCGCGCCACTTGTAGGATTTCACCGCCGAGAGATCCTCGCGCTTCACCCAGATCTCCGGGCCGGGTTCGGGCCCGGACAACACCAGCCGCTCCAACGGCGTGGCCTGGCCGAAACGATAGACCCGCTCCCGGGCGAGGAGGATCTCCTGGCGGAGCTGGCGGTCGAGCGGCAGATCGGATCGTTGCATGGCGCGGAGCGGGCGACGCGACGCGCGTCACGACCGCAGGTCCGATGCAACCGCCGTCCCCGCCGCCGGAGCAAGGCCACAGTTCGGGGGGAAGGCCGCTCCCGCTGGTTGGACCGGGAGCCGCATCGGGCTGGGGAAACGTGGGGGCCGAGGACAAAAACCGGGCCTGTGCATTCAAATGGCCCAAGGGGATGTCTGACGCCCAGACAAGTCTTCGCTTGCGGGGCATGTTTCGAACCTGATACCCCGAATCCGCCCCCATTCTTCTGACAGCAGCGCCCTCGCGGCGTCTCGCTCGCTGTCGGGCGGAGCCTTTCAAACACAACCAATCAGAACAAACCTATGCAACTCTCTATTCTTAGAGTCGTTGTGATCTTGGCATGTTGTGTCGTATCCGTTGCTGCCCGGGCCACCACGATCTTCCAGTCCGCCAACTCCACGTATGTCGCCTGGGAGGCGGAGGACGTGTTTTCCATATCGAACGGAACTCCCACCCTGTGGTTCGCCACGAACGACGCGACGGGGAGCGGGACTCGCGCGCTCTACGCGGCGGGAGCGACGTTGACGACGGCACCGGCGAGCTTCGCGACGTTCGCGATCCGGTTCCGGTCGGCAGGGGACTATTTGCTGCATTTCACCTGGCGGGCGGATAAGGCGTTCACGGACCTGGATGCGAACAGCGGCAACAGCTACTACCGGCCGAACGAACTCGGCGACCTGGGGGGCGACGTGGCGAACTATGCGACGTCGGCGGCGAACAACTCGCGGCTGCCGCCTGCGGTGAACAACTACGCGATGACGGTGGAGGCGATCACCTACACGGTGACGCAGGAACAGGTGGACGCGGGCGTGCCGCTGATCCTGAAGCTGGGCACCCGTGAGGCCGGTATGTTCATCGACCGGATCGTCCTCAGCCAGGCGGCCTTGACCGAGGCGGAGTTCAACGCGCTGGTCAACTCGGACACCGACATCGTCGCGCAGGGTGCGAACGAGACCTATGTCGCCTTTGAGGCCGAACGGGTGAGCAAGATCGTCAACGGCACGCCGACCCTGTGGGCCACCACCAACGACGCCCCGGCCAGCGGCGGCCAGGCCCTCTATGCGCCCGGCGCCACGTTGACGACCGCGCCGGCGAGCTTCGCCTCCTACAGCCTCCGCTTCCGTGCTCCCGGCGACTACACGCTGCACTTCACCTGGCGGGCGGACAAGGCGTTCACGGACCTGGATGCGAACAGCGGCAACAGCTACTACCGACCGAACAGCCTGGGCGATCTCGGACCCGGGGTGGAAAACTACGCCACATCCGCCGCGAACAACTCGCGCCTGCCGCCGGCGGTGAACAACTACGCGATGACGGTGGAGACGGTGGTTTACACCGTGACGCAGGAGGAAGTGGACGCGGGCGTGCCGCTGATCCTGAAGCTGGGCACCCGTGAAGCCGGCATGTTCATCGACCGGATCATCCTCAGCCAGGTGCTTCTGACCGAGACGGAGTTCAATGCCCTGCCCAATTCCGGTTCCGTGGCCCGGCCCGCTCTGGTCAAGGCGGTGGGATCGGCGGGACTGACCAATGTCACCGTCACGTTCGACCGCCCGTTGGCCCCCGCCTCCGTTATACCGTCCAGGTTCACGTTGAGCGGCGGAGTGGCCGTCACTGCGGCGGTTCTCGATGTGAACACGTCCAAGGACGTCCTCCTGACCACCGGCACCCAGGTGCAGAACAGCAACTACGTGGTCACCGTGAACGGCGTGACTGACGTGAGCGGCAACCCGATCGCGGCGAACTCGACGGTCGCCTTCACTTCCTGGCGGCTCGCCCCGGGCTGGATCACCCGTGAACTGTTCTATGATGTGGCCGGCACGACGGTTGCGGACCTGCAGGCGGACGCCAGGTTCCCAAACAGGCCGAGCTCGCTGGACTTCGTGCGCACCGTCTCCCTGGGCACGGACTTGCAGCTCGCCAATTACGGGGCCCGCTTCCGCGCCTTCTTCGTTCCTCCCCAGGCCGGCTCCTACGAATTCTATCTCCATGCGGACGACGAGGCGGTGCTTTCCATCAGCACGGATGTGTCGGAGGCCAACCTCGTCCCCGTGCTCACGAGCGTTGCCGGGCTCACCGGCTTCGATGCGAGCGTCGTCCATACGGCGGACAATCTGGTCGCCGGACAACGCTACCTGTTTGAGGTGCTCTACAAACAGGGGACCATCCCGGCGGTGGTCGGTCTGGGAGCGCGGCGCGTGGGCACGCCGGGAAATGTGGCCGACATTCCGCCGTTGGGAGGAGGCATGGTTTCGACCTTCATCAACCCCGACGCGGCCACGGTGAACATTTCCCAGCAGCCCGCCAGCGCCACGATCCCTGCCGGACAGCGCGCCCGCTTGTCCGTGAGGGCGACGGCTCCCAAGGGCGGCACGCTCTTCTATCAATGGCAGGTCGAGGGGGTGGACATCCCCGGCGCCACGCGCCCGACCTACGTGACTCCGATCCTGGCCTCGGCCGACAACGGCAAGAAGTTCCGCTGCGTCATCGGCGTCAACGGCGTGGACGTGCCGAGCCAAGAGGCCACCATCACCGTCGGACCGGCCCAGCCGATCCCGCTGCTTCCCTACGTCGGGATCAACTTCTCGGGCGGCGGCGACGCGGGCACGACCGCAGGAGCCGCTCTCGCCACAAACGACATCGCGGGCGCCGTGCTTCAGGGCAACTTCAACAACATCCCGGACGCCCTGATCGACGGGACCCATGTCCTCCGCGACGCCGACGGCGCGGTCACACCCGTGACGATCGCCGTCTGGGATACCGTCAACCAGGTGCCCATCACGGTCGGCACCCGGATCGGCATCGGCACCGGTGCCGCCAGCGCCGAGCACGCCATGCTCCAGGGCTCCATCGCCAACAACAACACCCCGGTCTCGCTCATCCTGAGCAACGTTCCTCCCGGGGCCTACAACCTCATCGTTTACAGCGTGGGCTTCAGCTTCAACAGCACCTACGAGCAGGACTACGCCCTCGTCGGGGCGGCCACCTATCCCACCTTGGCGGTTCGGGCGCAGAGTTCGCTCCAGTTCCTGGCCAATCCGGAGTTGGTCCGCATGAACAGCACGGACACCAACAACCGGGCCCTCGGCAACTATGTGATGTTTGAGAACGTCGGGCCGGCGGGGGACGGCACGTTGCTGCTCACCGTCACGCCAACGTCGGCCAACGTCGGAAACGCCGGCTACTTCCCGCCCATCAACGCGCTCCAGCTCGTGAAGGTGGCGGCCCAGCCTCCGCTCATCACCGTGGGCCGACAGGGGGCCAACGTGACCATCTCCTGGACGGGTGCCGCTTCCGGCTATGTCCTCCAGGGGAGCCCGGCGGTCGGGGCCGGCGCCAATTGGCAGCCGGTTGAAGGCACCCCCAACCCGATCACCGGTGCTGGCTCCACCAGCGTCGCGCCGTCCGGCAACCAGAGGTTCTTCCAGTTGCGGAAATAGCCCCCGAGCAGGGCGTCTGTTTCGACAAGGGCCGATCCGTTGCCTGCCAACGGGTCGGCCCTCTTCGCGTCTCCGTTTGGCGGGTTCGCGCCGCGCGCGGCGCCGGTGGGCCAATGATGGCTTGCACTTCCGGCGTCCGCCCTTATGCACCTCCGGTTGTTTCGGTGGACGCTCAATCTTCATCTTCTTCGTTGGTGGTCGCGCTCGGGGTAGGGGCTTTTACCCAGGGCGTGTTGTCGGCGCTGCGCGACGACGGCGCGCGGGTGGCCACGTATCTCACGCGCGGCTACGCGCACCACGGCCCATCGCTGGTCGGGCCGGTCGTCGATCAGGCCGATGTGCCCGATCCCTGCGATTGGCTGGCCCGGGAACGGCCCGCGCTGGTCGTGCCGATGTCGATCGAATGGGCCCAGCGGCCGTGGGCCAAACGGTTCCTGGATCTCGGCCTGCCGTTTCTCTGTCCCACCGGCGAGGGGTTGAAACTGGAGCTGGACCGCGACTTTGCCCGCGTGCTCTGCGAGCGGTTCGGCGTGGCGTTTCCGCGCGCGTTCGTTGCCCGAGACCAAGCGGCGGCTGAAGCATTGGTGCGTGAACATGGACGGCCCTTCGTCCTGAAGAATCCCGTGTGCGGTCCCAACAGCCCCATCCACACCATCGTTTGTGAAACGGTGGAGGACACGCTGGGGTGGTTGCCCCGGCTGGACTACGCGGACGGCGTCTTCATGCAGGAATATCTCGGGCGCGCCGAGGCGGGGCACATCGCGCTGGTCAGCGGCGGCGAGATCCATTCGCTGGTGACGAACCAGGAATACAAGCGCGCCTTCGACGGCGACATGGGCGTGGTGGCGGGCGCGCCGTTGGGCGGCTTGATCGAGCGCGATCCGGAGGACCGCTACGGGCTCTGCGAAGAGCTGTTGCGGCCGTTGTTGCCGTGGTTCCGCGAAGTGAACTTCCACGGACCGGTGCAGGTGACGGCGATCCGCAGCGGCGGCCATTGGCAGGTGCTGGAATACAATGTGCGCCTCGGCATCACCTCCGGCCCGATGATCTGCCGGATGCTGGCGAACCCGCTGGAGACGCTGATCGCCTGCGCCAGCAACCGGCCGTTGTCGCCGCGTTGGCGGGAGGAACGGCGCTTCGGCTGCTCGGTGACGTTGGCGGGCTACGGGTATCCCTTCACGAAGATGGAGGGGCCGCGCGTGCCGGTGGTGCGTAGGCCGGGCATCCCTGCCCAGCCTGCGGACGTTCTGTGGAACGAAGTCGCCTTGTCCGCCTCCGGGCAGCTCGAAGCCACGGGACACCGCATCTGCGACGTGACGGCGCTGGCCCCGACGCTCTCGGCCGCCATTGACGCGGCCTATGCGGAGATCGGCCAGTGGAGCTCGCTCGGCAGCTACTATCGGCGCGACGTGGGGCAATCGCTTTGGCCACCCGGTGCGGGCGCGTCGGGGCCGCGCGTTGAGACCGTTCCGCTCCGCTCCGCCTGGATCGAGGTGGACCACGCGCAGTTGCAACGGAACTTCGCCGCGATCCGTCGCCAGGCCGAAGCGGCCAATCCCGGCAAGGCGGCCGAAGTGCTGCTGGTGGTGAAGGACGACGGCTTCGGCCACGGCGCGGTGGAGACTTCGCGGACGGCCTTGACCTCGGGCGCGAAACGCCTGGCGGTGGCGACGCTCGGCGAAGGGCTGGAGCTGCGCCGGGGCGGCATCGATGCTCCGATCCTCGTCTATGGCGAGCGCGCGCCGGAGGATTTGGCGGAATGCGTGAAGCACGGGTTGACCGTGTGCGTGAACGATCTTTCCACGCCGACCGAGCTGGGAAGGTTGGCGCGCGGTTTCGGGCTGCGCTCGAAGGTGCATCTCAAGGTCAGCACCGGCATGAACCGCCACGGCGTGGACTGGGAGGCGACCGCCATTCTCGGCAAGTCAATCGCGGAGATTCCGGGGATCGAGCTGGAGGGCGTGTTCAGCCACTTCGCGATGTCGGACGCGGCGGACCCCGCGTTCTCGCTGGAGCAGATCGAACGCTTCCGCCAGGCCGTCGGACGATTGAAGAACGCGGGCGTGCGCGTGCCGTTGCGGCATCTGTGCAACTCCGGCGGGTTCCTCAACTTCCCCCAGGCGCACTTCGAGATGGTCCGACTCGGGCTGCTGCCGCTCGGCTGGTATCCATCGAGCCATGTGCCGACGCTCGAAGGCCTGGCCCCGGTGATGACGGTCAAGGCCCGCGTCGCGCTCGTGCGCGAGGTCGCACCCGGCGAAACGGTCGGCTACGGGCGGCGTTACCGCGCGGAAATGGTCCGGCGCATCGCGGTGCTGCCCGTGGGCTACGGCGACGGTTATCCGCGGCTGTTGAACACCGGCTGCGTGCTGCTGCACGGACGCCGCGTGCCGATCCGGGGCGGCGTGACGATGGACGCCATCATGGTCGATGTGACGGAACTGCCCGGCGTGGCGGCGGGCGACGAAGCGGTGCTGATGGGGTCCCAGGGCGCGGAGCACATCTCCGTGCATGAACTCGCCGGCGCGGCCAACACGGTCTCCTACGACATCCTCGTGCGCTGGAGCAGCCGGATGGAGCGGAGGCATCTGCGGTGAACACGGATGCCGGATGCCGGATGGGCTGCGAAGCTCGTTCTGAAAACTCTGTCGTTGGCCGCCCCTCACCCCGGCCCTCTCCCCATCGGATGGGGAGAGGGTGGCCGGAGGCCGGGTGAGGGGCACCTCCGGCATCCGGCATCCGGTATCCGGTATCCGAGGACTGCCCCATGAAGCTCCTCTTCTCCGAGTGGAAGTCCGACTACGCCACCTACACGTATCCCTACGTGATCTGGGCGCTGCCCGAAGCCGGAGAAACGCCCGCCGACTTCTTCGAGCGCGGATTGTTGCCCGCCGCGCCGGACCTCAGCCGCTTCTACGTCTGCCGCAATCTCCGCGTCGTGCTGGCGAAGTTCCAGCCCTCGTCGGAAAACCGCCGCATCCTGCGCAAAGGGCAGGGGATCGTCAGCGAACTGATCCCGCGCGCGGCCTTCGACTATTCGGAGAGGAAACGCGCGGCGTGGAAGGCGTATGCCGACCAGCGTTTCGGCGAGGACGTGATGTCGTTCGCGCGGCTGGATCGGCTGATGTCGTCCCCGGTCATTTCGCACCTGATGGTCTTCCGTGAAGAGGCGACCGGGGCCGAGGTCGGCACCGTCCTGATGCACCTCGAAGCGCCGCGCGTGGCCTACTATTACTACGCGTTCTTCGATCTCGGCGGGCTCTCGCGGAACCTCGGCATGTTCATGATGACGGCCACGGTGGAACGCTTCGCGAAGGAAGGCTTCGCCGCCCTCTATCTCGGCACCTGCTACTCGGAACGCGCCCTCTACAAGACGCAGTTCCCCGGCGTGGAGTTCTTCAACGGCGCGTGCTGGTCGGCGAATCTCGACGAGCTGAAGTTCATGGTGCGCCGCGAACAAGCGGAGGTGACGAAGCACCTCTTCGAGACGCCGGAGTTCGTGGAGACGTTCTGGAGCGGAGAGCTGAAGCGGTTGGCGGAGAAGTCGGGCTTTCGGGTGGGAGGGTAGTGGCGGTCCATGGACGGAGTGGCGAACCCACCCCTGACCCCTCCCAGGAGGGGAACTGTTCACACGCTTCCGGCGGTCAGTTGACGTCCTGCCTTATCCCCTCCTCGGAGGGGCCAGGGGTGGGTTCCGTGCTCCGATCTTTGAGCTTCTTTTCCCGGCTCCCACCAAGATGGGCCATTCATGAAGAAAGCGGATTCGCGCAGCGTCCGACTTCACCAATCCTATGGCCTCCCCCAACCAGCCCACCTATCGCTACCAGATCTCCCGTCGCCGCTTCCTCTACAGCTCCGCGCTCGGCGCGGCGGGCGCGATCCTCCTGCCCGGTTGCATCACCACGCCGAACCCGCGGTTCAAGTCGCCCAATGAAAAGCTGAACATCGGCGTCATCGGCGCGGGCGGGAAGGGCGAGTCCGACACCGACAGTTGCGCCAGCGAAAACATCGTCGCCCTTTGCGACATCGACGGGAACACCCTCGCCCGGCGCGGCCAGAAATATCCCGGCGCGGAACGCTTCGCCGACTACCGCGTGATGTTCGACCGGATGAAGAACATCGACGCCGTCATCGTGGCCACGCCCGACCACATGCACGCCGCCCCCGCCGTCCAGGCCATGCGGATGGGGATGCACGCCTACGTGCAGAAGCCGCTCACGCACGATGTCTTCGAGGCCCGCGTCATGCGCGAAGTGGCCAAGAAACACGGCGTCGCCACCCAGATGGGCAACCAGGGCAGCGCGCTCGACGGGTTGCGCCGCGCGGTCGAAGTGATCCAGGCCGGGGCCATCGGCGGCATCCGCGAGGTCCACGTCTGGACCAATCGCCCCATCTGGCCCCAGGGCATTCCGCGTCCCACGCGCGTTGATCCCGTGCCGTCGCATCTGGATTGGGATGGGTTCCTCGGCACCGCGCCGATGCGCCCCTATAACAAGGACGCCTACCACCCCTTCAAATGGCGCGGCTGGATCGACTTCGGCACCGGCGCGCTCGGCGACATGGCCTGCCACACCGCCAACATGCCGTTCCGCGCTTTGAAGCTCGGTTTCCCGACCCACATCGAGGCGTTGTCCTCCGAGGGCATGAACGACGAAACCTGGCCGACCAAGTCCGTCGTCCGCTTCGATTTCCCCGCCCGCGCCGGAATGCCGCCCGTCACGCTCTTCTGGTATGACGGTGGCGCGAAACCCTCGGCCGACGTCGTGTCCGAGACGATGAAGTGGGTCAACCGCGACGGCGGAAACAAGAAGCTGCCCGACAGCGGCTGCCTGCTCATCGGTGACAAGGGGCACCTCTTTTCGCCCGACGACTACGGCGCGCAGTTCCATCTGCTGCCGGAAAAGACCTTCGCCGGCTACGAAGGCCCGGCCATCACCATCCCGCGCTCCCCCGGCCACTACGTCGAGTGGCTCAACGCCTGCAAGGGCGGTCCCGCGCCCTACTCGAACTTCGAGATCGCCGGCTACTTCACCGAGATCATCCTGCTCGGCTGCGTGGCCCTGCGCGCCAAGAAGAAGATCGAATGGGACGGTCCGAACCTCCGCGCCAAGAACGCGCCGGAAGTCACCCAGTTCATCCGCCGCGAATATCGCAAGGGGTGGAGCCTCTGAGTTGGCCTGCGGCTAACTCCTCCGGTGGAAGGTAGGGCGAAGGCTCCCGCCGAGCCGCCGGAGGATGTTCAACAAAAGAAGCTGCAACACTGGCGACTCCGGAGCGCCTCGGAGTCGCCAGTGAAACTTGCTCAAAGGATGTTCGCCCCAAGGCGGC
>CAMLMI010000056.1 GCA_946480965.1 uncultured Verrucomicrobiales bacterium | reverse complement strand
GCAACCGCATTCAACCTTGATGTCATGTTCGGAGACGCGAAGCTCGCGCCTCCTGTTGCGACCGCCGCGCCCATGACCGACGACGAACTGAACGTGTCCGAATGCTTGGGCCGGGTCCGTCGCGGCGACGAAGAGGCGGTGCGCGCGATGATGCAGCACCTGCATCCGCTGGTGATGAAGATCATCCGCTCCCACCGGCCCCGGCGGCTGGAGGAGGAGGATCTGGCCCAGATGATCTACACCAAGATCTTCACCCGGGTGGACCAATACGAGGGACTGATGCCCTTCGAGCACTGGGTTTCCCGCGTGGCGGTGAACACCTGCCTCTCCGCGCTCCGGGCGGAATCCATACGGCCGGAATGGCGCATGGCCGATCTGGGCGAGGAAGAAGAAGCCGTGGTGGAGAATCTGGCCTCCACGAACGGCGAACTGGACGCCTCGATGCAGACCGGTTCCCGCGAGCTGGTGGACAAGCTGTTGCAGACCTTGAAGCCGGAAGACCGCCTCGTGGTGCAGAGCCTCCACATGGAGGGCCGGTCCGTGGCCGAGGTGCAGGAAATGACCGGCTGGAGCGCGGCTCTGGTCAAAGTGCGGGCCTTCAGAGCACGCTTGAAATTGAGGAAGTCCTTGGAACGATTGATGAAGGAACGGAAGTCATGAAAGAGAACCAGAACCCAATCGACCGGTTGCTGCGGTCCGCCGCAGCGGCCCCGGATCGCCGCGCCGAAGCGGCGGCACCCTCTTGGTCCTTGGAGCAGCGGGTTTTGGCCGCGCTGCGCAACCAGCGGGCGACGGAGGATCTCTCCTGGCTGGCCCCGCTTTTGCGCCGCGCCTTCACCGCCGCCGGCGCGCTGGTGGTCGTGGTCGGTTTCCTCGCGCTCCATGCGCCCGGCGAATCCCTCGCCAGCAACGCCCCGACCCACGAATTGGCCGTGATGGACCAGGAACTGGCCCTGGCCCTCGTGCCCTCCTCCCCGGCTCCATGAGCGCGCTCACCCGAGGCAAGTTCACCGCCATCCTCGCCGCCATGTTTGTGGTCGGCGCGGTCGTCGGCTGCCTCGCGACCGTCTATTACTTCCACTCCAAGGCCCCGGTCCGGCGGCCCATGCCTCCGGGCATTTCCGAGGGAGGGCGTGGTCCGACCAATTTCACCGCCGTCGTGGCCAAACGCTTCTCCGAGCGGCTGGATCTGACGGAAGCCCAGCGGCAGCAGCTCATGCCCGTCTTCGAGGAGCTGTCGCGCGAAAGCTCCCTGATCTTCAGCAACTCCTTCTTCTGCATGGACGCTGCCCTGCTCAAGGCCAACGACGCCATCCGCCCGGTCCTTTCCGGCGAGGAACAGCTGAAGAAGTTCGAAGAACTCGTGCGCGACCGACGCAGCTTCATGGAGCCGTGGCGCGGGCGCGGCGGCCGCCCCGGCGGACGGGGTGATCGCGGGGAGCGCGACGGGGACAAGCCGTCGGAGAACCGCAACGGCGACGTTCCGCGCAAGGACCAGGGCGAAAAGAAGCCCGAGGCCCACTGATGAGGAGCGCGGACGGTCACGTCCGCGAGTCCGGCCGCAATCTGGCAGGGAGTGAAAAGGAGCTTTGGCGATCTCTGTTCGTTACGGGCAGAAGCGCCATGACGGATCTACACTACAGACTCCAGAACGGTGCCTCGCGGACGTGACCGTCCGCGCTCCCAATGTTTCCACCGGCCTTCGCCATTGCGGCGGCCTCGCGCAGACTCCACTCTCCCGACCCGAAAAATCATGCAGTGCGTCGGTCCCGAGATCCTTTCAACCCACACGCCCGAACTCTTCGCCCAAGCCGTGTCCAAGGCGGCGGAACGGCTGCGGGCCGGCGAGGTCGTCGCGTTGCCCACGGAGACCGTCTATGGCTTGGCGGCCGATGCCACCAACCCCGAGGCCGTGGCCCGGATCTACGCCGCCAAGGGCCGTCCTTCGCACAACCCCATCATCGTCCACGTCTCCGACCGGGCCATGGCGCGGCGTTGCGCAGTTGCCTGGCCGGAGATCGCCGACCGCTTGGCGGATGAGTTCTGGCCGGGGCCGTTGACGCTGGTATTGCCGAAGTCCGGGCTGGTTCCCGCCATCACCACGGCGGGCGGGGATTCGGTCGGCATTCGCTGGCCGGGGCATCCCTTCATGCAGGCGGTCATCCAGGCCTGCGGCTTTCCCATCGCCGCTCCCAGCGCCAATCGTTCGAACGAACTCTCGCCGACGAATGCCGAGCACGTCGCCAAATCCCTCGGCGACCGGCTGCCGTTGATCGTCGATGGCGGCCAATGCCAAGTGGGGCTGGAATCGACCGTCGTGGATCTCACCACCGTTCCGGCGCGGATTCTCCGCCCCGGCATGATCACCGACGCGGCGCTGCAACCTTTCGGAGTGGTTGCTGCGGACAGCGCGGGAAATTCGGGCCAAACCTTGAAGAGTCCGGGGCTGCTCTCGAAGCACTATTCGCCCAAGGCGCGGTTGTTGATCCGGTCCTGGCAGAGCGAGACGGAATTGCGCGATCTGCTCCGTTCCCTCGGAGCCGCGCCGGAGCGGACGCATGTGCTGGCTCACCATCGGGTGCCCCTCCACTTGGACCCGGTGCGCGTGGTCTTGATCCCGGACGATCCCGAAGCCTTCGCCCGCGCGCTCTACGCCGAGCTCCACGCCTGCGACGACCTCGGCGCGCAATGGATCATCGTCGAGGCCCCGCCGGAAACTTCCGCGTGGCAGGCCATCCGCGACCGTTTGCAACGCGCCGCCACTCCCTGAATCTTCCCACCGATGCGCCGTTCTCCCTTCCCTGCCTTTCTCTGGATCATCGCCGCGATCCTCGTCGCGTTGCCCAACCGCGCCGCGACGATCGATCTGTCCCCTGCCCTTGCGGCCTACGCGCGTTTCGACGACGCCGAATGCCGCACGCTCCTGAGCGCCTTGGCGGAAAAGCATCCGCAAGCGGCCGAAGTGCGCTTTTGGCTCGGTCGTTTGGCGCTGGAAACCGGCCGCACCGAAGACGGCGTGACGCACTTGGAATCGGCCACCGCGCTCGCCCCGACCAACAGCCTCTACGCCGAATGGCTCGGCCGCGCCTATGGCACGATGGCCGTCCAGGCGAGCCTCTTCAAACGGCCGGGCTTCGCGAAGAAGACCTTGGCGCAGTTCCAGAAAGCCGAACAGCTCGATCCGGCCAACATCGAAAACCGGATGATGCTGATCGCCTATTATCTCGGTGCGCCCGGTTTCATGGGCGGCAGTGACGCCAAGGCCGCGATGCAGGCCGAGGCCATCCGCAAGATCGATCCGGTTAAGGGCGCGAACGCCGCCGCCCAGATCGCCTTCGCCGCCCGCGACATTCCTTCGGGCGAAACGGAGCTGAAGTCCGCCGTGACCAACCACCCGGCCCATGCCGAGGCGCACCTCAACCTCGCCCTGCTTCAGTTGATGCAGCAGCGGTTCCAGGAAGCCTGGAAATCGCTCCAGAAAAGCCGCCAGCTCTCCCCCACCAACGCGCTGACCCTCTACCACACCGGCCGCGCCGGGATGCTTTCGGGCGACCACTTGGACCAGGCGGAATCGGCCTTGAAGGCGTTTTTGAAGCAGCGCCCCGGCTACGGGTTCCCCAGTCCGGCCCAAGGCCACTTCGTCCTCGGCCAAGTTTACGAACGGGCCAAGCGCCCCGAAGACGCCCGCAAAGCCTTCGAGGAAGCGCTGCGTTTGGAGCCGAAGAACAGCGAGTTCGCGTCGAAAGTCCGTTCGCTGAAACGCTGAACACCTGCCGTGCAAAGCCCGTCAGTGCTTCGTTCCTGTCACCGAACCCGCTCCGGCGCGTCTGTCTGGGACGAAGTCTGCTGAAACGCCGTCGCTCCGCCGGTGTCTGATCCAGCGAGACGATGATTTGACGAAGAACAACCGCTTGCCCAATTTCGCCCCTTGACCATGCGATCCATACCCGTTGCTGCCGCGATCTGCGCCACGTTCGTCGGCGCTCTTCCCGCCCTTTCCCAGACAAACGAAACGCGGACGCTGACGCTCGACGAGTGCCTGCAGATGGCGCTGACCAACAACTTCACCATCCGCATCCAGCAGAAGACCCCGGCCATCGTCGCCTACAATCTCCAGGGCGCGTATGGGGTGTATGATCCGACATTCAACCTTGGCTACAATTGGAACTACGAGGTGAGTCCGGGAGGATTCACAACTCAGGGGCTCCAGTTGGTCGGGCGCCAAGGCCATTCTGAAAACGGCTCTGCCGGTCTCACCGGCTCGCTGCCATACGGATTGGGCTACAGTCTCACAGCACGCGTTGGAGACAGCATTGATTTCAGCACCAACAATCTTGGCCGCACCATCAGCTCCGGTGTCACTGCCGAGCTTCGGCAACAGTTGCTTCGTGGCTTTTTGCAGGACAATTCGCGTTACACCGTCGAGGTGGCGAAACGGAATCTGCAAAGCTCCGAGGAAGGCTTCACCTACCAAGTGATGACCGTAATGAACTCGGTGGAGGCCACCTTCTACGACCTGCTCTATGCCCGGGAAAATTTGGCGGTGCAGCGTCAAGCTCTGGAACTGGCCGAAAAGCTCCTTGCGGAAAACAAGAAACGAGTCGAGGTGGGCGCCTTGGCTCCGCTGGACGAGAAACAGGCGGAATCAGAAGCCGCCTCCCGCCGCTCCGACCTCATTGCCGCGACCTTCAATGTCCGCAATCTCCAGAACACGCTGGTCGATCTGATCAGCGGGGACTTCCGCGCATGGACCGAAGTCGAGATCGTTCCCAACGCCACGCTCCAAGCCGTGCCCGAAATCCTGAACCGCATGGATAGCTGGCATACCGCGCTTGAGAAGCGTCCCGATCTGAAACAGATACGCAGCGGGCTCAAAGTGGACGAATTGGCCGAGCGTTTCCGCAAAAACCAAGCTCTGCCTTCCTTGGAACTGCGGGGAGCTTACGGTCACGAAGCAGCAAGCGAAACAACCTATCGAAACGCTTTCAGCACCACCAAAGACGGCGACTTCCATAACCACTCGATCGGCATAGTCTTCAGCACTCCGCTGGGGAACCGCGCAGCCCGTTCCAGCTACCGCGCCGCCCGCGAGCAACGCGTGCAGTCCGAGCTGGAAGTGCAGCAGAAGGAACAGACGATCTTCGTCGAGATCGACAACGCCATCTCGGCGATCAAGTCGGCCTACGAGTTGGTCGGCTCCACCAAGCTGGCCCGGGAGTTCGCCGAAGCCGCCCTCGAAGCCGAGCAGAAGAAGCTGGAGAACGGCAAGAGCACCAGCTTCGTGGTCCTCCAGCTCCAGCGTGACCTGACCGCCGCGCGTTCCGCCGAGATCAGCGCCCTGACCACCTACAACAAGGCGGTCAATTCCCTCGCCTACCGCGAAGGCCGCACCTTGGAACGCCGCAACATCGAGCTGAAGATCCGCTGATACTGCGGCTTTTAACCCGCTCGTCACCCAGCCACAAAAAAGCAGGCCGCTCCGGCCTGCTTTTCGTTTTTGGGGCTATCCTACAGAAAAGAACTGGCGGGCAGTTCCGGGGAACTGCCCGCCAGGCAATGATTCAACGTGTTAGCACCGAGATTGCGGCTCGATGCCCGGGGTAGGCCAGTAGGTGGGGCTTTCTGCCGACACCGTGATGGTGCCGACGGCAGGATACGCTCCAGACCTCAAACATCTGGTTTGTCGCGTGGTTTCCATGCCCTTAATCAAAGCTTTGTGCGTGCCAACGGAAAAAGGCCCGAAAATCGGGGCCTTTCCTCCCGCCCGGCAGCAATTCCTGCCGGATTACCCTCAAGGTGGATTTTTTTGGCCAACCGGTCGGGCGAATTCCGGCAATTTCCCCCCACTGCACCCGCTCCTTCAGCGCTGTTCCAGCAACTGCCGGGCGCGCTTGGCCGAACCCTCGGGTCGTTCGACGAAACGACGGTCACTCTCGAAGACCAGCCGCCCCCGCTGGATCTTGACCACCGTCTTGCCCGCCAGGACCACGGCGTTCAGCGCCTCCATGCCGGTGAGGTTCCATCCCGCGAACGTGTGGCGGTAAAAGTGGTTGGCGGAATCCGACTGCGCTTCGGGCATCATGAAAACGTTCATCGCGAAACCGTAGTCCTTCTTCAACACGGGCCATGGGGCATCGTTGTAGAAGGCATGTTGCTTGAACTTCTTCCTCGCCAGTTTCTCCGCCGTGCGCGGGTGCTCCACGGTGATCTTGCCTTCCAGGAAATCCTCCTTCGAGTGCAGGAGCAGAAACGGCGGGGCAAAGGTCGCCACGATGCGGGTCTGGTTGGTGTAGGCTGCGACCGCGTCCAGGAGCGTCGGGGCCGTGTTGGTCAGCTTGGCCACGTCGCGGTCGAAGAAATAAAGCTCGTCCGTCGCACCCGGCATGAAAATGAGAGCCTTGATCGTGGCGTTCTCCTTGAACGCCCCCAGCATCAGCGGCACGGCGTTGGAACGGTTCAGTTCCGGGACGGACTGGGCCAACGGCATTTGGGCGAGCGCCCCGGCCCAATCCGCAGCCCGCCCCAGCCAAGGCCCGGCAGCCATTAGCAGGACCAGAAGCAGGCCGTGGATGATGTTTTTGCACGGAGTCGAGACTTTCAGCATGGTGCTTCCTCCCGAATTAAACCGACAACGCCACGATTCGCTCCTGGATTTGACCGGTCCAGCGCGCCACGTAGCTCAAGACCCGATAGATCTCTTCCAACCGTTCCAGAGGCAGTGCCGCCAACCGATCCGGCGAACCCACTGGAGGAGCCTTTTCCCAAAGGGCGTTCATGCCCTTGAGCTCACCGAAAAGCTCTTCCCTCCGTTGGCTGATCTTCCGTTGCAGCTCGTTGAGCCGGTCCACCCAATCCATTCCCCGCTCGAAAAGGCGCAATTTCACCATCGGAGAAGTAGTGGCGGCCTTTTCCGCGAGAAACCCATCGACATCCCGGCAGGTCTGACCGACTTCAACAAACAGATCCATCGTTCCCGGCGGAATGCGCTGGATGTCCTTCAAAGGGCTGGCGCGCTCCAGTTCGAGCAAGAGCGCCAACCTGTCCTTGGGCTCGCGCAATACCGCGTAGGCCGCGTTGAGCGCCGCATAAGTGGAATTGGCCTTGGCTTTCTCCTCGGGTGAAGCCGAGTGCACACGATCCGGATGAATCGGGGAAGACCGTTCCAAGAACTGCCGTTTCAACGGTTCGGGCTCCAGCCAAGGCCGACGGGCCTCGCCAAAAAGCGAAAAAGCATCGTCCATCGGGCAAAAAAGCTAGGCGCTGAAACTCTCGCCGCAGGAACAACTGGTGGCGGCGTTTGGATTGGTCACTTTGAAGCCGCCTTCTGTCAAAGCCTCCACATAGTCCAGCTCGCTGCCGGTCACGTAGAGCGCGCTCTTCGGATCGACGACCACTTTGACTCCGGCGCTTTCGACCAAGATGTCGCGATTGGCCGGGCCGTCCTGAAGATCCATCTTGTATTGCAGCCCGGAACATCCGCCGCCAACCACCGCCACGCGCAACACCCCGGTGCTCCGGCCCTGCTTTTGGAGCAACGAAGATACCTTCCTGCCCGCGTTTGGCGTGAGCTTGATGAGCCGTTCATCTCCTTGGCGGATCGTAGGCTGGGCTGAAACGGCTTTGACGGCGCTGGCAATCATCGGCAAAGAAACTATCGGTCGCAGCAATGGAGGTCAATGGAACCACCACGCCTTGGCCAGAACCCTCAAAACCAGTTGTAGTTGAAGCTGATGCTGACACGTTCTCCCTTTACTGGGTTGGGTGGAACCTCATGACGCAACCAGCTCTCAAACAGGATCACCTTTCCTTCTTCGGCCGGATACTCCACAAACTGTCTATTTTCAGGACGACAATTTACTTTCCTCGGAGGAGCTGCCATGAAACAAGTCATCCGAGGATCTTCAAATTTGATCATCGAACATCCTTTCGGAGTTTTTACGTAATATGTTCCACTGATGGTAGATACAGGATGGATGTGCAACCCATGAGCGGTCTGTTTGGGCATGATGTTTACCCAGCAATCCGTCATCGCCAACTCACGTCCTTCCAAATCGTAATCCAGTTCGTCAGCAAACTTCAGGACATGTTTCCGGATACGTTTCTCCAGATCGGCAAACGTGGAGGAAAACAGGTGAAGGCGACTCATGGACGAATACGATGTGTAGCCTCCTGGATAGCTCTTTTTCGACCACTCCTGCCCTGCAAGATCATGATCCCGAATCTGATACGATTCTTCCAGCAACTCCCGATTGAAAGATGCTATTCCAGATCTTCCGAGCGGCTGGCGATAAATTCGGGTTGAGAACCAAGGGTCTGTGCGCATGACAACTCAGCGAATAGCTCAAAACATCAGAAACAAAAAGGCAGCCCTTGAAGGGCTGCCTGAAAACTCAAAACTTGGCCTCCGGCCAACGTTAAACAGCAAGCAGTTTAGCCTTGCGACGACGAACTTCAGCAACAGCCAAGCCGCCAATCAGAAGACTGCCAAATGCAATCGTGCTGGCTTCCGGCACAGGCGTGGAGCCGACAAACACCCGAAAGCCGGATTTACCGCTCTCGCTGGAATAGTTGAACATTCCCTCCAAGTAGAACCCATTTTCAAGCAAAGGACTTGTCATGTAGGCAGTTCCAGTCGTCGTAGCTCCAAGGGCAAAAGAATCAGCACCGGCATTGCCCAAAAAGAGTTCGTCGGCTTTATCAGCACCGGTATATAGCCGCAACCCAGTCAATGATGCAGTCGATCCGGCGAGAGGCTTGTCGATCTCGAAATAAAATCCACCCATTCCACTGGCAATCAACGCCAATTGAGCGGGCGTAGCTGCGGCTGTGTGGGAAGCCAATCCGCCACCGGTTAGGCCAAGAGTGAAATAGAACGTCCCAGAGCCAACGTTAGGATCATAAGAGAAAGTGAAAGGTGCCGGGCTGACCACGCCGCTGGGGACACCAACACCGCCGTGATTCTGTGCACCAGAAAGATTGTAGTTGGGTGCCCCACCAACTGCTGAAAGATAAGTAGTATCGGTATTGAGGAGCGTCACTCCGGCACCCGCGATGAGCGTGTCAGATTTAGCGGCAACTGCGGAACCCAATGTGCCATACGAAGTGATCGTAGCACTGCAAGTGCTTGCAAGGCACAGCCCAAACAGAGCCGAAGCACATGCAAAACTCCCTTTAGATTCTGTAATTAGGTGTTTTTGAGTTTTCATTTTCGTGTCCACAATGACGACTCAAGCACCCAGTTTCAAGACATTTCTGTCCCTTTGCGGGAACACTGAAACCAAGCACAAGCAATTCGCATTCATTTTCACACTTGGCAAACGAACATACTTACAGGTCATTAAGATTTTCAAAACAAGATACTTACGATAAATCTAAACTCAGTATCCAGGTTCTCAAAAACTCCAGCAGCCCCGGGAAGACTAAAAAAAGATTGCCTTTTGCGATGAAGCGTCTAAAAAGCACACAGCCTGTCCACAATATAGACACAAATGAAACCAACACCAATTCTGCTCGGAACCGCCCTGCTCGTAGCAGCTGCGGGAGGATCATCCGTGCAAGCGGCCTGTGAATTGCCGCCTGTAACGGTCTGCTATCAACCCGCCTACAGCGAAGGAATTTCGTTCTTCGATGTGACCATCACTTTCGCACCGGACAATGGAACCTATGCGTTTCCAAGTGGCGCAGTGCTTCCTGGATGGTGCCTAGCCAAGCAAGCACCCATTGATACCGAGATCCAGTATTGTGGAGCGGTAATGACTTACACGACCGGAGCGCTTCCGGTGCATTTTCAGAACGCCAACTGGGGCGCGGTCAATTGGTTGATCAACAACCGCGGAGTCGCGGAAATGGGAGAGGTTCAGGAAGCCATCTGGACACTTTTGGAGAATGAACCCGTTCCAAGCCCTGCGGTTCAGGCATTGGTTGACGCCGCTTTGGCCAACGGACCAGGCTTTGTGCCGGCCCCCGGCCAAGCCATCGGCGTCATTTTGGACATGGGTGCTAGTTTCGAGTTCCAGCCGGTGTTGGTAGAAGTGCGTTGCCAAACGCCGCCGCCGCCCGATCAGGAGGAATACTGCTTCGAAGCCGCAGAAAAGAAGATCTGCAATGGCACGGTGGACGCCTCGTTCATCTTGGATTTCGGCACAGGTTCCCGCTACCTGACCTCGGCCCTTCGTTTGGTGCCGATTCCGGACACCACCTCGGCCACGCTCACTGGCATCGTCTATAAAGCGGGAAGCCCCAGCCAGAAGTTCAACGTGGTGTTGAGCCTGACTGACTACAGCGACACCGGTGCCCAGCCTGGCTGGGTGTCCTACGGCTCCATGCAGGGCACGCTGACCGGATTGGACGCATTTTCCGGTCTCAACCTCATGGTTTCCAGCACCGGAGCGGTCCAGATCGGCGAGGGTGCCAATGGCCTCAATCCGGGAGTTGGCATCCGGGCTCCGTTCAACTGGATGTATACCAGCGGCGGCAGCGGCAGCGGCAGCGGATTGCTCGCCGGTTTGGCCAAGGAATGCGCTCCGGAAGAGCCCCCCTGTGTCGGCACCGGGACTCCCGGTTACTGGAAGAACCATTCCGAAGCTTGGCCCGTCTCCACGATCGAGATCGGCTGCAAGACCTACACGAAGGCCCAGGCCATCAGCCTCATGGGCCAGTCGCCCAGCGGCGACGTCACCTACACGATGTTCCGCCATCTGGTTTCCGCCAAGCTCAACGTGTTGATCGGCAACATCTCCAACTGCATCACCCAGACGATCGCCGACGCCGATGCTTGGCTGTGCAAGTATCCGCTTGGCAGCTGCGTCTCCGGTTCAAGCTACGCTTGGAGCAAGGGTTCCGCCCTCGCCACGAAGCTCGACGAATACAACAACGGCAAGCTCTGCGCTCCCAGCCGCGACAATCTGGACTGCATCCCCGACAAGCCCGATTGCGAACCGAAGCCCGATTGCAATCCCAAGCCGGACTGTGAACCGAAGCCCGATTGCATCTCCGCCCCTTGGAAGGACAAGAACCTCGGCAACTGCAACTACAGCGGTTCCAGCAAATACGACAACGGTTGCTACACCGTCAAAGGCTCAGGCAACGACATCTGGGGCAACAAGGACGACTGCAAATACGTCTTCCAGAACGCCTACGGCGATTGCGAAATCACCGCCAAAGTCAGCTCGATCGGCAACACCGATCCTTGGGCCAAGGCCGGCGTCATGATCCGCGAGTCGATGAACAGTGACAGCAAACACGCCTTCGCCTGCGTCACTCCCAGCAACGGCATGGCCTTCCAGCGCCGCTGCTCCACCGGCGGAGCCTCAGAGCACACCTCGGGCGGCACCGGATATTCTTGGATCAAGCTCAAGCGGCAGGGCGACACCTTCACCTGCTACAAGTCCAAGGACGGCTACAACTGGACCAAGGTCGGCAGCAGCACCATCAAGATGGGCTACAACTGCTACATCGGCTTCGCGGTGACTTCGCACAACAACACCAAGACCTGCGAAGCCAAGTTCACCAACACGAAGATCAGCCAATAAAGAACGGCTCTTCCCAGCCGAGGTTCACACGGCCGGAAACGCGAGTTTCCGGCCGTTTTCGTTTGTCTGCCTCCCTGCCTCGGCTTGGCGAAATGAAGGTTGCCGCATCCCCTCTCCAATCTATACTGCCGCCCATGAAAATGCTGAAACGCTCGGCGGCCGGCCTGCTGGCCGCAGCGGGGATCGCCGGGCTGACCGGCTGCGGGGGGATGAGCGCTTCACAAGGCATTTCTCCGCTCGATTTCCTGCTTCCTGGATTGGTCGGAAATGGCTCCAAAACCAATTCCCCCGTTTCCAGCCAAGCCGGGCAAATGGCCGGTGTCCCGGCTTCGCCAGTTTCCGTCGCTTCCGTCCGCTAAATTCCAACTATGCGCTTTCCACTCGCGCTGACGGCGAAAATCGCCCGTCACATCGTCAAACACCGTCTCAAAAAGACCCCTAAATTCGCCATGGTGCTGCAGCTCGAACCGCTGCACACCTGCAATCTCACCTGCACCGGCTGCGGTCGCATCCGCGAATACAGCACCTCTCTCAAGGACATGGTCCCGCTGGAGAAGTGTCTCGAAGCCGCCAACGACTGCGACGCCCCGATGGTCTCCATCTGCGGCGGAGAGCCGTTGATCTATCCCAAGATCGAGGAATTGGTGAAGGGGCTCCGCGACCAGGGCCGCATCATCTACATCTGCACCAACGGCGTGTTCATGCGCAAAAAAATGCGCGAATACATGGCCGCGAATTGGTCTCCGAAGATGGAGGAGAAGCTCCATGCCCTGGTGAAGGAATTCCTCGTCACTGAAAAAGAGGCCGAGGCCATCCGCAACGCCGACGAAGCCGCCCGCAAGAAGGTCACCATCCAGCCCAGCAAGTGGCATTACTGGAACGTCCACGTGGACGGTCTGGAATACACCCACGATCTCATCGTGGAGCGCGAAGGCGTCTTCAAGGAATGCGTCGCCGCGATCAAGATGGCGAAGATCCTCGGCTACCAGTGCGCCACCAACACGACGGTCTACAAGGAGACCGAAGTCCAGGAACTGGAGGACATGTTCAAGTTCCTCAGCTCCCTCGATGTCGACGGCCACACGATTTCCCCCGGCTACGACTACGACGCCGCCAAGAAAGACATGGCCAAGCGTCTTGGCCGCGATCCCAAGGAGTTCTTCCTCACCCGGGAAATGACCCGGGCCAAGTTCAAGGACATCGAGAAGTGGGGCAAAGCCTTCACCATCTTCGGCACGCCCGTGTATCAGGAGTTCCTCGCCGGCAAACGCGAGCTCACCTGCACCGCCTGGGCCATCCCGACCTTCAACGTGCGCGGCTGGAAAGCCCCGTGCTACTTGATGACCGACGGCCACTACCCGACCTACGCCGAGATGCTCGGCAAGGTGAACTGGGAAAGTTACGGCGTCGTGGACGGCGTGGCCCGTGATCCCCGCTGCGAAAACTGCATGGTCCACTGCGGCTACGATCCTTCCGGAGCGCTCAGCACCAAGCCGCGCGACACCTGGATCAACTTCAAATACAACTTCGGTTCCCGTCCGGCCCCGGTGGCCTCCACCCCGGAGATCGTGAAACGCGCCTTCAACGGCGTCTCCATCGGCAAGGGCCACCTGGCCGAAGCCAAAGCGGCGATCAATCCCGCTGCTGGTGCGCGCGGCGCCTTCTCCACCAAGGGTGACGACCACGTCGGCCACAGCCATGCCGCCGGGGAAAGCTGCTCCACGGGCGACACCGCCCAGCGCGACGAACTCCTCGCGAAGATCAAAGACGCAAAGAATATCGACGTGAAGCCGGAGTAATCCGCTCTCATCCGACCGTTTCCAAGCGCTTCCACGCATCCTGCTGGAAGCGCTTTTTGTTTCCGCGGCTTGAGCCCCGCTCCGCCATGCTCTACCCATTGCCGCCACGTTCATGAGCGCTCTTTTCCTGTCTCCCCCCAGCTTTGACGGCTTCGACGGCGGAGCGGGCGCGCGCTATCAGGCTAAGCGCGAAGTCACGTCGTTCTGGTATCCCACCTGGCTGGCGCAGCCCGCCGCGCTCGTGCCCGGCTCGCGGCTGCTCGACTGTCCTCCGCACCACATCGGCGTCGAGGAATGCCTCCGCATCGCGAAGGACTTCGACCATGTCATCATCAATACCTCTACGCCATCGCTGAAGAACGACTGTCGCGTGGCCGAAGCCATCAAGGCGCAGAAGCCCTCCACGCTCATCGGTTTCGTCGGCGCGCACACCATGGTGTTGCCGCGCGAAACGTTGAACGCCTCGCCGGCCATCGACTGGGTCGGACGTCGCGAGTTCGACTTCACCTGCACGGAAGTCTGCGAGGGCCGTCCGCTCGACCAGATCGCCGGACTGAGCTTCAAGCGCGACGGCCAAGTCATCCACAACCCCGAACGCGAGCTGATCCACGACATGGATGTGCTGCCCTGGGTGGCCGACGTCTATCGGCGCGATCTCCAGATCGAGAAGTATTTCATCGGCTACCTCCAGCATCCCTACGTCAGCCTCTACACCGGCCGCGGCTGCCCCGCGCAGTGCACCTTCTGCCTCTGGCCCCAGACCATCGGCGGCCACAAATACCGCGTCCGCTCCCCGCAGAACGTCGCCGACGAGATGGCCCACATGAAGCGGCTGTTCCCCGAGGTGAAGGAGTTCTTCTTCGACGACGACACCTTCACCGCGAACCTCCCGCGCGCCCGCGAGATCGCGAAGAAGCTCGGCAAGCTCGGCCTCACCTGGAGCTGCAACAGCCGCGCGAATCTCGACGAAGACACCATCCGGTTCTTCAAGGACCACGGCCTTCGCCTCTTCCTCGTCGGCTACGAATCCGGCAACGACGACACCCTCAAGAGCATCAAGAAAGGCGTCACCACCGACGAGATGCGCCGCTTCACCAAGGCCTGTCATCGGGCCGGCGTCGTCATCCACGGCACCTTCATCCTAGGCCTGCCCGTGGAGACACGCGAGACGATGGCGCAGACCATCGCCTTCGCGAAGGAGCTGGATGTCTTCTCGCTCCAAGTCTCGCTCGCCGCGCCGTATCCCGGCACCGAGCTCTACGACATGGCTCGGCAGAACGGCTGGTTCGTGAAGAAGGACAAGGGCGACGTCCTGCTCGGCGACGGCCTCCAGCAATCCACGCTCGAATATCCGGGGCTGACCAAGGAAGAGATCTTCGAAGGCGTGGACCGCTTCTACCGGGAATACTACCTGCGCCCCCGGCCCATCGTCCGCATCGTGAAAACCATGCTGGCCGACAAGGACGTCGCGGTCCGCCGCCTCCGCGAAGGCGTGGAGTTCTTCTCCAGTCTCCAGCAGCGGAAAAACGATCCGGAACGCACTACCGCGCCGAGCTAATTCGCCCGCCAGTCCAGCAACTTGAGCTGCACGCTAACGCGGCCGTTGAACTCGTTCCGGTCGGGCACGGCGGCGAGATCGAAAGAACCTTCGGGCATGGGTTCGTCCAGAGGCACGTTCCACCAGACAGCATCGGCAAAAGCAGTGCCGTCGGTGACGCGCAGCCGGACGTGCTGGTTCTCCTTCCCCATGCGTTTGGGCGGTTGGGCGAGACGGACGCCGGGCACCAACACCTGCACCGGTGAATTGCCCATGCCGAAGGGTTCCAGTTGGGCCAGTTCGTCCAATAGCTTCACGGTCAGCTCACGCAAGGGCACGACCGCGTCGAGGCGGAGTCTGGGACGGAGCTGGTCTTTGCTGAGGCGCTGACGGGCGACTTCGTTCAAGCGCCGCCGGAATTCGTCCAGCCGGTCGGGATGAACCGTGACGCCCGCCGCCATGGCGTGGCCGCCGTGTTTCAGGAGCAGGTCGTCGCACTCGCGCAGCGCGGCGGCGAGGTCGAAGCCTTCGATGCTCCGGCCCGAACCCCGCCACGCCTCGCCTTCTCCGCCGATGATGAAGGTGGGCCGGTAGAACTCCTGCAACACGCGCGACGCCACGATGCCGACAACGCCGATGTGCCAAAGCAGCTGGCCCTCGACGATGACGTAGTCCGTCTCCGGATTGAACCGCGCCTTCACCGCACCGACGACCTGCCGGACAATCTCCTTCTCGATGCGCTGCCGCTCCTGGTTGCGACTGTCGAGGCTCTCGGCGATGGGCCATGCGGCCTTCGTGGAGGGCGCGAGCAGGAGCTTGAGCGATTCATCGGCGTTCTCCAACCGGCCGGCGGCGTTGAGACGCGGGCCTAGCCCGAACCCGACATCGCGCACCCCGACCGCGTCTTCGATGCCGGCGACCTCCTTCAACGCGATCAACCCCGGGCGCTTCGTTTCGGTGAGCCGGGGCAGTCCGGCGGAGACGAGAATGCGGTTCTCTCCGGCGAGCGGCACGAGATCGGCAATGGTGCCCAGCGCGACCAGGTCGAGGTAGTCGCGGATGTCCATCGCCTGCGCCTCGGGCCAGCCCAGTTCGCGGCCGCGTTTGGTCAGGGCGTGGAGCAGCTTGAAAGCAAGGCCGACGGAGCAGAGTTCCTCGAACGCGGTAGCCGCCGAGGTGACGAGGCGGACTCCGGTGTCGGGCATCTCCGCCTCATCACTTCGGCGGCTACGAACCTTCGGGTTTACCAGCGCCACGGCCGGCGGCAGTGGTTCGCTGACTTGGTGATGATCGAGGACAATCACGTCCACGCCACGTTCCCGGAGCCACGCGATGGTTTCCACGGCGGTGGAGCCGCAATCGACGGCGAGCAGCAGCTTGGTGGGAAACCGTTCCAGGCAATTGGCCGCTCCGTCGGCGCTCAGTCCGTAGCCTTCGTCCATCCGGTGCGGCAGATAGGCCTCCAGCGTCCATCCAAGGCGCCGCATGCCTTCGAGCAGTAGGGCGGAGGAGCTGACGCCGTCCACGTCGTAGTCGCCGAAGACCACGAGGCGTTCACCGCGTTCCCGGGCCGCGACCAACCGGTCCACGGCAATGGCCATGTCGGGCAGGAGGAAGGGATCGGCGAGGTTCTTGAGCTGGGGCTGGAGAAAGCGCGCGGCGGCGGCGGGTTCGCCGTGGCCGCGATTGACGAGGCACTGCGCCACGAGCGGAGCCACGCCCAGCCCGGCGGCGAGACGGCGGACGGCGTCGTCGAGAGGCGGCGGTTCCGGCCAGCGAAACTTCATGGTCGGAGGCGACTCAGCCGAGGATGCCGGAGATTTCCAACATCTTCTTGATGGCGGCGACAAAAACGCCGGCGGAGAGGCCGAAGTAGAGCGTGGTGGCCAGCGCAGCGACGTAGCCGAACCAGATGAGCACGCCGTCCTCCTCCATCGTGCTCAGCGCCACGAGCAGGATGGCGACGGCGGGCGGCTGGTTGGTAAACGGCAGCGGGATGGGCAGCGAGAGCAGGACCGACATGACGACGATCAACACGCCGTTGAAGACACGGACGCCTCGCCAGAGGATCCACTTGCTGCCACGCGGCTTGACCCAGCGCTCGATGTAGGTGAGCAGCTTGACCGAGGCGCCAAGGAGCTTGGTGCGGAAGAAGGGAGGGAGCGCCCGTTGGCCGATGCTCTTCGGCAACGACGCCTTTTCCCCCAGAGCGAGATAGACGCCCAGCAGACCGAGCACGACCCCGACCACGGTGCTGACGCCGGGCAGCGGGATGGGTTGGCAGAAGGGCAGGCAGAGCAGGATCATCACGAGGAACGCCCCGCGTCCGCCGGTCCCTTCCAGCAACGCCTCCAGCGTCAACGGCTGGTCCGGCGGGACGTTCTCTATCAGCTCACGCAGGCTGACGGAGAGGGGCGGATGCCGTTCGACCGGGTGTTTCATGCGGCGTTCCCATCATCCTTTGCTGCCCCTTGGATCGGCCGTGCGACCGCGCGTTCAACGATGGGTGCGGCCGCCGTGGACGTTGGCCTTCTTGTCGCGCTGCGCGGCCACGAGGGACGCCACGATGGACAGGCCGAGGATGCCGATGACCGCTCCGAGCGAGACGTTGGGCTCCACCTTTATCTCCCAGACGAGGAGCAGCATCTTCACGCCGATGAACACCAACACGAGCGACAGGCCATACTTGAGGTAGCGGAAGTAGCCGATGGCCCCGGCGAGCACGAAATAGAGCGAGCGCAGACCGAGGATGGCGAAGACGTTCGAGGTGAAAACGATGAAGGAGTTCTTGGTGATGCCGAAGATCGCCGGGATCGAGTCCACCGCGAAGACGAGGTCGGTCGTCTCCACGATCAGCAGCACGAGGAAGAGCGGCGTGAAGAACTTCTTGCCGTTGATCAGCGTGGTGAAGTTCTGCCCGTCGAACTGGTTGGAGATGGGGAGGTATTTCCGCGCCATCCGCACCACGGGGTTCTTCTCCGGCTCCACGCCCTCGTCCTTGGCAAAGAGCATCTTCAGCCCGGTGAAGAGCAGGAACGCGCCGAAGACGTAGAGGATCCAGTGGAAGCGGTTGATGA
>CAMLMI010000055.1 GCA_946480965.1 uncultured Verrucomicrobiales bacterium | reverse complement strand
TCGAAATCCACGCCGGAACCACGCAGGTTCGGGCCGCTCAAGCCGTAGGCGATGGCGTCTTCCTTGGAGATGATGCCGATGTCCTTGGTGCGATCCACCCAGATGCGGTTGCGGGTGAGCAGCGTGTCCGTTTCGTCGATGGCGACGGAGCATTCCTCGATGAACTTCCGGCAGGCCGCCACCCAGCCTTCGGGCAGATCTCGCGCCAGCCCGCCCACACGGGTGTAGCTGGTGGTGAACCGGGCTCCGGTCAACGACTCGATCAAGGTGTAGATCGTTTCCCGCTGCGTGAAGGTGTGGAGGAAGACGGTCATCGCACCGGCGTCCATCGCGAAGGCGCCGAGACCCAGCAAATGGGCGGAAACGCGGGCCAATTCGCAGCAAATGACACGGATGTATTGGCAGCGAGGCGGGAGCTTGTCGTGGATGCCGAGGAGCTTCTCCACGGCCAGCACGTAGGCCACGTTGTTGTGCAGCGGCGCGAGGTAATCCAGTCGATCCGTGTAGGGAATGAACTGGTTGTAGGTCATGTTCTCCGCGATCTTTTCGTCGCCGCGGTGGAGATAGCCGATGTCGGGATCGGCCTTGGTGATGACCTCGCCATCCATCTCCAGCAACAGACGGAGCACGCCGTGCGTGGCGGGATGGGACGGGCCCATGTTCAGCACCATCTTCTCGCCCTCCAGGTCGGGAAGATCGTCGGACGCCAGCGGACGCTCGGCCACGCGGGCGGCCGATTCCTTGAACTCAATGGTCTGGGAAGTGGCCATGGCTATTCTTCGGGAGTGCGGGCGCGGGGTTCGCGGTCGGTCGCACCCTGGGTGCTGGGCACGGTGATGAACGGTCCGCCTTCGAGCGGGGCCGGACGGGTGAAGGCCACTTCGGGCAGGTTGCTCGGCTTGCCGGCCAGCGGGAAATCCTTCCGCAGCGGGAAATACGGATACCCTTCCCACATCAAGATGCGGCGCAGATCGGGATGGTTCCGGAAGCGGATGCCAAGCATGTCGTAGGCTTCCCGCTCGTGCCAATTGGCCGTCGGCCACACGCCGGAAACGCTCGGCAGCTCGGACTTTTCCTCGCCCACGCTCGTCTTGATCCGAAGATGCTGGTTGTGGGTCGTCATGCCCGCCAGTTCATAGACCACGGTCCAGCGGGGATCGTCGCCGTAGTTGTCCATGCCGGTCAGGTCGGTCAGGAAATTGAAGCCCAGCTCCTGCTTGGCGAACTCGCAGACCGCGACGATCCGCTCCGGATCTTTCAGGGTGAGCGTGATCTCCCCGCGAAACTCGACCGCCGGGGCGAATTGATCCGGGAATTGCGCCGCGAGCTTCTCGGCCAGTTCTTTGGCGTTTTGCGACATGGATGGAAATCAGTGCGAAACCAGCTGGGTTTCCTTCACCACGGGAGAATTCATCGAACCGGGCACCCGGCCGGCCGCCACGGGTTTGGCGGTGATCGGGGTGTTCATCACCACGCGGTTCTGGAGCTTGATCAAGGCGTCGATCAACGCCTCGGGGCGCGGCGGACAACCCGCCACATACACGTCCACCGGGATGATGTTGTCCACGCCCTGGAGCGTCGCGTAGCTGCGATACATGCCGCCCGTGGAGGCGCAGGCCCCCATCGCGATGACCCACTTCGGCTCCGGCATCTGCTCGTAGATGCGCTTCACGGAGAGCGCCATCTTGTAGGTGACGGTGCCGGCCACGATCATCAAGTCGGCCTGCCGGGGAGAAAACCGCATCACTTCCGCGCCGAACCGGGAAATGTCGAACTTGCTCGACGCCGTGGCCATCAGCTCGATGGCGCAGCAGGCCAACCCCATCGGCATCGGCCAAAGGGAGTTCTTGCGGAACCAATTGATGACGGCGTCGGCCTTCGTGACGATGACCTCGCCCTCGACCTTCGTGTTGTAGCCGACTTCCGTGGTGGTTTGCATGGGTGAACGCAGCGGGGTGAACCGCCGCGTGAAGCTAGAACTGGCCAAAATGGGCCGCAAGAAGTTTGTGATTTTTTTCACAAGCACACCTTCTCGAACCTTACCGCCCGACGGAACGTCCCACATTTCAGCCCACCAATGCTGCACGGCGATCCCAAATCAGGCGAAGATCGCAGGCAACGTCCTTCCAAGCATTCGCACCGATGGCGAATAGGTCCGCAGGGACGGAACGTGACCAGCCGAAGGTGCAACCTGCGGCTATTCGGGTTCGGCTCCTGCGGAGCCCGTCCCGCTCCTTCAGGCTAGGTGCCGTTCCTCGAACACCACTCCGTGTTCGCCCAACATCCGTCGCAGCTCGTCCTGGAAACTTTCGATCCGGTGATGTTCGACCTGGCCCTTGATGTATTCGGTCAGGGCGTCCTTGTCCCTCCACGCGCAGGTGAACGCGCCGTAGCCCTCCTGCCAGCCTTCGAACTCGGGAAAGACCCGCTCCTCCTTGATCCACACGCTGGACGCGACCTTGAGATCTTTCACCAAACCAGCCAACGGGACCATTGGATGGAGCGACGTGAGGATGTGGATGTGGTCTTCCACGCCGCCGATGCGGTAGAGGTGGCAGTCCTTGTTCTTCAGGATGCCCCAAAGGTAGCGGAACAGCTCGTCGCGGCGGGGAGCGTCCAGGACCCTGCGCCGGTGCTTCGTCGAGAAGACAAGGTGGTAGAGAATCTGCGTGTAGGTGGCCACGGTGGCGGTGGGTTCGGATCTTGAGGGATGGCGATTTTATGGGACGGATGTTCCGGAGGTGCAACCCGTGGTTTTGCGTTCCGGGATTGAGCAATGGCCGCGGAGCAACGTGATTCCAGAAGCGCGCAACCACGCGCACCAGTCCCGCAGGGACTGAACATGAATAGCTGCAGGTGAAACCTGCGGATCGAGGCCCCGCCGATTTCCGCGACCCTGAAAGGGTCGAATCGTCGTGTCAGTCTTGGCGATGGGTTCAACCCCTGGCGGGGTTGTGCGGTTGCCGGGGCCGGGTTTCCGCAGGTTGCACCTGCGGCTATTCGGGTTTGGCTCCTGCGGAGCCAAGGACAGTTCGAGTCGCGGCCGGGATCGACGAGCAAATCCTCACTCGGTTTCAGTCTGTCTGAGTATCTTTGTTGTCAGCTTCCGCGCTAACCGGGCCATACTCTTCATGCTGATCGTAAAAATCTCCCGACGGGCTTTCGCCGTTCATGGCCTGCATCGCAGGTGAAAGACGAATGCCGAGCAGAAACGGACTGCCAACGGTGATTCCTTTCAACCGGTCAACAAACTTGACCTGAAAAATTCCGCTTAACACCTCACTGCTAATTCCGCGATGCCCAAAGTCTCCGAAGGCGGTTGATGTCGTGATCCAACGTGGATCAACGGGAAGGATAATTCTGTGGCCAGCCCATTTGAAGTGGATGTGCGGATCTTTTTCGATCCGCCCGGTCAAGGTAGCTCCGGCAACTGCATCTTCAGGCGAAGGAATGTTTTTTGCGTAATAGCGTTCAGAAAAATAGATGAACCCGCCACGTAGTTCCGCATCGAGGGTGGATATGGACCGCAGTCTCCGCGCCGGAATTTCAATCTGCTCAAATACGTTCTGAATGGCGCTCATGACATATACGAGATCCACGCCTAGCTCATGGAGGGCATTAAACCCTTGTGGCAAATTCAGGCTGAATGATTTCTCGCTCCCGGCGGCCAACATCGCAAGCCGTGGCAAATTCATGTAGTGCAGCATCTCCCATCGCCGCCTCCACGGGATTGTCATTCTCTTGATGCTTTCTATTTTTTGTTCGTGTTCCAATTTGATCCGCCGAAGCATTTCGACCGTAAACCTCTCGGTGTCACTATCGACCAGCTGATGATGGTGTGCGCAGAGGAGGATCAAATTCTGGTTGGAGTGGATTCCCCCGATTGGCTCGGCCAGCCCCCTTGGACCGCTCTTCCTTTGAGCAACAATGTTAGACTTGTTCCCAAGAACTCCGGATGGCCATTCGTCGAGCAGATCAACCTGGCAATCAGGGAAAGCACAAAGGCCGCCTGATCTGGCCCAAAGTTTAATTTCTTCAATCCTAGGTATGGATCCGCTGCCGAAGGTGCTCTCAGGTTTCGTCATATTCCACTCAGGTTCAAATTGTCAGGGAAACCGAGCTCACGATGAGCCGCATAGTCCCCTCACTTCCCCTTCGGCAGTTCCTGCCAGAGATACGCGCCCATGCGCATGCCCTGTTTGAAGAGGTCGAGGTCGAATTTCTCGTTGGGGGAATGCGCGCCGTCGTCGGGCAGGGACAGGCCGAGCAGCAGGGCGTCGGCGCCGAGGACCTTCTTGAAGTCCACCACGATGGGGATGGAGCCGCCTTCGCGCATGACCACGGGTTCCTTGCCGAAGGCCTGCTTCAGGGTGCGGAGCGCGGCCTGCGCGGCGGGGCTGGTGGGGGAGACGAGGTAGGGTTCGCCGCCGTGGAAGTCGCCGAACTCGATCTTCACCGTGGGCGGGCAGATCTTCTTCAGGTGGGCGAGCACGGTCTTGTAAACCTTCGCGGCGGATTGGCCAGGGACGAGGCGGAAGGTCAGCTTCGCGCTGGCCCACGAGGGGACGATGGTCTTGCTGCCCTTGCCCTGGTAACCGCTGGTCAGGCCGTTGATCTCGACCGTGGGGCGCGCGCTCTTGCGTTCGATGGCGGTGAAGCCCTTCTCGCCGAAGAGCGCCTTCACCCCGAGGAATTTCGCATACTTCTTGTCGTCGTGCGGCAGGCGCTGGAACGACTCGCGCTCGAACTTGGAGAGCGGCAGCACGTCCTTGTAGTAGCCGGGAATGGTGATGCGGCCGTCCTTGTCGCGCAGGGAGGCGAGCATCTGGCAGAGGACCATCGCGGGATTGTCCACGCTGCCGCCGAAGAGGCCGGAGTGCAGGTCGCGGCTGGGGCCGGTGAGCTTCACCTCCACGGCCACGATGCCGCGCAGGGCGTAGGTCAGGGCGGGCAGGTTCTTCTGCGGAATGCCGTTGTCGGAGATGACGATGGTGTCGCACTTCAGCGCGGCCTTCTGCGACTTGATGAAGGGCACCAGGCTCTTGCTGCCGACTTCTTCCTCGCCCTCGATGACAAAGGTGAGGTCGCAGGGAAGTTCCGTGCCGGTCTTGAGATAGGCCTCGACGGCTTTCAGGTGGGCGAAGTTCTGGCCCTTGTTGTCGCAGGCGCCGCGGGCGAAGAGGTTGCAGCCCTCGATGCGGGGTTCGAAAGGCGGCGTCTTCCACAGGTCGAAGGGTTCGGCCGGCTGCACGTCGTAGTGGCCGTAGACCATGTAGTGAGGCTTCTTCTTGCCGGCTTTGCGCGGGGTGCGGGCCACGAGGATGGGATTGCCGGCGGTGGGATGCAGGTCGGCTTCGAGGCCGATCTCGCGGCAATGGTTTAGGAGCCACTGGCCGCAGGCGGCGAGGTCCGGGGCGTGGTTCGGCTGGGCCGAGACGCTGGGGAAGCGGAGGTAGTCGCAGAGTTCCTTCAGGAACCGGTCGTGGTTCGCGTCGAGGTAGTCGAGGACGGCTTGCATGATTTGCGCCCAAGAGGGCCGCAGGCGGACGGGCGCGGCAAGGGGGAAGTGGATGGTCGGGGCGGGAGACAGCTCCTGCCGTAGCGCCGACGTCCCGTCGGCCGTATCGCAAGCGTCGCGCTTGCCGGGGCGCACTCCGGCGGAGGACGTCCTCGCCGACCGGATGTCGGCGTTACGGCGGCATCGGTTCGAGTCGCGGTCCTCCCCGTTTTCGGGCGTTGAATTCCCCCGGCGTTCCAGCAGTCCATTGCTGCCGCATGAACCCCCTGTCCCGCCTGCGCCGCGTCCTTCCCCTGGGCCTTGCCCTGGCCGGAGCGGTTTCCCTCCACGCCGCCGAGACCCAGACCCCGGCCGCCGCCCCCAAGTCCGACTCCCCCACGCCCACCGGCCCCCAGACCGACGGCGCTTTCCGCAAAGTCATCCTCGACGCCGACCGCGTGGTGGACGGCGAATGGCGCGACACGCTCGTCGATCCCATGGAGCTCGCTGTGGCGAAGGATGGCCGCGTCCTCTGGGCCGAACGCGCGGGCGTGGTGAAGCTGTGGAAGCCCGACACGAAGGAGACCGTCGTCATCGCGAAGATCCCCGTGTTCGACGGTCTGGAGGACGGCTTGTTGGGTATCACCCTTGATCCGGATTTCCTGAAGAACGGCTGGGTCTATCTGAACCATTCCCAGCCCGAGACCCAGACCAATGCCCAAGGAAACAAGTCCGGCATCATCCGCACCGCCCGCTACACCCTGAAGGGCGACCAGCTCGACCTCGCCTCCGCCGTCACCATCCTCGACGTGGAGACCCAGCGCGACGAGTGCTGCCACGTCGGCGGTTCGCTCGGCTTCGACGCCGCCGGCAACCTCTACGTGGCCATCGGCGACAACACGAACCCCTTCGATTCCGACGGCTTCTCCCCTTCCGACGAACGCCCCGGTCGTTCCGCGTGGGACGCGCAGAAATCCTCCGCGAACATGAACGACCTGCGCGGTGGCATCAGCCGCGTGAAGCCCAAGCCCGAAGGCGGCTACACGATTCCGCCCGGCAACCTCTTCCCGCCCGGCACACCCGGCACCCGGCCCGAGGTTTATGTGAAGGGCACGCGCAACGGCTACCGCCTCGCCGTCGATCAAAAGACCGGCATCCTCTACTGGGGCGACGTCGGTCCCGACGCCGGCGGCCTCGATCCCAAGCGCGGCCCGGGCGGCTTCGACGCCGTCATGCAGGCCAAGCAGCCTGGCTTCTTCGGCTGGCCCTATTCGCGCGGCGACAACCGCCCCTACGCCAAGGTCGATTTCGAGGCCCGGGCCAAGTTCACCAAGGAAATGGAGGCCTACAACGCCGCCGTGAAGGCCGCGAAGGACAAGGGAGAACCCGTGCCCGCCGACCTCAAGAAGCCCGAGTCCTACACCGCCGGAGAACCCGTCTTCTACGATCCCGCCAAGCCGGTGAACACCTCGCCGAACAACACCGGCGTGAAGGAGCTTCCGCCCACCCAGCCCGCCTTCATCTGGTATCCGCACTCGCCCTCCACGCGCTTCCCCGCCGTCAACGGCGGCGGCGGCCGGACCGCGATGGCCGGCCCCGTCTATTACTACGACGAGACGGTGAAGAACCCGCACAAGCTGCCGAAGGAGTTCGACCGTTGCCTCTTCATCTACGAATGGTCCCGCAACTGGATCATCGCCGTGCACCTCGACGAAAACAGCAACATCGCCAAGGGCCCCGACGGCAAACCGAAGATGGAACGCTTCTGCCCCAACATGACCTTCAAGCGTCCGATGGACATGGAGCTGGGCGCCGACGGCTGCCTCTACCTGATCGAGTGGGGCTCCGCCTGGGGCAACAACAAGGACACGCAGATCATCCGCCTGGAATACACCGGGGCCACGGCCGCGAAGTAGCTCCGAACGATCTTCTGCGAGCTGGACCGGGCACGAACCCGATGGCGAAGACCGCTGGTGGGAGCGGGTTCCTGGTGCAGCCAGCACCACAAAGCGGCGCGGCGCGGGCCGACCAGGCTTGCGCTGTTAAAACCCGGGGGCGACAGAAACGTCGGCTCTGCCGCCCCGGAGCAGTTTTTCGCCCTTGCGTGGGCTCTTGCTCCGTCTCTCCAAACGCCCGTCGGCTCACGCTGCGGGCGAAGCCTCACTTCAGCCCCAGCACGTCCTGCATCGAGTAGATGCCTGGCGGTTTGCCGACGACCCACGCGGAGGCGCGGAGAGCGCCGTTGGCGAAGGTGTCGCGGCTGCTGGCCTTGTGGGTCAGTTCCACGCGCTCGCCCAAAGCCGCGAAGATCACGGTGTGGTCGCCCACCACGTCGCCGCCGCGCACGGCGTGGATGCCGATCTCGGACGAAGTGCGTTCGCCGGTGATGCCCTGGCGGCCGTGGCGGAGCTGTTCCTCCAGCTGGACCTTGCGGACGTCGCCCAGGATCTCCAGCAACGTGGTGGCGGTGCCGCTGGGGGCGTCCTTCTTCATGCGGTGGTGCATCTCCACGACTTCGAGATCGAAGGACGGCCCGAGAATTTCGGCGGCCTTGCGCGTGAGCCAGAACAGGGTGTTCACGCCCGTGGAGTAGTTGGAGGCCCAGACGATGGGGATCTTCGATTGAAGGTTTCTGATTTCCGATTTCTCGGCTTCGGAATGGCCGGTGGTGCCGATGACGAGGGCCTTGCCGTGCTGGGCGCAGAGGGCGGCGACGCCGGCGGTGACGTTGTGGAAGCTGAAGTCGATGACGGCGTCGCACTGCGGGACCTTCGCGGCGATGTCGTCGCCCTGATCGACGGCGGCGACGACCTGGAGGTTCGGATGCTGGGCGGCGCAGGCGATGAGGGCCTGGCCCATGCGGCCTTTGGAACCGTTGATGAGGATCTTCGTCATGATGGGAGGGAGTGTGGGCGGAAGGTTTCCCGCCGGGAAAGCCCGGAGTGGCGCGTCCTCTTCCGGATGCCCAGAACCGGAAGCTCACCGGAGCCAGAGACGCGAAGCATCCCGTTCTGAACCAGCCCTCGATCTGGCCGACCTCTTCCCCCCGCCAACGCTCTCGGTCAGCGCGAACGGCTCCACAGGCTCACGCCCAGCACTCCCAGAACGGCTCCGGCCACGATCCCGGCGCATCCGATCGCTTGGAGAGGCAGCGACTGGCCTTGGGCCAGCAGCACGGCCGAAAGCCCCACCACCACCGCGTCGGCCGCGAGCAGGACGGCACCGATCCACACCGGGGTGGTTTCTCGGGCTTCGGATGGGATGGAAGGCTGGGCAGCGGGCGCTTCAGATTCGGCCTCGACGTGGGTATTCGCTTCCGCGCGGCGGTTGAGGAATTGCCGCAGGCCCGGCGCGTCATTCGCGGGCACGGTGATGCGCACCGTCTGGGCCGGTTCTCCGGCCGATGGCTTCATCAGGGAATCCAATCCGCGTCCCAATGCTGGCTTCGACACGCGCGCAGCCTCCTTCAAAACCGCGCTCCGGCACAATGCCGAAGCGCCCGTCGGCCCGGCTCGTCCTCGTCCTCGCTCTCGTTCTCGCCCGCGAAGGGGCTGGAATGCTGATCGGGACGAAGACGAAGAGAAAGAGAACGAGGACGATTGCCTCGATCCCTCCAGTCCGTCCGCCCCAACCGTCGCTTGAGAATCCGCCGCGCTTGCGCAAGCTCTCCGGCATGAAACGCGTCCTGCTGTCCGGTCTCGCCGTCCTGATCGCCGTTCCCCTGTTCGTCGCCTGCAACACCGTCGCCGTCACCGGCCGCCGCCAGGTGAACATCTATTCGCAGAGCGAGGAGATGCAGCTCGGGCTGGCCAGCTTCGACCAGATGAAGAAGGAGCAGAAGATCAGCACCGATCCCGCCGCCAACGCGCTGCTCAAGAAGGTCGGCCAGAAGATCGCCGCCGTGGCCCAGCCCGACATGCCGAACGCACAGTGGGAGTTCGTCCTGTTCGACAGCCCGCAGGCCAACGCCTTCTGCCTGCCGGGCGGCAAGGTGGGCGTCTATACCGGCATCCTCCCGATCACGAAGGACGAGGCGGGCTTGGCCGTGGTGATCGGCCATGAGGTCGCCCATGCCGTCGCGCGCCACGGCGGGGAACGCATGACCACGGCCGCCGGTGTCAGCGCGCTCGGGCAGATCGGTGGGGCTGTCGCTTCGGCCAAGGGCGTCAGTGCGGAGAAGATCGCCCTGGCCAGCCAGGTCTATGGCATCGGCGCCCAGCTCGGAGCGGTGCTGCCGCACACGCGGGCCCAGGAGAGCGAGGCGGACCACATCGGCCTGATCTACATGGCACGCGCGGGCTACGACCCGGAAGCGGCCGTCGGTTTCTGGCAGCGTTTTTCCGACTTCGCGAAGAAGGCGGGCGGCGACAGCGCCCCCTGGTTCCTTCGCACCCACCCGCTGGACCAGACCCGCATCCAGCAGATCCAAGGCTGGCTGCCGGAAGCCAAGGCGCAGATGCCGAAGTGACTCGAGACGGGAACAGGAATCCGCCATCCCGACGAAGAGCGCCGCCTCGCGGACGTGGGCGTCCGCGCTCCGGCTAAACGGTCCGCCTCCCGCCCAAGGCCCAGACCGCCGCGAGCAATCCGAAGGTGATCGCGCCGTTCACGATCAGCAGCTCGTTGCCGAAGGCATAGCCGCCGAGCCATTCGCGCGAATACCGGTCCAGCACCCAGCAGAGCACCGGCGGCGCAAGGCACGCGACGGGAGTCAGCACCGGGTGCAGCGGCGGCAAGTCGTCTCCTCCGCCCGCGCGGCGCGCCAGCCAACCCCGCAGCAGCGCGAAGGCGAAGAGCCCGAGCAGCGGCCCATAGGTGTAGTTGGCGACCTTGAGGATGATGCCAATCACCGCCTGGCTGGCCACGGCCTTGATCACCAGGATCGTCGCCAGCAACAGCACGGCGAACATCACGTGGAAGATGTGCCGCAACCGCGTCTTCCGCTCCTCGCTCAGCGCTTCGCCGCGTTCCCAACCGAGGATGTCGATGCAGAAGGACGTCGTCAGCGTGGTCAGCACCGAGTCGGCGCTGGAGAAGGTCGCCGCCGTGAGGCCGAGCACGAAGACGATGGCCGCAGCCGTGCCGAGATGCTGGAGCGCGAGGGTCGGGAACAGGTCGTCGGTCCGCGTCGGCACCGCGATGCCCTTGGCCTGGGCGTATTGGTAGAGCAGCACGCCGAGGCCGAGGAACAGCAGGTTCACGAAGACCACCACGATGCCGAACCAGCGGATGTTCTTCTGCGCTTCGCCAAGCGAACGGCAGCTCAGGTTCTTCTGCATCATGTTCTGGTCGAGACCGGTCATGCAGACCGCGATGAAGGCCCCTCCGAGGAACTGCTTCCAGAAATAGCTCTTCTCCTTCCAGTCCCAGAAGAACGTCTGCGCCATGCCGCTGTCCGCGATGCGCCGGACCATCTCCGCCGGTCCAAGGCCGAGTTCGCGCGCGATGAAGACGACCGACAAGCCCACGCCGAGCAACAGAAAGGCGGACTGGAAGGTGTCGGTCCAGACCAGCGTCTTGATCCCGCCCTTGTAGGTGTAGGCCAGCATCAGGCCGATGATGAGGGTGACGGATACGGCGAAGGGCACGTTCCACCGATCAAAGACAAACGTCTGGATCACGCCCACCGCCAGGTAGAGCCGCGCCGCCGCGCCCAGCAGCCGCGAGAGGAGGAAGAAGGCCGAGCCGGTGCGTTGCGCCATCGGCCCGAGCCGCCGTCCCAGCACGGTGTAGATGGAAGTGAGGTTCAGCCGGTAGAAGAGCGGCAACAAGATCTCGGAGATGACGAGGTAGCCGAAGACGTAGCCGAGCACGACCTGGAGATAGTTGAACTGGTCGTTAGCCACCGTGCCGGGCACGGAGATGAAAGTGACGCCCGACAGCGAATCGCCGATCAGCCCGAAAGCGACGGCATACCAGGGCGAGGCCTTGTTCCCGAGGAAGTAGCCCGCGTTGCCCGCGCCGCGGCTGGTGAACCAGGCGATGAGCAGCAGGCAGCAGAAGTAGGCGGCGATGCAGGAAAGGATCAGCAGGGGCGACATCGTTCAGCGGCGCCCATCGCCTCAAAATCCCCCCGTCGGTGCAAGCCCAGTGCGGCCCCCCGTCTGGGGCGGCGGGTAGCGCAAGCCTCCGGCTGGCCGTGTCGCAACCTGCCCGGTTGCCGTCGCGCCGACTGCGATGCGCTTCCCGACGGGACGTCGGCGCCACGACGGCTCGGCTGCCGCTCGACAGCGCAGGGACGCCGCGACCACGCTCTGCGGCCAACGTGCCGTTCGATTCCGCCATTCTCGTCCGCTTCCTGACCGGTGCCGCGCTCAGCGGCTTGCTGCTCTGCGTGGGACTGCGCCTGGAATGGCCTGCGGTGGTCGATGCCGTCCGCCGCTGCCGGATCTGGCGGCTGCTGGCGGTGAACTTTCTCGTCGTGCCCGCCTTGGCCGTGGTGTTCGGGCGGATCGCAGGATTGGGCATGGAATCGACGGTGGGGCTGGTCCTCTTGGCGGCCGCGCCGTTCGCGCCGGTGGTGCCGGTCTTCGCGCGCATGGCCCGGGCCGATCTGGCGCTGGCCGCCGGCTTGACCGCCGCGTTTCCCGTGGCTTCCGCCGTGCTGACGCCGCTGGTCTGCGGGCTGGCGTTGAAGCTGGTTCCCGACGCGGGCGGGCTGAACTTCCGCTTTCTGGGCGTGCTCGGCGTGTTGCTGGCCTCGATCACGCTGCCCTTGGCCCTCGGCCTTGCCGCGCGGCGCTGGTGGCCGGAGTTCACCCGCAAGGCGCTCCGCCCCGTGGAACGGCTTTCCGAGACCATCGGCGCGCTCTCGCTCGCGTTCGTCGTCGTGCTGGAATGGCGAACGGTCCTGGATACGGGCTGGCCCGCATTGCTCGTCGCGGTGGTGCTGGGCGAAGCCGCCTTCACCTTGGGCTGGTGGACGGGGGGACCAATCCGCGCCGCGCGCCAAGCGGTCGCGTTGGGCACGGCCAACCGGAACATCGCGCTCGCGGTGCTGGTCGCCGTGGACAGTTTTCCCCGCACGCCCGTCGTCGGCGCGGTGGTGGCCAACGGGCTGCTCTTCATCCTGCTGGGCTTGCTCCACGTGGCCTGGTGGCGGTTGCGCCCCGGCGGCGGCCCCGCAGGACCGGAGCCACGATAGCCCCGGTGGGGGCCCGGGCATTGCCAAACCGGCGGAGGCTGCTTAACAAGTGCGGCATGAAGTCGAACGGCCGTGTTTTCGCCGCCCTAGTCGTCGGTCTGCTGCTCGTGATCGGTGGTTTTCTGCTGTGGAAAAGCCGCCAGCCGGAACCCGTGGCCCAACCCGTCGCCCCTCCTGAAGCGGTGACCGGGACGAACGCCGCCGCACCCGCTCCCGCCCCGCGCCCGCAATACCCGGCCGATTTCGCGGACCAGGACTACGATCCAAACAAGCCGGCCCCCTATCCGCCCTGGCTGGAGAAGCTCGACTCGATCGTCACCTCGGACAATCCGTCGGACGAGAACAAGGTGGAGCAGATGGCCGCGCTCATGCCCGGACTGCCGATGGAGGCCAAGCTGGAATACGCCCGCCAGATGACCGTGATGCTCGACGACACGAACTACACGCCGGTCAAAAAGATCCTGCTCGACCCCACCACGCCCACCAACGTCTTCGACGTGATCTTCAACGAGTTCGTCACCCGGGGGAACGCCCTCAAGCTCCCCGTCTATGTGGAGATGATGAAGATCCCGAACCACACCTACCACGCTCGTGCCCGCCAGGTGCTCCAAGCCTATCTCCGCATGGACTATGGCGACGACCCGGCGAAGTGGGAGGAACCGGTCAACGAATACCTGAAGATGACCGGCGCGATCCCCTGACCCGGCTTGCGGCGCGGGCTGGAACTTGGGCAGGCTCGAAGCGATGCCTGCGCTGTATCGCTCGTTGGTCCGCCCGTTCCTCTTCCGCCGCGACTCGGAGGAGATCCACAATTTCACCCTTGGCGCTCTGGGCGCTTTGGCCCAAGCGGACCTGGCCCCCGATTCCTTCTCCGCCCTGTTCCAGCCCGAACCGCTGCCGATGAAGCTCTTCGGGCTCGAGTTCCCCAACCCCGTCGGCTTGGCGGCCGGCATGGACAAGCGGGCGGCGGCGCTGCCGATCTGGGAAAAGCTCGGCTTCGGCTTCTGCGAAGTGGGCGGCGTGACCTGGCACGCGCAGCCGGGAAACCCCACGCCCCGGATGTTCCGCGTCGTGCCGGACGAGGCGCTGATCAACCGCATGGGCTTCAACAACGGCGGGGCCGAAGCGATGGCCGTCGCCCTGGCCGGATGGAAGCGCGCCGGGCTTTGGCCCAATCACCCGGTCGGGATCAATCTCGGCAAATCCAAGATCACACCGTTGGAGCAATCGGCCGACGACTATGCCGCCAGCTTCCGCGCCCTGCGCGATCTGGCCGATTTCTTCGTGGTCAACGTCAGCTCCCCCAACACGCCGAACCTGCGCCAGCTCCAGGACAAGGCCGCTTTGGACGAGATCCTCGCGGCGCTGCAAGCGGCCAACGCCCTCGGCCCGAAGCGTCCGATCCTCGTGAAGGTCGCCCCGGACCTGACCTTCCCGGCTTTGGACGAGATTCTGGAACTCGTCACCCCGCGTGGCCTCGCCGGCATCGTCGCCACCAACACGACCATCGCGCGGCCGGCGACCGGCGATCCGCGCCGGGACCGCATCTACGCCGAGACCGGCGGCCTCAGCGGTTCCCCGCTCCGCGCCCGCAGCACCGAGGTCATTCGCCACCTTTTTCGCCAGACCAAGGGTTCGGTTCCGATCATCGGCGTCGGGGGGATCTTCACCGCGCGCGACGCCTGGGAGAAAATCACGGCCGGGGCGTCGCTCGTCCAGATCTACACCGGCCTGGTCTATGAAGGTCCCGGCATTGCCCGCGCCGTGGTGGACGGACTCCGGCAGCGCCTCGCGCAGTCCGGCGCAAGGTCGTTGGCCGAAGTCGTTGGTGTTTCGGCCTGATTTCGGCGTTTTTCCCGGTGTGCGGTGTTAAGCCCGGTTCGCTTCTGTCGAAGAAACCATTGTCCGTGATCATAGAGATGCGCGGGCTTGTTTTTTGGATCGAACGCAACGAACGGGAACATCATGGACGTGCTGGATGAGCTGATCGAGAAGGTGCCGAACTTGCCCCCAGCGCCCACGGTCGCGGTCGAGCTGCTGGGGCTATTCAATGATCCGGACCGGGACATCGACCGGGTCGTCCAGTTGATCAGCCATGATCCTTCGTTGACCGCCGAGGTTTTGAAGCGCTGCGGCAGCGCGGCCTTCGGCGGACGGCTTCCCACCGATGTCTTCGAGGCCGTCAACCGGCTGGGATTCTACGAGATCTATTGCGTCGTCGTCTCCGTGGTCGGCACCCGGTCCATGTCGATGGCGAAGAGCACCGGCGCCTTCGACGTCGGCGCGCTCTGGCTCCATTCCGTCCTCACGGCCGTGGCTTCGTCCGCGCTGGCCGACGAATGCGCCGAGGAAAGCCCCGTGGCCTTCACCACCGGGCTGCTGCACGACATCGGCAAGCTCATCTTCGCCTCGGCCGACACCGCCCGGTATTCGATCCTGACGCGGGCCGGCAGCTCGGGGCGGGAACTGGCGGACCGCGAGGCGGCCCTGTTCGGCAAGAACCACGCGGCCCTCGGCGCTCGTCTGTTGTCCCGCTGGAAACTGCCCCCCCAGATCATTGTCGCGGTGCTGAACCATCACGGAGCCCCGGTCGCGGCCGGTCCATTCGAACGATTGGCCGCGTGCGTGAACCTCGGCAATCTCGTCGCCCACTGGAAGGTGGAAGGAAAACCGTCGGAAGCCGAACTCGTCGGCAGCAACTCGGCGGCGGCGAAGTCGCTGGGGCTGGTGCCGTCGAACTGGTCGTCGATCTTCAAACGCTTCGACCGTGGACTGACCAAGGCGGACAGCCTGCTGAAGCTGACGGTTTGAACGGCCCGCAACGGCTCAACGCCGACGTTGGGCGTGGCCCACGATCCCCGGTTCCCCGTCCGCCACTTCTTCCGCGACCAAGGCGGGATCGACGCTCCATTCCGCCGCGAGGCGGGTGATGCGCTCGCAGTTGTGGACGTAGCCCTCGGTCCCGCGTTCGGAGACCATGCCGTAGCCGGGACAGGTCATCTTCAGCTCCCGCTCGGCGGCGGTCATGATGCCCTGGTTCCAGAGGACCTCGTCGGCCCAGGCAAACGCGCGGAAGATCTCGCCGGAATCCACGATGGCCCAGGCGTGATGGTTCAGCACCCGGTTCACGCCGAAGTATTGGACATGGCCGAGTTCCTGGCTGATCCGGCGCAGGAAGTGGAACGACTCGTCGGGATCGTCCTCCGGATCGGGAAGGCTGGAACCCACCACCAGCACCCAGCCATCGACCGGCGGGGAAATGAAGAGCTTTTTCTCGCAGGCTTCGGCCAGTCCTTCGTCCCAGGAGCACGGCAGGCCATCGGCCAAGCCCAGCGCCGCCTGCACGTTTTTCGACGAGGCGGAGCGCACGGCCAACCAGCGGCCGGGCCGCTCGAAGAGCACGGAGCGCATGGATTTGGAACCCCGGGGTCGAAGACGTCGCTCGGTGGTGCGGCGGGTGAACTTGAGCCGGTCCTGCACGGCGCGGACGACGAAGAGGACAATGAGGCAACCCATCCCGATGCTCATCCCCAGCGGGATCAGCATCAGAAGCCAGGTCAGCTCCGGAATGGAATCGGCCCCACCCACGCGTCCCAAGTTAGACCTCGTCCCCCGCCCTTCAACCGGAAACTTGGGCGCACGCCGGAATTGTTGCGCGACGGCACTGGGAAAGTCGTGCAGAGCGTCAGGAGGGGCTTGGAAATCGGGAGGATTGCCCGATTGCAGCCTTCTCGTCTTGAGAAACAACCCACCCCAAACCCCTCCGAGGAGGGGAACCGGAGACGCGCGTCCGGTAGCCGAATATCGTTCTGCCTCATCCCCTCCTCGGAGGGGTCAGGGGTGGGTTGGCTCCTCAGATCCGCACGCCGAAGAGCCGGTAGTAGTCCTGGATCGCGTAGCGGTCGGTCATGCCGGCGAGGTAGTCGCAGACCGCCCGGTGCAGCCCTTCGCCGCGCACCCGCTTGCGGGTCTGGGCCCCCATCTCCTCGGGATGATCGAGGTAGTATTTGAAGAGCTCCTCCAGCATCCGGATGGCCCGCACGTTGGGTTCGTGGACGACCGGGTTGTAGTAGAGGTTCTGGTAGAGGAATTTTCTCAGCTCCAGATTCTGCCGACGCCGCTCGGGGCTGTAGCGGACCAGCGGCTTGGGCTGGCGGCGAACCGCGTCGGCGGAATCAACGCCGGACTTGGCGATGGCCGCTTCCGTGGTGTGGACCACGTCCCGCACGTGGCCATCGATCAGGCAGCGGATGATGAAGTAGCGGCGGCACTCGTCGGGCAGCTTGCCGTGGGTGCGCTTCACTTCTTTGGTCGCGGAACGCCAGAGCTCGACGTGCTTGTTCAGTTGCTTCTCGGAAAGCAGCCCCGACTCCAGCCCGTCGTCCAAGTCGTGGCTGTAGTAGGTGATCTCGTCGGCCAAGTTAGCGACCTGCGCCTCCAACGAGGAAGACTGGGCCTCGAAGCCGAGCGTCTTCTCCGGCTTGTCGTAGGCGGTCTGGTGCTTGGCCAAGCCTTCGCGGACTTCCCAGGAAAGATTGAGTCCGGGAAAGCCGGGATACTTCTGCTCCAGCACCTCCACGACGCGGAGCGACTGCCGGTTGTGCTCGAAGCCGCCGTGCTTGCGCATCATGCGGTCCAGCACCTGTTCGCCCTTGTGGCCGAAGGGCGAATGGCCGAGGTCGTGCGCCAGCGCGATGGTCTCGGCAAGGTCCTCGTTCAAGCGCAGCGCCCGGGCGATGTTCCGGGTGATGGCCGCCACCTCCATCGTGTGGGTGAGGCGGGTGCGGAGATGGTCGCCGGAACCGTTGAGGAAGACCTGGGTCTTGTATTCGAGCCGACGGAAGGCCTTGGAGTGGATCACCCGGTCGCGATCACGCTGATACTGGGTGCGCCACTCGGGCGGCGCCTCCTTGACCTTGCGGCCGCGGGTGTCGGCGCTGAACTGGGCGTAGGGCGCCAAGATCTGGCGCTCGCGCGCCTCCAGTTCCTTCCGGCTGCAGGGCATGGGAATGGATCGGTCAGTGCCCGAGCAGCCCGGCCACGTCCACGCCCTTCAGCTCGAAGATCCGGCGGATGGTATCCTCGATCAGGTTGTTCGGGCAGGAGGCCCCGGCGGTGATGCCGACGGTGATCTCGCCCGCAGGCAACCAGTCGCGGGTCTCGACCTCCTGCTTGATGTGCTGGTTGTAGTGCCGGATCAACTGGCCGGATTCCATCATGGCCGCGTTCTTGATGAAGTAGGTCGGCAGCACCGCCTCGCCCATCTCGGCGAGGTGCGAGGTGTTGGACGAGTTGTAGCCTCCGACGACGATGAGCAGGTCCATCGGCTCCTTCAGCAGCTTTTCCAGCGCGTCCTGCCGGTCCTGGGTCGCGCCGCAGATGGTGTCGAAGAAGCGGAAGTGCTCCGGGGCCTTCTCCTCGCTGAAGCGCTTGACGATGGCGGTGCGGAAACGGCGCTGCACCTCCTCGGTG
>CAMLMI010000054.1 GCA_946480965.1 uncultured Verrucomicrobiales bacterium | reverse complement strand
AGGATTTCGGGCGCTCTTCCGCGGCGCCGCTACGGAAGGTTGCACGACGGCTTGGTCCTTGGAGCCGGGGCTGAGGAACACGTCGTAGGGGGAACTCATGGCGAGGCGGGATGTTAGGAATCCGGCGGCGGCGGGCAAGGTTCGTCCTCGGTCCAAGCCGGAAGAATCGGCGCGGCGGGTAGGGCGATGGCTCCGGCCAAGCCTGGGTAGCGCCGACGTCCCGTCGGCCGTGTCGCAAGCGTCGCGCTTGCCGGGGCGCGCTGCGGCGGAGGGCGTCCTCGCCGACAGGATGTCGGCGCTACGGCAACCGGGACGGTTGCGGCACGGCAAGCCGGAGGCTTGCGCTACGGTCCGTAGCGTAGCCGTCTCGGCTGCGGGTTCCCGGAGCATCCTGCTCCGAGTTTCCCAGAGGACCGGCGGCAAGATGCCGCCGGAACCCGCCTGCGGGACGCAGGCGCTACGGGCTTGAGCGGCCGAATCGCCAATGGGGGGAAGGGAAACGACGCTTCGCTGGTTTCCCGGAAGTCAGGGCTGCGCGGCAACGCAGCCCCACCGGAGAGGGTCGGGCCGGAAGCCCAACCTACTCTACGTCCAGAGCTGGCGGTCGAGGCTGCGATACTGGATGGCTTCGCTGATGTGGTCGGCGGCGATGTCCTCGGCGGCGGCGAGGTCGGCGATGGTGCGGGCGACCTTGAGGATGCGGTCGTAGGCGCGGGCGCTGAGGTTGAAGTTGCTCATGGCCATCTTCAGCAGCTCCATCGTGGCGTCGTCCAGGCGGCACCAGGTCTTCAGGTCCTTGCTGTTCATCCGCGTGTTGCAGGTCAGGCGTGGACGGTTGGCGAAGCGGGCCAACTGGCGGCAACGGGCGGCGATGACGCGCTCGCGGATGGCGGAGGAAGGTTCGCCGGGCTTGGCGTTGGCGATGTCCTGGAACTTCACGGCCGGCACCTCCACGTGGAGGTCGATGCGGTCGAGCAACGGCCCGGAGATGCGGCCGAGGTAGTTCTGGATCTCGCGGGGCGAACTGCGGCTCTCGTGCGGCATCTTGCCGTCGGGCGTGGGATTCATCGCGGCCACGAGCATGAATTGGGAGGGAAAGGTCATGGTGCCGGCGGCGCGCGAGATGGTGACGGTGCCTTCCTCCAAGGGCTGGCGCATCGTCTCCAGCACGTTGCGTTTGAACTCCGGCAACTCGTCGAGGAAGAGCACGCCGTGGTGCGCCATGGAGATTTCGCCGGGCGCGGGATTGATGCCGCCGCCGAGCAGGCCGGCATCGCTCACGGTATGGTGCGGGCAACGGAAGGGCCGGCGGGTGATGAGCGCCTGGCCCGCGCCGAGCGAGCCGGAGATGCTGTGTATCTTGGTGGTCTCCAGCGCTTCTTCCAGCGTGAGGGGCGGGAGGATGGTGGGGAGACGTTTCGCGAGCATCGACTTGCCCGTGCCGGGCGGGCCGATGAGCAGGACGTTGTGCCCGCCGGCGGCGGCGATCTCCAAAGCGCGCTTCACGGACTCCTGGCCTTTCACGTCGAGGAAATCGAGCTCGTCCTCGATCGGCTGGTCGAAGAGCGCGGCGACATCCACGCGGGTCGGGGCGATCTCCAGCTCGCTTTCGAGGAAGGTGGCGGCTTCGCGGAGATTGCGGACGGGAATGACATCCAGCCCGGCGACGACCGCGGCTTCGGGCGCGTTCTCCGCCGGAACCAGCAGACCGCGCAGGCCCTGGGCCTTGGCGGAGATGGCGATGGGCAACACGCCCTTCACCGGACGCACCGCACCGGTCAACGCGAGTTCGCCGACGAGGGCGAAGTGTTCGAGGCGCGCGGCGTCGATCTGTTCACTGGCGGCCAACATGCCGAGGGCGATGGGGAGATCGAAGCTGGGGCCCTCCTTCTTCACGTCGGCCGGGGCGAGGTTGATGGTCGTGCGGCCCATCGGGAACTTGTAGCCGGAGTTGGTCAGCGCGGTGGAGACGCGGTCGCGGGATTCGCGCACGGCGGCGTCGGGCAGGCCGACGATGACGACGTTCGTCTCGCCCCAGCCGGCGTTGACTTCGACCTCGATGGGATACGCCTCGATGCCCTGCACGGCGGCAGAGCAGACCTTGGAGAGCATGGGCGCGAAGCTAGGGAGCCGGAGCGGGCCAAGGCAACAGCGGAAACCGTTGCCTTGGCCGATGCTGCCCCGGCGCGCGGCTATTCGACGCCGAGAAGATCTTCCCAAGGCAAGGCCCGGTAGAAGCGGTGCGGAATCTCCGCTGCGTCTGGATCGATCCACACGGGGGAATCGTCCGCCGGAGTTTCGTAGCCGATGGTGATCCAATCCAAAAGGTTGGTCGAAGCCTGCAACGCGATGGTCCGGTCGGTGACGCCATTGAGGGCGAATCCGATGCCCGGCGCGTTCCCCGGAGCTCGGGATAACTGCAACCGGGGCGGGCGCGGCGGTCCGGTCAGGTCCAAGGTGAAGCCGGTGGTGCGGTCCGTCGTTGCTGTGACCCGGATGCGGTAGGTGGTGCCGACCGTCGCGTGGAAGACATTCGTCGTGTAGGGTGGGCCGCTCGTTGCAGTCGGAACGGCCGTGAGCCCGTCCAAGGTGGACCCGGTGAACACGACGACCCGGGACCGCGGATTCGACGAGACCACCCGAGTGGGACCGTTGGCGGGAGCCGTCCACCGATACCACAGCGACGCGCCGATGGAATCATCGGAGGCCCGTTGTTCGCCGGGTTCCAAGGTGGCGGAGTTGAACCTCCAATAGACGTAGGACCCGTCGGCCAGATCCGCCGGAGACGCGAACGCGTCGTTCGTATGGGCGGGCGTGTAGGAGAGCCGCAGGCGGAAACGCCCCTCGGCACCGAGGCCCCAGTCGGTCTTGATCCAATACCGTTCTCCGGCGGACACCAGCAGGTCGATTCCGCCCTGGTTGTTGAGAGCGGTTGGGACGGGTTCCAGCGATTCCAAGGCAGAGCCGCGATAGACGCCCAAGATCGACGGATTCCAGCCGCCGAGGAACTCCGTGAAGAGACTGGCGGCTCCACGGTTTTGGGGCGTCCAGCTCCACCAGAGCGAAGCGCCGCCGGGTTGGCCGCCGAGACTGTTCAGCACGGGTTCTCCGGGCTCCAGGGTCGCGCCGTAGTTCCAGACGGTGCCGTCGAATCCGGCGGCGGGAAGCTCCGTGGCCGAGGCGAACGCGTCGTTCGCTGGCACGGGATAAAACTGGAACGAAAGCCCGAAACGGGCGTCGGGATTGTGGCCCGCCACCGCGACGCGGACGGTTTCCGCCGACTCCACGTCGAATTCGAGCCGTCCTTGATTGGTGTGACCGATCAGCGTCAGGGAAGCCAACGCCTCACCCCGATACGCGGCCAGCATGATTCCCGGAGGCGCGCCGGTCAGGGCCAGGCTAACGTGACCGGCGCTCGGAAGATTCCAGGCCCACCAGCGAGAGTGAGTCGGAGAAGCCGTCCCGTGGTCCGGCTCGCCGGGTTCGACTGTCGTCGCTCCCAGGGTCAACGCATTGGTGCCGGTGAAGTCGAAGGACGAGCCCGACAGCACGGTGGCTTGGGCAAAGGCGTCGTTCGCCAGATAAGGACGGAACGTGAGTTTGGCCCGGGCTTCGAGGAAGCCGTATTGGCTGCCATCGAGGGCGAGTGCGTAGGCGACTCCCGCAGTAACGGGGAAGGCGTTGGTGACTGTGTTGGGCAGGTCGAAGGTCGAAGGCTGTGCCTTGAGGACCACTTCTTCGGTCAGAGCGGACAGCGAGTCGCCACGATAAACTGCAAGCAGAGCCGGGAAGCCGAGGTCGGTCGAAAATTCGATCTGAAGCTGCCCGTCGGCCTCGGCGGTCCAGGTCCACCACAGGGAACGTCCGGGCGACTCCCCGCCGTGGATCGGTTCCCCGGTTTCGCGGGTCGCATAGGCGGAGGACGCGACGATTTGATTGTTCAAGACCGGGAGCCGGTTGGCGAACGCGTCGTTCTCCGGCCAGGGCTTGGAACCGATGAAGAACTCCAATCCGACGTCGGTGCGCCCGAACTGGGCGATGCGGTATTCGGTTCCGACGGTGGCATCGAACGGCAAAGAGCCGGTTCCTGCTGTCAGAAGATCTGCACCGTCGAGGGTATCTCCGCGATACACCGCGAAACTGGGCGAGGAGCCGGGAAACTGCGGATTGATCCAGTAGCGCCCGGTAGCGGGCGCGGTCCAACGCCACCAGAGCGAATTGGTCTGTCCGATGGGTTCCTGCGGTTCGGCGGTGGCTTCGGAGAGCAGTCCACTGACGAACTGGTTGGTGACGAGGAGAGCGGCGTCCACGAACCGGTCGTTGGCCGGTCTCGCGATCACCCAGGTGGGGGCGGTCTGGTGGAGGCGTCCGTCGATGGTGGCTCGCACCATGAAGCCGTTGGTGCCGTAAAGATTCACCAGCCAAGTGCGGCTCCCGGGATAGGGGATGGGCGCTTCCCAGTTTTCGGGATAGATCGAGATTTCAAAGTTGGCCGGATCGGACTCCGCGCCGGTCACGACCGGGGTCAAAGCCACGGTGGAACCGTAGGCGACCGTCTCGCCCTGGGCGGGCGAAGGAATGACGATGCGGGACGGATAGAGGGCGAATTCGAACGGCGGAAAAAGCATCGCCGGAGGATTGGCCGATCCCCATCCGAAGCCGGCATGGACCAGGAAACAATAGGTGCGGCCCGCCTCGGCCCAGAACGCTGCTCCTCCCTCGCCCATCACCACTGATCGATAAGGCCAAGACAGGTTCTCCGGCGAGTCGCCGACCTGAACGGCGACCTTGGGGCTGTAATAGTTGGAAGAAGAAGCGGTGACGCAATACGAGCCGGACTCCGGAGCCGTCCAACGGAACCAGAGCGACTGTCCATTGGCCCGTCCGGTCAAGGGGCTCTCCCAGGCTTCGTCACTGGCTCCGAGGAAGGAGTTCGTCTGGATGATTTCCCGGCCCGTGAGTTCCAGCGGCTGGGTGAAGTCGTCTCCCACCGGCGCGGGATGGAAGAAGAGTCCGAGATCGAACGTCGTTCCCCGGTTCGCGGAAAACTCGGAGGGACGAACGCGGATGGCATAGGCTTCTCCGGCGTTCACCGGAATATGGGCGAAGACCATGCCGAAGCCGTAGTCATCGGCTTTTCCCTTGAGATTCAAGGTGGCGAGGCTCGCCCCGGTGAACACATCGACACCGCAGAAGCCGTCCGCATTGGTCAACGCAACCTCCAACATGCCGTTGGCCGGGGCCGTCCACGTCCACCAAGCTGACAGGCTCTGACCGGGCTCTCCGGTTTCCAAAGTGGCTTCGACGGTGCTCCCCGTGACGACCACGTTGGTGCCGACCAGCGGAAGGCGATTGGCGAAGTCGTCATTGAGTGGCCGTTCCAGCAAAGCGACCGACAGGGCAATTCCGTAATAGTCGTCGGACCGCGCCACAGCGATCCAGAAGCTCGATCCCTGGGTGGCTTCGAGAACCATTTCCGAGGGCCCCAACCCGCTGTTCCGGCGCGTGCCGACAGGGACCAGGGACGTCAAGGTTTCGCCTTGGTAAACATTCAATCTCCCAACAAGCGTCCAGTAGGCGGCCCTGACCAGGAAGGTTCCGGCCTGCGGCGCGGTCCACCGCCACCAGAGCGTGCCGATGGGTCCGGTTTGACCGAATTCACCCGGATCGGGCTCTCCCGTTTCGAGCGTGGCGATGGAGTTCGACACGACGGTCAAGCGGAGAGACGTCGCCAGCTCGGCTGCATCGGCGAACGCGTCGTTGGTGGGCGCGGGCGAGAATTCCACGCGGAACTGGGCGAGATCGGTTTCTCCGTCCGGGATGTCCCAAAGACCTGCCCGGCCCAAGATCGCCGTTTGGCCAGCCATGAGAGGGAACCAGAAATCGCTCGGGTAGGGGGGGCGTCCGAAGGAGGTATTCGTGATGCCGCCGAACACGGTCAACGAGTCACGGCTGGTCCCGGTGAACGCGCGCAGGACGAACGGGAACTGCACTTCCTCAGCGACGACTCGCACCCAGCCGTTGACCGGAGCCGTCCAGCTCCACCACTGGGAGCGGCGGGCGTTGACTCCGAACAACGCGGTGTCGCCCGGCTCCAAGGTGCTGAAGCGACTATCCGCTTCGACCGCGACGTTGGTGCCGGTCAGCACGGCCAGATTGGAGAACTGGTCCTGCGCGGGGACGAGGGTCAGCAAAAGCTGGAACCGGCCCGGCAAGCCGGAGGACCGGTCGGTCATAAAGCGGTATTCCCGCCCCGCAATCGCATCGAAGAGCAGGGAGCCATCGTGGGACGTGCGCGCGGGCGGCAGGTCCAGCGTGAAGGTGTCCGCATCGTAGAAGGCGAGGAACACGGTGTTGGTGGCGACTTCGGGTTGGGCGCCCAACCGGTAGAGGCCCGAGGTTGGCGCGGTCCAGCTCCACCAGAGCGAATGTCCCGGCAGCCCTTCGGCCGGCGGCACTTCGCCCGGATCGAGCGTCGCTATCGCGTCTTCCCCCGTCTCCGTGGCGGGCACGCCGGTCAGTTTTTTCGGGGTGGAGAACGGATCATTGGACTCCCGGGCACGAAACTGGAAGCCGAGACTGAAGCCTCCGTTGAACACTTCCGATTCCGGCGCAGGGATCGCCACGAGCAAGCGGTAGGTTTCTCCGGCTACGGCCGTGAATTCCAGAATGTTGGCCAACCATTTCCAGGCGATCTGCGTGAGGTTCGTCAGCTCCGTCCCGGTGTAGGCCACGGCGACCAGCGGGGTCTGCCGCGACTCCGCGTGGATTCTCACCCGGCCATTGGAAGGAGCGGTCCAGCGATACCAGACCGACCGGCTCTGGATGGCTCCGGCCGGAGCGGGTTCACCGGGTTCGATGGACGCCAGGGCCACTGTTCCAAAAAAGACGAAATTGGTGCCGTCCAGCGGTTCCGGCGCGGTAAAGGCGTCGTTGGCCGGGCCCACGCGGATGGTCACGGGAGCGGATTCAGCGTTGCGTCCATCCGCATCGACCACCCGTAGCTTCAAGGTCTGTTGGCCGGAAGGAAGGTTGCTGAGAACCGTCTTGGTGAAAGGCGGCGCTAGGGCCACCCAGGTCTGGTTGTTGCGCCACACCTCGGCTTGGGTAATGGGAGATCCGTCCACCAAACTGATTGCAGCCTGGAGTGAAACGGGGGCTCCTCCCGGAAAAATCGCGCCGTCCAGTGGCTGGGCCAGCTCCACGTGGAGCGAGGACTCCAGCCGCAGCTCCAACCCGAACGACGCCATCGGCTGCACGGGGTTCATCACCGCCAGCACGTAGTCCACCCCGGCCTCCACCGGCACGTAGATCGTGGATTGAAAACTCGTCGGGCTGCCCGCGTCGTTGTCCCGGACCTTCACCAGCGAGCCCACGGCGTCGCCGCGAAAGACGCCGAAGTATTGCCCTTGGCGATAGGCTCCGCGCCGCACGATCAACCGGCCGTAATTGGGCGCGGTCCAGCGATACCAGACCGAGCCGCCCCCCGGACCGGGTTCGCTGGTTTCCCGGGTCGCGAAAGTCGTCCTTCCTTCCACATCGACCAAGGAACCCACCAGCCGCTGCGCGTTGGCGAAGAGATCGTTGGCGGGAGCGGCGGGGACGACGTCGAATTCCAGCGAGGTGGTGGAGCGCCCCGAAGCTCCGTGGTTGTCCGTGGCCACCGCCAGCACCGCGCAGCGTCCGGTGTCGCGCGGTTTCCAGAAAAACGCGAACGGCGCATTCGTCGATGCCCCCAGCCATTCGCGGACCAGGCCGTTGTCGCGCTCCAGGAAGTAGTCCACCCGCGCGACCGTTCCGTCGGCGTCGCTCGCCGAGACTTCCAGCAGGACGGGGCTTTCCTGGGCAACGGTCCGCACCGTCGCGTTCGGCGGTGGAACGAACGCCACGGTGGGAGGAAGCGTCATTGGGGCTGCTCCGCGAAACTGCGCCACGATCGGAGCGGTGAGCCGGAGCGTGCGTGCGTTGTCGGCCGCATTGGGCGATCCGGCGGCGATGCCCGTCGGCACGCCGAGATGGGACAGATCCGGATTCGAGAACCAAGGCACGCGCCGGCTCTGGGCTCCGTCGATCGTGCTGAACATCCCCTGCCCCGGCACGGCGAACGTGTGTCCGAGCGAAAAGCTGAACGCGCCGCCGGGCGTGGCATCGGAGCGTTCGAGCTGGCAGCCGAAGTTGAAGGAGACGGCCAAGGCCAGGGCGTTGCTGTCCAGCAGCGCCGATTGCGCGACGGCGCTGTAGGCGTTGGCGGCGGAGGGACCGGGCAAACCCTTGAAAGAGATGTCCGGAGCGTTGTCCACCACCAGGCAGACGAGATCCGCGCCGAGCTCGTCACGCCATCCGGGGATTTCGTCGCGTCGCCCGTCTGCCGGATCGCGCATCCGGTCCAGCTCGGTTTCCAACCAACTGCTTTCCTGTCCGGACGAGACACGGAAACCGACGAGCCGGAGCCGCAGGTCCACGCGGGAATTTTCCAGGATCAGATTGGCCGAAGCCACGGCGGCGCGGGCCCGTTCATTGAGGCGATCTTCTCCGCCGGCGGCCGAGACGGCTTCGGTGGTGCCGACGACCAGCAGATCGACGATCTGCACGGGTTGGGCGGCGCGGAGGACGCTCGGAACGAGAGCGAATACCGTCAAAGCCAGGAGCTGGAGCAAACGTCGCATGGTCGGGATGGGTCCTTGGACAGGATCAGGCCGGGTTTGGATACGGTTTCCGGGACCGTCCCGCAATGGAGGACTCCGGGAAAAATGTCCCACCGGGGCGCTGGCGGCGGCGAATGGCGGCGTGCTAGGTTCCGTCCCAGAACCCATGAGTTTCCGGCTTCGCATTCCTGTTTGGGCCTGTTGGGCCGTCGCGTTCAGCGGCGCTTTCGCCGTGTTCGGCGCCGACGACACGATCCGCTTCAACCGCGACATCCGGCCGATCCTTTCGGACAACTGCTTCTATTGCCACGGGCCGGACCCGAAGCACCGCAAGGGCAAGCTGCGCCTGGACGAGCGCGACGCGGCCATCGAGAAGGAGGCGTTCATCCCCGGCGATCCGGACAAGAGCGAGCTGATGCACCGCATCCTCACGGACGATCCCGAGGACTTGATGCCGCCCGGCGAGACGCACAAGAAGCTGACCGACCGGCAGAAGGATCTGCTCAAGCGCTGGATCGCCCAGGGCGCGCCCTACGAACCGCATTGGTCCTACACGCCGGTGGTTCGCCCCACGGTGCCGGAGGTTGCCCAGGCGGACTGGGCCAAGTCCCCAATCGACCGCTTCGTCCTCGAACGGCTGGAAGCCGCGAAGATCGCTCCGTCGCCCGAAGCGGATCGGCGGACATTGCTGCGTCGGCTCGCGCTGGATCTCACGGGATTGCCGCCGACACCGGCGGAGGTCGAGGCCTTCGTGAAGGACCGAGATCCGAAGGCCTATGAGAAGCAGGTGGACCGCTTGCTCGCCTCGCCGCATTTCGGCGAACGCATGGCCGTTCCTTGGCTCGACGCGGTGCGCTACGCCGACACGGTCGGCTATCACGGCGACCAGGACCAAAACATCTTCCCCTACCGCGACTACGTCATCGATTCCTTCAACCGCAACAAACCCTTCGACCAGTTCACGCTGGAGCAGATCGCCGGCGACCTGTTGCCGGACGCCACGGTCGAACAGCGCGTTGCCTCAGGCTTCAACCGGTTGAACATGATGACGCGCGAGGGCGGCGCGCAGCCGAAGGAATACCTGATCAAATACTCGGCCGACCGCGTCCGCACGGTCTCCACGGCGTGGCTCGGCTCCACGCTGGCCTGCGCCGAGTGCCACGACCACAAGTTCGATCCCTTCACCGCGCGCGACTTCTACTCGATGGCGGCGTTCTTCGACGACCTGCGGCAATGGGGCGTCTATCAGGACTACACCTATACGCCGAACCCCGACTTGAAGGGATGGAGCAACGACCATCCGTTCCCGCCCGAACTCGTCGTGACCAACGCGCATCTCGTCCGGCGCGAAGCCAGGTTGCGCCAGCGCATCGCCGACTTGGCCGCGCAGCAGGCGACGCATCTTCGCACCAACGCCCCGGCGGCGGAGGCGTTCGCCGAATGGCAGAAGCAGTCGGTCGCCTTCCTCGAAACGTGGAACGACGGCTGGCAGGTCGCGCTGAATCCGGCCGTGAAGATGGCCGACACCAATGCGCAGACGCAGCTCGCGGTGCGGGCCGACGGCTCGATCCTTTTCACCGGTAAGGCCAAGTCGAACGACAAGTTGGTCGCGACCTTTGGCCTGATGCCCGGCCGCGTCGCCGCGCTGCGGGTCGAGCTGTTGCCGACCGAGACGCACGGTGGCTCCGCCTTCCGCGACGGCCGCAAGGCGGGCGAGATCAAGCTGGCCGCGACGCTGCGCAAGCACGACGGCAAGTCCGAGAACGTCCGTTTCTACGACGCCCAGGCCACGGACCGGCGGCCCACCTATTTCAACGGGCACGAACGCACCGGCATCCACGAGCAATGGCGCACCGGCACGAACGCCGTGCCGCAGACCGCCGTCTATCTGCCGGCCACGCCGCTCAAGGCGGAGGAAGGCGACCGACTGGAGGTCCGCATCGAGTCCGACGATGTCGGCTGCGTGCGCCTGAGCGTGACGCCGTTCACGGACGCCGACGCGCTGCGATCGGGAGCCGGCGAGGAACTGGCCGACGCGTTGCGGCGCGGCGAATGGCGGCGGTCCGCCCGGCAACGCGCGCTCCTGGCGCAGAGCTTTCTCCTCGGCACCGCCCATTCTCCGGCCGCGCACGAGACGCTGAAGCAGCTCCGCCTGGCCGTGGTGGAATGCCGCGGCGGGATGGCGCCGACGCTCGTCTCCGAGGCGACGACCCATCTGCTCGTGACCCGGGTGCTGCCGCGTGGCGATTGGCTGGATGAATCGGGCCCCATTGTCCCGCCCGCCACGCCACATTTCCTGCCCGGCCCCAAGCCGCCCGAGGAAGGCCGTCTCAGCCGCGTCGATCTCGGACGTTGGCTGACGTCGCGCGACAATCCGCTGACCGCGCGCGCCTTCGTCAACCGGCTCTGGAAACAGTTCTTCGGCACCGGGATCTCCAACCAGCCGGAGGAACTCGGCACCCAGGGAGAACCGCCCACGCATCCCGAGCTGCTCGACTGGCTCGCGGCCGAGTTCATGGAAAGCGGGTGGAACGTGAAGCACGTCGTCCGCCTGATGGCCACCTCCACCGCCTACCGGCAAAGCTCCAAGGTCCGCCCCGAGCTGCTGGAGGAAGATCCGAACAACCGCATGGTCGCCCGCCAGAACGCGCGGCGGTTGGAGGCCGAGTTCGTCCGCGACAACGCGCTCTTCGTCGCCGGCCTGCTCGACCCCGAGATCGGCGGCCCCAGCGGCTTCCCGTATCAGCCCGCCGGCTACTACGCCAACCTCCAGTTCCCCGACCGCGATTACCCCGCGAGCCGGGACGACCGCCAGTATCGCCGCGGCCTCTACAGCCATTGGCAGCGCACCTTCCTGCATCCGATGATGGCGAACTTCGACGCTCCCGCCCGCGAGGAATGCGCCGTGGACCGCGTGGTCTCCAACACGCCGCAACAGGCGCTCACCCTGCTGAACGATCCCAGCTTCGTGGAGGCCGCCCGCGTCTTCGCCGCCAAGCTCCTCGCCGACCGTCGCCTGAAGACCGACGCCGCCCGGCTCGACGCCGCCTTCCAACAGGCGCTGCTCCGTCCGGTCGGCGAACGCGAACGCCCCTCGCTCCTCGCCCTTCTGGAAACCCACCGCGCGCATTACCGGGAAAATCCCGAGGAAGCCGCCAAGCTCCTGCGCGTCGGCCAAAGCCCCGCCCCGACCAGCGCCGATCCCGCCGAACACGCCGCCTGGACCTCCCTCACCCGCGTGGTCCTGAATCTCGGGGAAACGATCACGCGGTATTGAGCCGCGTCGGTCGGTGCATGCCCCTTTCCCCATCCTATGGGGGAGAGAGTGGCCGAAGGCCGGGTGAGGAGTCTCCTGTAGGTTGTTCGTCAGGCTGGTCCCGGGCCACCCGTTCCGGGGGAGTCCCGACAGGAGGTTCGGGTTTGCCTATTCCCGGCGGGATTGCTTCTCCTTTCGGCCTGTTGCGACGGGCTGTGCATTCCGTCCGCGCGGAAAACGAATCGGATGAACATCGCCTTCATTGGTCCCGCCTGCGCGGGCAAGAGCACCCAGGCCGCCCGGATCGCCCGGCCCTTCGGCCTGCGGCATCTCTCCACCGGCAAGCTCCTGCGCGACCACTTCGACCGCCACACCGCCCTCGGCATCCTGGCCAAGAAATACGTCGCGTCCGGCGATCTCGTGCCCGACGACCTGGTGGACGCGATGGTCGAGGAGGTCGCGCATCGTGTTCCGGCGGATTCCGGCCTGCTCTTCGACGGGTTCCCCATGACGATGGCCCAGGCGCAGTTCCTGGATGAGATGTTCCGCAGCTATGGCCGCCGTCTCGATGCCGTCATCTACGTCCATATCCCCAAGGAAGAAGTCTTCGAGCGCGCCGCCGAACGCATTCCCCGCCGCGCCGACGACACGCCGGAGATCCTGGAGAACCGCCTGCGCGTCTTCAGCCGGACGATGGCTCCGGTGCTCCGCTACTACATGGATTCGGGTCGGCTCGGATTCATCGACGGGCATGGCGACATCGACGCCGTCCACAACCAGCTCGTGCTCGCCATCGGCGATCTGCTCGCGGGCGGCAAACCCCGGATCACTCCGGAACAGCGCGACCTGTTGCTCGACTTCGGCCGCCGTCGCGTGCCCAAGTCCGTCGCGCCCGCCAAACCCAGCCGGAACTTCCTCCTCGTCGGCGGCCCCGGCAGCGGCAAGGGCACCCAGGCCGACTACCTCTGCGCCGATCTCAAGCTTCCGCACATCAGCACCGGCGACCTCTTCCGCCAGAACATCCAGGACAAGACCGAGCTCGGCCGCATCGCCAAGGAATACATCGACCGCGGCGAACTGGTGCCCGACGACGTGACCGAAGGCATGGTCCGCGAACGTTTGGCCCAAGTGGACTGCGCCCCCGGCTTCGTGCTCGACGGCTTTCCCAGAACCTTGCCGCAGGTCCACGCGCTCGACGACATGCTGGTCGGCTTGGGCCGCAAGATCACCGCCGTGCTGAATCTCCAGGTGCCCGATGCGGAGATCGTGCAGCGCCTCTCCGGCCGCCGCATCTGCCGCGAGTGCCGCCGCTCCTTCCACACGGAGTTCAACCCCTTCAAGAGCTGCCCCGAGAGCCGCTGTGATGGCCAGCATCTCTACCAGCGCGACGACGACACCGCGCAGACCGTGCAGGTGCGTCTGAACAAGTTCCACGACCAGACCGAGCCGCTCATCAGCCACTATCGAGGTTTGGGGCTCCTGATCGACATCTGCGGCTCCGGCGACGTGGAGGAAGTCCGCCAACGCCTCGCCCTCGCAACGGCGGCGTTCAAGACGCGCTAGCTGGGTTGAGCGAGCGCCGGGGCTCTAGACGCGAACGCCGACTTATTGGCCGTGTAATGGAGTGACAGGATCTCCGTCGTGGTGCGATGTGTGGTTCCAGCGCCAGAGGCGCGGCAGAACTTAGCCCCGGGCGTGAGCCCGGGGTTGGAGCCTCCAAACCCACGAGCCCCGGCAGGGGCGACAGAAAATCCCGTCCTTTGTGGTCTTCGGTCTTCTGCCGCCCCTCCGGGGCTCATGCTTCGCAAGCTTCCTTCCACCCACAGCTCACGCTGTGGGCTACGGTCTTTCGCTTCTCCGCAGCTCAGAGCCGAACGAATCTTTCATTGTCACTCCATTGCGCGGGTCTCATTAAGAGTGACGCCATGAGCGCCGCCACAGAAATCTGCCGAACATGGATTGTGGCGTTGTCGGTGTTCTTGTTTGACGCAGAGCTTTCGCTCGGAGCCGCGGCGTCCAGTTCCTCTTACCAAACCAACCGCATCGAAGGCTGGACCGTGCTGGTCGATGAGCGCCTGTTGACGTCCGGCCAGCCCGCCACCGACGAAGCGCTGAAGCTGCTGCGGACGCAGTTGCAGGAGATCGTCCGCGAGGTGCCCGTTGCGGCCGTGGACGAATTGCGGAAGGTGCCGCTCTGGTTTTCGCCCGAGTATCCGGGCGTGCAACCTCGCGCCGAATTCCATCCCGGAGCCGCTTGGTTGGCGGCCAATGGCCGGAACCCGGCGATGGTCGGCGGCGTCGAGTTCACGAATGTCCGCATCTTCGAATCCGAGTCGAAGCGGATGCCCAACTTCGCCCTGCACGAACTGGCCCACGCCTACCATCATCGCGTGCTGCCGGACGGCTTCGACAACGCCGAGATCAAGGTCGCGTTTGAGAAGGCGAAGGCCGGAGGTGAGTATGACCGTGTCGCCCGGCGCGACGCCACGGGAACGACGAGCGTCGAGAAAGCCTACGCACTGACCAATCCGATGGAGTATTTCGCGGAGACGACCGAGGCGCTCTTTTCCCGCAACGACTTCTTCCCCTTCCGCCGCGAGGAACTCGAAAAACACGATCCGGAGATGGCGCGGTTGCTGGCCAGGCTCTGGGGTGCCAAACCTTGACCGAGCTTCACGCCCGACTGTCGCCATGAAAATCACCCGCGTCTTCGCCCATCGCGTCGAACTCCCGCTGCACGAAACCACCTACAAATGGAGCGGTGGCAAGTCGGTCACAGTCTTCGACAGCACGATCGTCGGCGTCGAGACCGACACAGGCCTCATCGGCTATGGCGAGGTCTGTCCGCTCGGGCCGTTCTATCTGCCCGCCTATGCCGAAGGCGTTCGCGCCGGGCTTCGCGAACTCGGCCCGCATCTGCTCGGTGAAGATCCCCGCCAGTTCGCCAGGCTCAACCGCAAGATGGACGCGGTGCTCAAGGGCCATCCCTACGTGAAGAGCGGCGTGGACATCGCCTGCTGGGACCTTCTCGGCCAAGCCACCGGAATACCCGTCTGCGAGCTGCTCGGCGGCCGTTACGGCGACGACGTGCACCTCTACCGCGCCATTTCGCAGGAAGCGCCGGAAGCGATGGCGGACAAGGTCGCCGGCTACCGCGCCGAGGGCTATCGGCGGTTCCAGCTCAAGGTCGGAGGCGATCCCGATGTGGACATCGCCCGCATCCGCGCCGTGGCCGCAAAGCTCCAGCCGGGAGACCGCCTCGTGGCCGACGCCAACACCGGTTGGGTGCAGCACGAAGCTGTGCGCGTCGCCCGCGCCGTGCGCGACATCGACGTCTATATCGAGCAACCCTGCCTGACCTACGAGGAATGCCTCGCGGTGCGACGCCACTGCGACCTCCCGTTCGTGCTGGATGAAAACATCGACGACCTCTCGATCCTGCTCCGCGCCAAGACCGACCTCGCAATGGACGTGGTCAACCTGAAGATCAGCAAGCTCGGCGGCCTCACCAAGACCCGCCAGGCCCGCGACCTCTGCGTAAGCCTCGGGATCGCGATGACGCTGGAAGATTCCTGGGGCGGCGACATCGCCACCGCCGCCATCGCGCATCTGGCCCACAGCACACCGACCGAATTCCTCTTCAGCACCACCGACTTCAACAGCTACGTCACCGTCAGCACCGCCGACGGCGCGCCTCAGCGGGTGAACGGCCGCATGGCCGCCTCGAAGGCACCCGGCCTCGGCATCCAGCCGAAGCTGGACGTGCTCGGTCCGCGCGTGGTCGAAGTGTTCTGACGAAGGGCCTGCCCTTAGCGCCGTTCAGATCGAATTCAATCTAAGAAACGTCTTCAAGTTGGAGAGTGACAGCGGATGGGCCGTCGGCTAGCAACTCGCCCGGATGAAAATCGGAGGCTCCATTCACCGGATCGGGAAAGCGTTCGCGCTGGCCGCGCCTGCTTTGGTTTCCATCTCCCTTGTCGCGGCCGAACCACCGGCCAACACGAACTTCGCCAACGCCACGATCCTCGTCGGTGACTACCACGAGCTGACCGCGCCGGTTCCTCCCCTCGATCCGCTCGTTTCCCCTTGGTTCCAATCGCGAGAAGTCTGGTGGGTCTGGACTGCGCCAAGCGCTGGGCGCTTGAGTTTCAGCAGCGGAGTCCAAGCCCCCCGCCCTTTGCCAACGGCGACGACCCTCACTGAATCCTGGCCGGTCCCAACTTTCGACCATCCGCAGGGGCTTTCATCCAACGAGGTGCTCATTGTGCGGAGCGGGATGCGGATCGCTGGAGGAACATGGTGGGGCAGTTTCAGTGAACGGCATACCCCTCTGTCTCCTGCTTGGGGAGTGGCTGTCTCGGAAGTGGTGGACAGTGAGCCTTCGACTTGGGTTTGGGTGGAAGGCATAGACGGAAGGAAGCCGGGGCTGGAAGAAGCTGGTCCGGTGGACTCCATCAAAGTCGTGGCGGGGCGCACCTATGCGATCCTCGCCTCGGTGTCGGTGTTTGCTTCGGCTCCGCCACCGCTGGATTTTTCGCTGCGCTTCCATGCCCTGCCGACGAACGACCAGTTCACAAACCGAACGCCATTCAAGGGAGTCGAAGCCGCAGTGACTGGAAACACGTTTGCGGCGTCGTCTGAGGTCGGAGAACCCAATGGTGGACCCGACAACAGCTATCGCACGGTTTGGTGGACTTGGACCGCGCCCCAGGCAGGCAATTTGGCGCTCGCCTTCCAGGGCAACAATGTCCGGTTGGGCATTTATCGTGGCGAAGTCTTGGAAGACCTGGAGTGGATTGATGGCTGGGGCGACGAGTTCGTTCTTCCCGCAAAAGCCGACGAGCCGCTGCAATTCGCCATGATCGGAGGCGATGACGATCTCGGCCATGACTACACGCTCAAGCTGCGGCTCGACCCGTTGCCTCCGGCCATCGTCGCCGCGAAGAGCGGACCGCTGGCTGACGGTTCGTTCCAACTGCGCGCCGAACAATTGCGCGGACGGGAGACGGTCCTGTTCGCCAGCACCAATCTCACGGAGTGGAACCCCTGGCGGCCCATCTGGCGCGGTGTCGTCAATGGCGACGGAGTGACCTTCCGCGATCTCGACGCCACCAACAGCGCCCAGGTCTTCTACTCGATCCGTCTCGCGCCGCCGAAGACGGACGAAGCTCAGTGAACGGCCTAGGGCCGGGGGATTCTTCTCAATCGTAGTCTCAATCTTAATCATGCTCTTCGCCCCAATCGTATGGCGAAAGAGATCAAGATTAGGATGAAGAGCAGGATTAAGAGGGGTATGAGAAGAGGACTGCTTTTCCGAAGTTTGCCCTTTCCCATGACAGGCCCTAGCGTTCGCGCCCTGTGCATCCGGTCGCGTTCCATCTCGGGCAATTCACCATCTACTGGTATGGCGTCCTCGTCGCCGTCGGCATCCTGCTCGGGCTCTACACTGCGAGCCGCCGCTCGGCTTTGGACCGCCTGCCGCGCGAGTCGGTGGCAGATCTTGGAACGCTGCTGATCCTCGGCTCGCTGCTCGGCGCGCGGCTGCTCTATGTAGCCACGTTCTGGAAGACCGACTTCGCCGGGCAACCTTGGTCGAAGATCTTCGCCATCCGCGACGGGGGGCTCGTGTTCTACGGCGGATTGATCGGCGGTTCGTTGGCGGCCATCGGCTACTGCGCGTGGAAGAAGCTGCCGCTCTGGCGCGTGGCCGACACCTTGGCCCCGAGCATCGCGCTGGGGCATGTCTTCGGCCGGATCGGCTGCCTGATGACGGGTTGCTGCTTCGGCAAAGCCTGCGAGCTGCCGTGGGCCATCCAGTTCCCGGCGCAGTCGCAGGCCTGGAACCACCAGGTCGCGCTCGGCAAGATCCTGGAAACCCAGCCCGCGCTCCCGGTGCATCCCACGCAGATCTACGAAGCGGGGCTGAACCTCGCGCTCTATGTCGGTCTCGCCTGGCTCTATCGACGCAAGAAGTTCGATGGCCAGGTCTTCGCCACCTACCTGCTGGGGTACTGGGTGCGCGACCGCCAGGCGATCGGCCTGAGCGCGCATCGCCGTCTTGGCCTCGTCGCCGGCGGCCTGGGCCAGGCCCATCGCCGCCGTGGTCAGCTTGGCGATCTCGTCCATGAAGGGGTTTTGGGTGTGCATGCCCCATTATATGGGCAAGCGCGCGCAAAAGCGAAGGCCCGGCGCCGTGACTTCATCAGGGTCGCGGCGGCCGCCGCCTCTCCCCCTTAGCGGCTAC
>CAMLMI010000053.1 GCA_946480965.1 uncultured Verrucomicrobiales bacterium | reverse complement strand
GTGGCCAAGCGGTTCATGCCGCGCCATTGCGCCCAGGCCAACCCGAGCAGCGCGAGCAATCCGGCCACGGCGCAGACGACGATCGCGACCAGGGCCGTTCCGGCGGTTTTCTCCAGGGAACGCGCCTGCGTTTCCTGGCGCTCGGCCAAGGTGGATTCCAGCGTCTTGAGCTGCGCGGCCAAAGCGTCCGTGTTGGTGCGGCTGGAAGCGGCCGCTTCCTGGCGCGCGCGTTCGCTGGCGGCGAGGTTCTCCTGGAGCTGCTGCTGAAGCCGCAGGCTGGATTCCAGCAGCCGCCGCGTCTCGGCAGAATCGTCCGCGCCGACGGAAGCCGACTCGGGCGGAGTGACGGTGGCGGCGAACACCGGGAGAATCGCGCTGATCAGCAAAAGGGCGAGCAGGGGCAGGGGAAGGAATCGGGGCTTCATGGGTTCGGGCGCTTCCGGGACTGGACCGTAGAAACCGGATGAACCGTTTCAAAGCCAATTGTCCGTCGTATCTCCACCTCTTCTGAAAACTGAAGACTGACAACGGATCGCTGTTCTCGGATCACAGGCATCTGGAATCCAGCATCCGTCATCCGCCCCGCACCAACTCCCCGCTTCCCTTCGTCCGTCGTTCCGCCTTAATTCGCGCCACCTGTTATGAGCAAATCGTCCGCCCACAAAGTCTCGAAGAAGTTCGCCGCCTACCCGCGCCTCAATCCCTTCGGCGTCGGCAAGAACATCTCCGCCGCCGACCTCATCGACCAGTCGATGCTCGCCTACAACGGCGGCCGTCTGCGCGAAGCGGCCCAGCTCCTCGCCAAGAAGATGCTGCCGGACGACGGCTTCGTGGGCATGTCCCTCACCGGCGCGCTCACCCCGGCCGGCCTCGGCAAGAGCTACATCATCCCGCTGATGAAAGGCGGCTACATCGACTGGGTCATCTCCACCGGCGCGAACCTTTATCACGATCTGCACTTCGGCTTGGACATGAAGCTGCATTCCGGCACGCCGTTCCTCGACGACACCGAGCTGCACCAGGAAGGCGTCATCCGTATCTACGACGTGCTCTTCGACTACAACGTGCTGCTCGACACCGACGCCTTCGTCCGCGAGGTCATCCAAGGCCCCGAGTTCCAGCGGCCGATGGGCACCGACGAGTTCCACTACCTCCTCGGCAAATACGTCCATGCCCGCCAGAAGAAGCTCGGGATCAAGGATAGCTCCGTCCTTGCCACGGCCTACGAGTGCGGCATCCCCATCTTCACCAGCAGCCCCGGCGACAGCTCCATCGGCATGAACGTCGCCGCCATGTCCATGCGCGGCTCGCTGTTGATGCCCGACGTGAACCGCGACGTGAACCAGACCGCCGGCATCGTCTATCACGCGAAGAGCACCGGCCACACCAGCAGTGTCTTCATCCTCGGCGGCGGCAGCCCGAAGAACTTCATGCTCCAGACCGAGCCGCAGATCCAGGAGGTCATGGGCATCCAGGAGAAGGGCCACGACTACTTCCTCCAATGCACCGACGCCCGCCCCGACACCGGCGGCCTCAGCGGTGCCACGCCGGCCGAAGCCGTGAGCTGGGGCAAGGTCGATCCCGACAAGCTGCCCGACAGCGTCGTCTGCTACACCGACAGCACCATCGCGCTGCCGCTGCTCACCGCCTACGTCACCGCTCGGGTGAAGCCCCGCAAGCTCAAGCGCCTCTACGACCACCGCGACGCCATCCTGGAAACGGTGAAGTCGAAGTATCTCAAGACCGGCACGGTCACGAAGGTTCTCACCAGCCGCAAGGTCGCCAAGCGCTCCAGCAGCATCGGGCTGAAGAAGTGAGGTTGCTCGGGGCCGTCTTCATGAAGCCGGACTAAACCCTCGGCCGCTTCGTCGATGGCCAGTCTCTCGTCCCATCTCTTTCGCGAGGTTCGCCCGGAGTTCTTCCGGCTGCTGTCCGGCGCATTGGTCCCGCTCTATGTGGACGCGGCCGACGCGCTGGAGGCCGAAGACGCCCAGCGGAGCGAAGGGCTGGAACGCGAGGAGGCGCTGGCCTTGATCGAGCAGGTGCTGGAGCGGCATCCGGGCCTGAAAGCCGAGGGCGAAGACGACTTCGCTTCGGCCAAGACTCTCATTCCTCCCGGCTCAGTTTGGCGAGGTCAGGTCAGGCCGGGAAGATGATCCGGCCTTGTTCGAGGTGGATGTCTTCAGGGGCCAGCCTGGCCACCTCGGCGGCCCGCAGACCGCGAAGTAGCGCAGGGCTAGGACCAAAGCCACTCGGGGCGCTTCCGCGAGCGCGGCGGCCATCACAGCGCGAACCTCGGCCGGGGTGTGGATGCCCGTCGTGTCGCTCGTAATCGTCGGCAACTCCAACGGATCGGCGGGGCTCTTGGAGAGGTAGCCGCGCCGGACGGCAAAACCGAAGAGCAGCTTCAAGTATTGGATGCGTCCCTTGACGGTGCGGTCCGAGACGTCCAGTCCGTCCAGCCACTCTTCAAGCTCCGCCGTCGTGATCGCGCCGATGGGCGTCCGGCTTCGCCCTTTGGCGAACAGTGCGAAGCAGTGCCGGAGCTGGCGCAGGTATTGGTCGGATCGGCCGCGCTTCGACTTCGACAGGAGCAGTTCGTTGACGACTTCGATGAGGGTGAGGGGGGGCCGGCGAGTGGAGCGGGGGAGTCGGGACCGAAAGAGACGAAACGTCCTGTCCTGCGTAGGCGCTCGCAATCCGATGCAGCGCGGCGGCTGCATCGGCGAGCGCCCTCCATGCGTCGGCCATGTTCTCGGGAGGTAGGTTTCGAGGTAGGTCCGACGCCTTGGGCGCGTCGTAAGTCACTGAGGATGATGGCTCCAGAGGTAGGACTCGAACCTACAACCACACGGTTAACAGCCGCGTGCTCTACCATTGAGCTACTCTGGAACGCAAACGGGCGCGCAAATTAGCGAGCGTCGCCCTCGGCCGTCAACTGGGGATTTGATGGTTCATGAAAAATGCGCGGAGCCGAATGTCCGCACCCGTTTCAGACTTGGCCAACCGGGGAGCGCGCTCGCCCTACGACCGGGAAAACCAAGCGGCATACGCATCGGGTCGCGGCAAACATTCCGGCTTCCGATGGCTCAGGGCTGACATGCGGCGGGTTATCGGCCGGATTCACCGATCCGTTGCTCGAGTTGTTTCTGAAGAGGTCAACGGGTCGGCCAAGCTCTCGTGGGTTGCTTGGCCGGACCTGGACAGAAAAGTGCGGTCATTGCGCCCCTTTCACCGTCATCTTCAGGCCGTAGATGCCCTTGCTGGCGGTGATGAAGAGGAGGTCGCGGTCCGGGCCGCCGAAGGTCACATTGGCGGTCCAGCCTTCTGGCACGTCGATCTGCTCGATCTTCTTGCCGGTCTTGTCGAAGACGCTGACGCCGCGGCCGGTGAGATAGACGTTGCCCTGGTTGTCGAGGGTCATGCCGTCGGAGCCCTGGGTGCAGAAGAGGCGCTTGTTCGTCAGCAGGCCGTCTTCCTGGATGTCGTAGGCGTAGGTCTTGCGGTCGCCGATGTCGGCCACATAGAGCGTCTTGCCGTCGGGGGTGCCGATGAGGCCGTTGGGCTGGACGAGGTCGATGGTCACGCGGCGGACGCTCTCGCGTTTCGCGTCCATGAAATACACGTGCTGGCCGTCCTGCTGCATCGCGCCGTCGCGCTTCCAGTAGGGGCGCTTGTAGAGCGGGTCGGTGAAGTAGAGGGCGCCGTCGGGACGGATCCAAAGGTCGTTCGGCCCGTTGAGCAGCTGGCCGCCGAAGTCCTTCACCAGAACCGTGACCGTCTTGTCGGGCGCGACCGACCAGAGTTCGTTCTTTTCGTCGGAGCAGGTGAGGAGGTTTCCGGAGGCATCGAAGTAGGTGCCGTTGGCGCGGCCGCTGGGCTTGAGCCAATCGGAGACCTCGCCGCTCTGCGCGTCCCAGCGGACGATTCGATCATTGGGTTGGTCGGTGAAGAAGACGTTGCCCTGCTTGTCCGCGGCCGGGCCCTCGGTGAAGGCATATTCGCCCTTCAGCTTCTCCAGCTTGGCCCCGGCGGCGATGATCCCGGCGCTCTCGGCGGTAAGCCGGAGCTGGGCGAAGATCGGCTTCAACGCGGCGGCCCATTGGTCGTAGCCGGCCTTGTTCGGATGCAGCAGGTCGGGGAATTCGCGTTCGCGGGCGTCGCCCTGGTCGTCGGCGAAGGGCGTCCAGGTGTCGCAGCGGACGAAGTTCGCGTCGGTCTTCACGATCTCGTCCACGAGGATGTTGATCCGGCGGATCTTGTCGGCAGGACGCTTCTTCGTGCTGTCGCTCGGCATCACCTTGCAGACGACGACGGGCATCGTGGCGTTGTGCTTCCGGAGGGCGGTGAGGATGAGCTTCACGTTGTCGGCGATGAGCCGGGGATCGGCGCCGTCTTCCAGGTCGTTGGTGCCGATGAGAAGGACGACGGCCTTGGGATTCAGGTCGAGCACGTCTTCCTTGAGCCGGTAGAGCACGCCGCGCGTGGTGTCGCCGCCGATGCCGCGATTGGCGACCTTCAGGCCGGGAAAGCTGTTGCCCATGTTGTCGCCCCAGCCCTGGGTGATCGAATCGCCGAGGAAGACAACCGCGCCCTGGTCCTGCTGGACCTGTTTGGCCCAGGCGGTGCGGCGCTCGCGCCAGAGGTTGCGGAACCAATCGGCGCGGCGCACCGGGCCGGTGGCGGGCATGGCGTTGTCGTCCGGCAACACGCCCACGTCGGGCTTCGCGGCGGCCTTCACCGCGAAGGTGTCCGGCTGGCCGAGGCGCTGGGCGAACATCCATGGGAGGAATTCGGGCTCGGAATACGCCTTGGTCCACGAGTCATGGCCGAGGCCGGAATACTCGGTGTATTTCGGGGAACCACCGGCGGTGCGGATCGCGCCGATCATGTCGCGCGAGCGGACCACCTTCACCACGGCGTCGTCGTCGGAGTGGAAGGCCCAGATGGGAACCTTCGCCGCCTTGGCTGCCACCGTGGCGTCGCCGCCGCCGCAGATGGGCGCGCCCGAGGCGAAGCGCTCCGGGTAGCGCGTGATCAAGTCCCAAGTGCCGTAGCCGCCCATGCTCAGGCCGGTGACGTGGATGCGGGCGGGATCGAGGGAGAACTCTTTCTGGGTCTGGTGCAGGATGCCGAGCACGAGCTGCATGGCGGCGCTAGGCTCGGAAGGCTGCGTGCCCTTGTCGCCGGACCACTCCATGTCCACCCAGCGCTGTCCGGCCGGGCACTGCGGTGCGACGACGAAGCAAGGGAACTTCGCGCGGTTCGCGGGATCGAGGTAGAGCTTCGTGCCGTGGACGAGCTGGGCGGTGTTATTGGAGCCGCGTTCGCCCGCGCCGTGGAGGAAGAGCACCAGCGGATAGGCTTTTTCAGGGGAATAGTTTTCCGGAACGAGCAGGCGGTAGGGCAGCGTGGCCCCGGCGGCATTGGTGAAGACGCGGGCTTCGAAGACGGCGTCGGCCGCGCGGGAAACGGTCGCGGCCAGCAGGAGGGCGGAGACGATCCGGAAGAAGTGCATGGAAGTGTTTGGCGCGACGCGGCGAGCCGAGTCAATGCCGCAGGGCGAAGGACCTGGAGATGGCCCTCTCGCCGCAGCGCCGACCAAAACTAGGGGTGTGTCCCCGGTGGAACGCGCTGGGCATGGCGGACGGCCACGGGGTATGAGAACCGAGGATAGGGAGAGTTTGGTCGTCGGGTGCGCGGAGCCGGGCCGAGAGGCCGCCGCGCGCAGGCCCGGTTCTCCCTCGTGCAGGCGACGTCGGAACCATGAACGCATCCATCCCCGCCACGAACCTTCTCCGCCGCGGTTTCACGCTGATCGAGCTGCTGGTCGTCATCGCGATCATCGCCATTCTCGCCGGGATGCTCCTGCCCGCGTTGGGCAAGGCGAAGGAGAAGGCCAACCGGATCAAGTGCCTGAGCAACCTCCGCCAGATGGGCCTGGGGAACTTCACCTACGCGCAGGACAACAACGGCATCCTGAGCGGCCCGTCGCGCAGCTACTACGACGACAACATGAACTGGATGTATCGGAACTTCGCCAAGAACGAGAAGTTGTTCATCTGCCCGAGTACCCAGAATTTCGTTCGCCTGGATGTGTTCTCCTCGGGGACCGATCTCGCGGATTTGGTCAGTTTCGCCACCAACAAGACGTCTGCGGGTTACAGCTATGAGAACTTCTCCTGGTGGCGGAACCAAGCCGCCGGCCCTGCGGAACAAACCGATGGCACAACCGGCAACCAGCTGCGGAAGACGGAGCAACGGGTCCAGAGCCGGGCCCACACCAAGGTCATCGACGGCCTCGGCCTGCAAGGAACGGTTCCGGGACCGAGCCAGACTTGGCTCACGCTCGACGGAGATTCGCTCACGGCGGCGCGGGCCAACACGGCGAAGTTTCCAAACAATTACCCCAGCGTGAACGACAACCACGGAGCGGACGGCGCCAATGCCAATTTCGCCGACGGCCACGCCGAATGGGTCCGGGAAAAAGGCGGCTACTATTTGCGGCTGCGTGAGCTTTCCCAGGATGACGGGATTGGAGTTCCCCATGTGCCCTAGTTGATCGGAGCCCCCATTCTTCCCACTGAACCCACCACCAAGAAACACCACCTGTTCATGAATCCGCCCAGCACCCCGAGAATTTCGATGCGTGGTCTGATCGCCGCCGCCTTTCTGGCGGTTGGCTTGACCTCCCACGCCGTTCCCTACGCCAGCAGCGTGACGAACAGCGGCGGGGTCGTGTCGTTCCGCCTCAACGAAAACGCGGACAACGTGCTCGTCGTCTCCGGCAACGGCGCGGTCACGAACGACCTCGGACCGGGGCTGAAGGGATTGACCGTGACGAACCTCGGGATCGCCGCCGGGAACATCCAGGTGGTGGTCACGCGTTCGGCCGCGCCCGGCTACACGCAGTTGAGCGAGGACGGCTTCCAGGACGGGGGCGTCTATGTGAACAAGTTCGAGCAGCCGCGCGGCGTGACGGTGGACCGCAACCCCGCTTCGCCCGCCTTCGGCCGCATCTACGTGGCCAACGGGCGAGGCCAGGCCAACACGGGCGGCACCTTCGTCCGCACCACCTACCAGGGCATCTACATGATGAACGCGGACAACACGGTGGCCTTGGAGACGGGCGAACAGCCGCGCACCGCCGGCTTGGCCTTCACGTCGGGCAACACGGCCACGCCGTATCGGCTGCATATCGGCCAGGACGACGGGCTGCTCTACATCTGCGATTGGTCCGATCCCAGCGGCGGTCTGTGGTTCACCGACCGCGACGTCACCGCCGGGGGCAATGTCTTCCAAGGCATCGGCGATTTGAGCGTGGGCTCCCTGAACCACGGCAGCATCCCCGCCGTCTGGGTGGAAGGCGTGGCGGGCACCGACCTGAAGGTCTTCGCCGTGGACGAGGACCAGGCTCCGCAGAACAGCCTCTGGAAATACGAGATCAACAACGCCGCGCTGCCGTTTGAAGGGTTCGGAACGCCGATCGGTTCGCCGTCGATCACGTCCTCCAGCCAGACGATGGACCTCGTGCGTGGCGGGGCGAACAACTACTTCTACCTGACCCAGCGCCGGGCCAACGGCACGGAGGCCAACGTCTCCGTCTTCGCCGAGGACGGCACCGCGATCACCAATTCGCTCGTGGCCAGCCGGGAGTTTCTCGGCAGCGCGACGACCAATGACCTGCTGCGCGAAACCCTGGCCGTGGACATCTCGCCCGACGGCTCCACCCTCGCGCTGCTCCGGGCCAACATCACGCCCACCGTGCTGCTCGTGCCGCTGACACCCGATGGCGGTTTCGACTTCGCGGCGACCAACGGCTTCAACATCGGTTCCACCAGCGCCAACAACCGCGACATCGCCTTCGACGCCGCCGGGAACATCTACGTGGTGAACACCTCCACGGAATGGCTCCGCATCTTTTCCAAGGGCGGCTCGACCGTGGCCAGCACCGGCACGGACGGAACCTTCGCGATCACCACGCCGCCGCTCCTGGTCAGCGTGGCGGCGACGACCGCGACGGCCGATGAACAGGGACCGGTTCACGGCCTCTTCACCCTGACCCGCACCGGAGACAATTCGGGAACCCTGACGGTCAACTACACGCTCGGCGGCAGCGCCAGCAACGGCCTCGACTTCGCCGAGCTTTCCGGCTCCGTCACCTTCCAGCCCGGAGCAGCCTCGACGAATCTCCCGGTCACGGTCCTCGATGACGCGGTGGCGGAGTTCGCCGAGACGGTCGTGCTGACGCTGACCACGGGCGAGGGCTACGGGATCGGCACCGCGACGGCCACCGTGACCATCGCGGACAACGAGCCGACCGAGATCGCCTTCAGCACCACGGCCACCAACGAGCTGCTGGAAAGCTACGCGCCTTCCCGTGCCACCTTGAACTTGGCTCGTCGCGGTCTCGTCGCGCCAGCGGTGACTGCGCAATTGGCCTACGGCGGTTCGGCGGTCTTGGGCGTGGACTTCAGCGGGCCCTCTTCGGTGGAGATTCCGGCGAACGGCACCACGGCGCAGATCGTCCTGACGCCGATCAACGACCAGGCATTTGAGGGAGAAGAATTCGCCGTAGTGCAGGTCGGTTCGGGCGGCGGTGCCTATGTCGTCGGCGCCACGAACTCGGCGACGGTCCGGCTGGTGGATGATGAAACGCCCATCGGCACGGTGCTGTTCAGCGACAGCTTCGAGACCGACACAGCGGCCAGTTGGCAGGTCAACGCGGCCGATCCTTCCGACGGCTTCGCCGAGTTCGCCTGGGACTACGGTGCTCTTGCGGGGATTCCGCCCGCGCCCGGAACGACCGGCGGTTCGACCAAGGGGCTCCGCATCCGCGCGGGCAACACCGTCCCGCAACCCAGCGGCATCAGCCTCTCGCCGTTGGGCGGCGGCTTCACCGGCGACTACCGGATGAAGTTCGACGTGTGGCTGAACTACAACGGCCCCATGCCCGACGGCGGTCCCGGCTCCACCCAGCACTTTGACGCGGGCGTTGGCACGGCCGGAGATTTCCCCGTGTGGTTCAACAACCCGTCCTCCGAAGCCGTGTGGTTCACCTTCAGCGGCGACGGCGCGGACGGAGGAACCTTCGGTGACTACTCGGCCTATCTCGGGCTCCAGACGCTGGGCGACGACACCGGCTTCTACGCCGCCGGATACAACGAGAACCCGAACAGCGGCCTGCGCGACCATGCGAATCCGTTCTACGCGAACCGCTGGGGTGGCCAGACCGCTCCGGCCGAACAGCTCGCCCTTTTCCCCGGCCAGACCGGCACGGTCAATCGCGGCAACGGCGGCATGGCCTGGCACTCCGTGGTCATCACCAAGTCCGGCAACACCGTGGAATGGCGCATGGACGGCGTGGTGATCTGCACCGTGACCAACGACCTCTCCGCGCTTTCGACGAATATCTTCGTAGGCCTTCAGGACCGATTCGCGGGAAGCCTCTCGAACGAGCCGGAAATGTCGTTCGCCCTGGTGGACAATCTCCGCGTGGAAACCCTCGCCTCCGCGCCCGTCCAGATCGAGATCACCGGAATCGTGCTTGTCGGCGGCAACGTCGAGATCACCTTCACCGGACCGGCCGCCAGTGCCGCGACCGAGTTCAAGCTCCAGAGTGCCGCAACCGTGGACGGCACCTACACCGACGACAATGCCGCCACGCTCAGCGCCGTGGCTCCGGGCCAGTTCAAGGCCACCCGGCCAGTCACCGGATCGAGCCAGTTCTACAAGATCAAGCGGTAGAGCGTTTGGACGGAGCCGTCGCCCTGCCGAATCCTGGCAAGCGGGAGTCTTGCGCTACATCGCTCCTACAGCGGTTCGATGCGCAGGCGGATGAATCGGGTGGGCTGCGCGGTGATCGGCTTGGCGTCGCGCACGACCAACAACGTTTCCGTGTCGGTCTCTGTCACGAGCATGGACGCGGTCGTTTCCCACCGGATGAGGTCGTTGGACAACTCGACGATGTAGGCCACATCGTCACGGCGAACGGTGCGCGGGATCTGAAGGGCGAGGTGGAGCTTGCCTTCGTCGTTGCGAAATAGAACGGCCTTGGGCAGCTCGGCTGCCAACGCGGCTACGGCCGGGTCGAGGCCGAGCGCATACTTCAGCAGGTTGTTCAACCCGTCGCCCGAGGGGTTCGCGTCGTCGGGGCCGTGCAGCAGTCGCCATGATTCCAAAGGCGAGAGCAGCGACGGGAGCACCGTGACGGTCCAGGCTTCTTCGGCGGACAGGAGCTTGGCGGGATCGGAGCGCACGTAGGGCGTCGGATCGCTGGCGACGGCGGTCACGGTGTGGAGACCGGCCCCGAGGTTCGAGCCCCGGAGACGGAGAACCGCATTGGTGGCTCCGTTGCGCGCCTTGCCGTTGATCTTCCATTGCAGCGCGACGGGTTCGTCCTGGTCGGTCGGGAGCGGGGACACCTTGAATTCAAGCAGGGCGCTCTCATCGAGCGTGAGCAGCCGCGCCGCGGGAGATGCGCTGTCCACGGGGCGGATGCGTTCGTAGAAGTTCAGCACGAACTGCTCGCGGTTCACCTCGCCGCAGGGTTTGAACAGGTGGCGCATCAGGGAATCGTCGTGCGGGCGATACCAGCCTTCGGTTCGATACATGGAGCCTTCGTAGAGGCCCACGACGTCGGAGCGTTCGGGCGGCGTGGGCAGGGCGGTGGCGCGGTCGATCCAGTGTTTCCAAACGATGGCCGAGAGGTTGGTCTTGGCCGTGGTGTTCGGCATCTCGCGCGGGGAGTAGCCGGGATATTCGTTGGGATACTCGTCGGCCAAACCGGCGAAGCTGTGGCCGAGCTCGTGTTCCAGGATGCCGCCGCTGGAGGCGTGCGCGGAGATGACCGCGACGGGGCCGCCCGAGCCGCCGTATTTGGCGTCGTTCACCAGCACGACGAGGATGTCGTATTCGGGCACGAACTGGTTCGCGAGCACGTAGGCGCGGCTCTGGCCGACGGAGTCGATCGTGAGCAACTGGCCGACGGAGGAGGAGTTGAACCCGGCGCTGAAGTAGGTGTCGCGCGTTTCGCCGTCGGCGCCGTTGTCCGCGCCGCTCTGCTTCGACTCGACCGCGATGCGATAGACGTTGCAGGCCGTGCGGTAGCGGGACCAGGGCTCGCGCGAGAACAGAAACCCGACGGCCCGGTCCACGTCCTCGGGGAATCGGGCGAGATCGGCCGCCGTGTAGCCTTCCGCGAAGAAGACGAGGTTGATGCGCTGAGAACGCGGCCCGGTTTCAACCACCGTTTCCATCTGGGTGGAAGCGACCAGCGACAATGCACCGGTGATCAGCCCGAGCGAGAACAACAGCAAGGCCTTCATCGTTGGATAGGGAGTGCGAACTGGGCGAGGATGCGGACCGATGGCTCACTTGAAGGCGTATCCAGCCGCCCGATTTCCAGGATCGCGGCTCCGGCTTTGGAGGGAAGGCGGGTCTGAACCACGACCGGGCCGGAGTCCGTGAGCTTGGCGGGAGTGGCCTTGCCCGAGGTTTGGACCGGGTCCAGCACGACGCATTGGAAATCCGGTTGCGGCAAAAATTCCTCGGCCAGGACGCGCTGCTCCGCATCGAGCAAACGGCAGCGCAGCATTCCCGGTTGGCGGCGGGAAAGCGGACGCTGGCGGAAGTCGCCCCGGATGGGATCGGCGGCGAGCAGTTCGCAGCGATCTCCGTGGAGCCGGAAGCGATAGGCGATACTCGCGCTCGTGGGCGACCCCAGCGCAGGAGAGGCCGATCCGAGATCCCCGACTTCGGGATGTGGCGACGAGGGCGGCGCGTTGGTGGCGGGAGCGGCGGGCGGTGAAGCAATTCGGCCGGGAGCCGGAGCCAATCCCGGCTCTGGACGGGAGCGGCGTGAAAGGCCGGCAAGCAGCACCAGAAGCGAAGCGGCGGCCAAAAGGCGCCCAGGAAAACGACGGTCGGACATGGGTTGCGAATGTTCGCCCGAATGCCGGACGAAGGTGCGCGGATTGAAGGAGCGGAGTCTGCATGGCCACAAGCTGCCGCGCGGAAAATTTTCCCGAGCGGCCGGGCACTGCGCACGGTTTCGGGCAAAGCGCAGAGAAAGCCTGCGCGTGGTCATGCAGGACGCGGGAAATCGCCGAAGCTGGGGCGACAACTCGGCCAAGCCTTCGCCCACCTCCATTCGCAAAAGCCCGATGGCTTCGGTGCCGTTCTTGCATCCTTCCGGAGCAGGTTTGCCACAGTGGCTGGGCTTGACGGGATTGAGGGTGGGATCGGCTATGGTTCCCGAAACATGGTTCCCATGAACTTGCCCCGTCTGCTTTGTCTGTGGGCCGTCGTGCTCGCCGTCGGATGTTCTTCTTCCCGGCTGCCGAGGGAGTTTGTCGTCACCCGCTTCGGCGCAGTTGGCGATGGACGGACTTCCGACACCCGAGCGATCCAACAGGCCATCGACGCCTGCGCGGCGGCGGGCGGCGGCGTGGTCGTGGTGCCGGAGGGGCGGTTCCTCACCGGTTCGATTTTCATGAAACCGCGCGTGGACCTGCGCGTGGACCGGGGCGGGGTCGTGCTCGGCACCCTGGACAAGGCGGAATACCCCGTGATGCCGACGCGGTGGGAAGGCGAGGAATGCCGCTGGACCGCCGCGCTGATCAACGCGGTGGACCTCGTCGGCACGCGCATCTACGGCGAAGGCACCATCGACGGCCAGGGCCAGCTCTGGGAGGCGCGCGAACCGCGCCCGCGCGGCGAGCGTCTGGCCGAGATCCAGCGGGCGTGGCGGGAGCAGGGCGGGGCGACGAACTTTGTGCCCCGGCAACGGCCCTACGCCGATCCGACGCAACCGTGGCAAGGACGGCCGCGCTTGATCGTGGCTCTGCGTTGCCAGGACGTGGAGGTCAGCGGCCTGCGGCTCCAGAACCAGGCGTCGTGGGGACTGGTCTTCATCTATTGCGAGCGTGTGCTGGCCCAGGGCCTGACCGTTCGCGCCGAGAGCTATATCCCGAGCGCGGACGGAATCGACATCGATTCCTGCCGCCAAGTGCGCGTGGACCGTTGCGACATCCACGTGCAGGACGACTGCATTTCGCTGAAAGCGGGGCGCGACGAGGACGGGCTGCGGGTCAACCGCCCGTGCGAAGACGTGCTGATCGAGAATTGCCGCTTCGGCTATGGCCACGGCGCGGTGGCGCTGGGGAGCGAGACTTCGGGATTCATCCGCAACGTCGAGGTGCGCAACTGTGTGGTCGAGGACGACAACTGGGCAGCCGTTCGCATCAAGAGCGCTCCCGCTCGCGGCGGCGGCGTGGAAAACGTGGTCTATCGCAACATCGAGCTGCGCGGCGTGCGGCAGGCCGTGGAGGTGAACGCTTCCTGGTCCGGCCCCAAGACCAATTCCAGCCAGGGACCGCCGGTGTTCCGCAACATCCGCTTGGTGAACGTCTCCGGCACGGCGACACAGGTTGGAACGATCCGGGGCTTGGAGGATCAACCCGTGGACGGCATCCGGTTCCAAGCCTGCCGCATCACTGCCGATAAGGGACTTTCCATCGCCCGCGCCAAGAATATAGACACCTCCGGGCTGAACGCGACGGTCAAAACCGGTGATGCGGTGGTTTGGGAAGACAAGAAGTAGGAGGGAAATCCGCCGCTACTTTGCCACGGCGACGCTCGCATCAATCCAAGTGAGGTAGCGCTCGTTGCCCCCGGCCAGCGGCAGCACGACGAACTCCGGCGTGTCGTAGGGATGCGCGGCGAGGACGGCTTGCTCCAGCACCTTCAAGCGGGTCTTGAGCGTCTTCATCACGATCAGCGCTTCGGCGCTCTTCTCCAGCTTGCCTTTCCACCAGTAGTGCGACTCCAGCCTGGGCACGAGGTTCGCGCAGGCGACCAGCCGCGCCTCCAGAGCCGCTTTGGCCACGGCGCGGGCGACCTTCAGGTTCGGGGCGGTGACGAGCACGAGCACATGGCGCGAAGTGGCTTTCATCCGGGGCACGGGTAAACGAACTCGGGCTGCGTCGGCAAATCCGAAGTCCGAAAGCCGAAGGCCAAGGCCCGAAAGAAATCCGAAATCAAAGCTCGAAGGTTCGTTTCCGCTGGTCGTCGTCTGAACATCTTTTGAGTTCCCGTGTCTCTGTCCTCGTAACTATCTTGCGCCCCATGAATTCCGGCATCACGGCCATCAACGACGAAGTCCAGCGCGCCTCGGCCTTCGTTCGCCCGCTTCTCCAAGAAATGAGCCAGGTCGTCGTCGGCCAGAGCTACCTGGTCGAACGCCTCGTCATCGGCCTCCTGGCCAACGGCCACGTCCTCCTCGAAGGCGTGCCCGGCCTGGCCAAGACGCTCGCCGTCAAATCGCTGGCCCAGTGCCTGAGCGTGAAGTTCTCCCGGCTCCAGTTCACCCCCGATCTGTTGCCCGCCGACCTCATCGGCACCCAAATCTACAATCCCCAGACCGGCAGCTTCACCACCCGGCGCGGCCCCGTCTTCGCCAACATCGTCTTGGCCGACGAGATCAACCGCGCCCCCGCCAAGGTCCAGTCCGCTCTGCTCGAGGCGATGCAGGAAAAGCAGGTCACGATCGGCGAACAGAGCTTCAAGCTGGACGAGCCGTTCCTCGTGCTGGCCACGCAGAACCCCATCGAGCAGGAAGGCACCTACAACCTGCCCGAGGCGCAGGTGGACCGCTTCATGTTGAAGCTCAAGGTCACCTATCCCAGCCGCGCCGAGGAACGCCAGATCCTCGACCTGATGGCCAAGACCGGCCCAGCGCCGCAGGTGAAGGCCGTGGTGACGCCCGCCGAGATCTTCGACGCCCGCCGCGTGCTCAACGAGATCTACATCGACGACAAGGTGAAGGACTACATCGTGGACGTGGTCTGCTGCACCCGCGACCCCAAGGACTACAAGATCCAGCTCGACGGCCTGATCCAGATGGGCGCCTCGCCCCGCGCCACCATCGCGCTGACGCTGGCCGCCAAGGCCCATGCCTTCCTCAAAGGCCGCGGCTACGTGACCCCGCAGGACGTGAAGAGCGTGGGCATGGACGTCCTCCGCCACCGCGTGACCGTGACCTACGAGGCCGAAGCCGAGGACAAGACCAGCGAGACGATCATCAACAAGATCTTCAGCGAACTGCCGGTGCCGTGAGAGGCGTTAGTCAAGGACCGAGACTATGAGGGAGAAAACGGCCTTTGTGGCGATGAAGTTTTGGGACGAGGCGCCTCGAGACAAACGTTTTGTCGTCATATGCGAAGTTCTTAGAGAGGCTGGCTATCGTCCGATTCGAGCTGATGGAATTAGGACATCAGGTCCTGTGGTAGATGAGGTGTGCGAACTTCTTAGAGCTTCTGACTTGGTCCTAATAGACAGCACTGGGGACTCGCACAGCGTTTCCTACGAAATTGGCTACTGTCATGGAATTCGCCGTTCCACCGATACGACGTTGCTTATCCGTCAGGGATCAGACATTCCGTTCAACTATCGGCATTTTCGCCATCGCTGCTACAAGGATCTGAGGCATCTCAGACGGTTGTTGAGAGATTGGCTGAATGTGCTTAAGCCGTTGGACGAGGATAGATACGGATACACGTTCACATTCGAGCTTTCTGAGGGCGCTGAGTTTTATGGTCCTGATTCGGCTGTTTGTGTGCTAAAAGCGCTTAAGAAGGTGGGCTTTTCTGGTCGTGCAGAGTTCTACGCAGGCGATGGAGTGATTGGAGGAATTGAAATTTTCCAGATTGGAATGGCACTTCGAGTTGTTGGGAAAAGAACAACGCCTGACTACAAGTGGTGGGTAGCCTTGAGAAAGATCCTAATTCGCGAAATTGAAGCGTCCAAAGTTCCGTTGGTTCACGCAGATGGGATGTCAGAGATGAGCAGTCTAAGAGATATCCGTGGAAGCCTGGCCCCTCTAAGGCAGGCTCAATTTGAAAAGGGCGTTCCTAGGCTGATTCTTGGAGATGCTGAGGATGAAACTTGGTTTCAAACAGCCTTGCGCGAACACCTGCCAAACGGAGACGACAGGATTCCATGATCCCCAAGGAAATCCTCAAGAAGATCCGCCAGATCGAGATCCGGTCGAACCGGCTCGTGAGCGAGTCGGTCGCGGGGGCGTATCACAGCGTCTTCAAGGGGCAGGGGATGAACTTCGACGAGGTCCGGGAATACCAGGCCGGCGACGACGTCCGCGCCATCGACTGGAACGTCACCGCCCGGACAAACACGCCGCACATCAAGAAGTTCGTCGAGGAGCGCGAGCTGACGGTCATGCTGGTGATCGACGTCAGCGCGTCGGGCCGGTTCGGTTCGGTGGACCGATCCAAGCGCGAGGTCGCGGCGGAGATTGCCGCCGTGCTGGCCTTCTCCGCCATCCGCAACAACGACAAGGTGGGCGTCATCCTCTTCAGCGACCGGGTGGAGAAGTTCATTCCGCCGAAGAAGGGCCGCCGTCACGTGTTGCGCGTGATCCGCGACGTGCTGTTCTTCGAGCCGGAACACACGGGCACGAACCTGACCGAGGCGCTGCGCTTCCTCCAACGCGTCTGCACGCGCAAGGCGATCTCGGTCGTGGTGTCCGACTTCCTCGGCCATCACCAGGCGGAGATCGAGGCGCGGCCCCGGGCGTCTATGATGATGCGGGAGAGTTTGGCGTCGGCGGCCTTGCCGGCGCTGCGGCGGACGAACCGCAAGCACGACGTGGTGGCCATCCAGATCGTGGACCGCTTCGAACTGGAGCTTCCGGCCATCGGCTTGCTGGAGCTGGAGGATGCGGAGACGGGCGAACTGGTGGAGATCAACACCAACGACGCGAGGAAGCGGGAGAGCTTCCAGAAGAAGCAGCTGGAGTCGCTGGAACAGACGATCCGCACTTTGCGCTCGGCGCGCATCGACACCATCCAGCTCCGCAGCAACGAGGACTACGCGCCGAAGCTGGCGCAGTTCTTCGAGACCCGGGAACGCCGGATGAGGCACTGAGATTTGGAACCGCCGATGAACGCTGAAGGACGCAGATGGGATCAAGGTAGGTCAGGCTTCCAGCCTGACCCGTGGCGCTTGGGAAATCCGACGAGTTCGACCTTGGCCCAAACGTCCCACCGTCTTGTGGCTGTCCAAAGACATCGGGGACAGGCTGGGAGCCTGTCCTGCCTTGAAGAGTCACCGGCGAACTTCCGTTCGCCGCTACGGGATCTTTGATCATGGCCAGCAACTCCAGTGCGATCATCGTTCCGCCCACGCCGCCAGCCGTGACCAATACGGTGGCGGCCGACGAAGGTCTGCGCGACATCCGGCCTCCGGTTTACATCTTCGACAAATGGGGCTGGGTCATCGCCGGGGCAGTGCTCTTCGTCCTCTTGGTGGCGGGGATTCTCTATCTGCTGCTGCGGAAGAAGCCGCTCTTCCCGCCGCCGTTGCCGGTTGTCGTTCCGCCGCATGAACGGGCGCGGCAGAAGCTGGCCGCCGCCCTGGACCTGCTCGACCAGCCCAAGCCCTTCTGCATCCTCGTTTCCGATGCTGTCCGGCTCTATCTGGAGGAGCGCTTCGAGCTGCGCGCGCCGGAGAGCACGACCGAGGAATTTCTGTCGGAGCTTCGGACCCGGCCGGTCTTGTCCACCGCCCAGAAACTCAGTCTCGGCGAATTTCTGGAGCAGTGCGATCTGGTGAAGTTCGCCCGGCTCCAGCCCACGCCCGCCCAGCTCCAGCCGCTCTATGAATCGGCGCTGAAGCTGATCGACGAAACCGCGCCGCTCGCGCCCGCTCCGGTGAAGGCACCGGCCGAATTGATCTCCTCGAAATGACCTTCGCGCATCCCTGGATTTTGCTGTTCCTCCTGCTGCTGCCGGTGCTGGCGTGGCTGAAGGGGAGGCGCGCCAAGCGCACGGCCTTCGTCTATTCGTCCGTCCAGCTGGTGAAGTCCATCGCCGCGCTGCGGAAATCGCGGGCGGGCAAGATTCTCTCGGCTTTGCGCTGGTTGACGCTCGCGTTGCTGATCGTCGCGCTGGCGCGGCCCCGGCTGGTGGAAGGTCGGGCGCAGGTGAAGGCCAGCGGCATCGACATCGTCGTGGCGATGGACCTGTCGTTGAGCATGGGTGCGGAGGACTTCCAGGAGCGGGGCCAACGCGTGAACCGCCTCTACATCGCGCAGAAGGTGCTGAAGGAGTTCATCCAGGGCCGGCCCAACGACCGCATCGGCTTGGTCGCTTTCTCCGGCAAGGCCTACGTGGTC
>CAMLMI010000052.1 GCA_946480965.1 uncultured Verrucomicrobiales bacterium | reverse complement strand
TTTTCTGGCGGGGTGCAAACGGGGCGAATGGTCGGCGACCAACAGTAGGCCGGGCGCCGCCGACTTGGATCTCAGGGCGCTGATCGCCGGGATCGCGCGGTTGAAATCCTCCGGGGCTGAGGCGGTGATCGTGGCCTGTCATTGGGGGGTCGAGTTCTGCTCCTATCCGGACCCAGACCAGATCCGCATCGGCCGGGCACTGGTCGATGCGGGGGCTTCGTTGGTGCTGGGGCATCATCCCCACACGCTGCAGGGGATGGAACGGTGGAAAGGCGGGTTGATCGTCTACAGCCTGGGCAACTTCATCATGGACATGGCGCTGGACCGGCCGCCCACGCCCGAAGCGCTTGCGGACGCGATGGAGACCGGGCTGCTGCGGATCACCCTGAATCGCGGCGGGGTGGTAGCTGCGGAGATGGTTCCGATCCGCTTGGTGGAAGGGGTGCCGCAGCCGTTGGCCGATGCCGAGGCGGAAAGCCGGGCGCGGGCGCGGTTCGAGGAGTTGTGCCGGGAGATCGGGACGGAACGGTTCCAACAGACGGCGTTCGGCAACCTGTGGCGCCGGGAACTGGGTTCTTGGAGCGAGCGAATCCGCTCCGAAGGATTCCGGGGAGTGCTCCGGCTGCTCCGGTCGATCAAACCGCGCCACTTTAGGATGATGGGCGGTTTTGTGTGGAAGAAGATTTTCGCGCGATAGGAAAAACGCATGTTCAAGCTGAGTTCCCGCTACGAAACCGCCTACAAATTGATGCCGGCCTTGGCTCGGGACACGGCCGCATCGGCCTATGCCTGGTGGTCCGGGCGGAGGAAATACGGCGGGGTGTTCCCGCAGTGGAGCGCGTTTCTCCGGGAATCCCAGTGGTGGGGCGCGGCCCGGCTGGCCGAATACCAGGCGCAGCAGGTGGACGGGATGCTGGCCTTTGTCCACGAAGCATCGCCCCATTATCGCCGCAGCATGGAGGCGCATGGGGTTTGTTCAGGCGCCTCCGATCCGCTGGGCGAACTGCGGAAGCTGCCGATCATCAACCGGGCGGTGGTGCGGGAGGCGTATGACGCCATCCGCACGAACCTGCCGGTGGACCGGAAGCTGACGCTCTCCACCAGCGGCACGACGGGCGCGTCGCTACACGTGCCGCATACGGACGAGGCGTTGCAGCGCGAGTATGCCTTTCGCTGGCAGTTCTATTCGATGGGCGGGGCCAAGCGGGGGGACAAGTTCGCCCTCTTCCAGGGGCAGATGGTGGTGCCGCTCTCGGTGCGGAAACCGCCCTACCACATCCGCAACTTCGCGGAGCGAACCGTGATGTTCTCCCTCTACCACATGGACGAGACGGCGATGCACGACTACGTGCTGGCACTGGAACGGTTCCGGCCGGATTTCGTCTATGGCTATCCCTCCGGCATCTACGTGCTCGCCCGGTTTGCGCGGGCCCGCGGATTGAAGCTGCCACTGGTCAAGGCTGTCTTCACCGCGTCGGAGATGCTCCACGACTTCCAAAAGGCGGAGATTGAGGCGGCGTTCGGCGCGGCCATCTTCCAGTGGTATGGGCAGGTGGAGACGACAACCAACTTGCAGGAGTGCGACCATCACCGGATTCACGTGAAGGAGGAATACGGGCTCTTGGAACTGCTCGACGACCAGGGCAGGGCCGTCGGTCCGGGCGAAGTGGGGCGCGTGGTGGCGACGGGCTTTGGCAACCGGGCCTTTCCGTTCCTCCGCTACGACACCGGCGACAACATGGTGCTCTCCGCCGAAACGAAGTGTCCGTGCGGGCGCGGCGGACGATTGATCGAGCGGATCGCGGGGCGGGACGACGACTTCGTGGTGACGCCGGAAGGCCGCTATGTCGGGCGGCTCGACTTCGTCTTCAAGGCGGTGGACACGGTGAAGGAAAGCCAGCTCGTGCAGGAGGACCGGCAGACCCTCGACGTGCTGGTGGTGCCCGACGAGCGATTCACCGAGAGGGACGAAAGGGTGATCGTGCAAAAGCTCCAGGAGCGGATCGGAACTTCGATGCAGATCCGGGTCCGCAGGGTCGCCGAGATTCCCCGGTCCAAGAGCGGCAAGTTCCGCTATGTGGTCTCGAAAGTGAAGTGAGAGAAGGCGACCTGATCGAATCCGTTCGCCCAAGCTTCCAGCCGTCGATAACCGCCATGCCGTCGAATCCCTCCCTGAAACCGCCTTCGGCGATCGCCACCCTAGACGTTCTCAGAGCCTTTGCCGCCTTTGCGGTGCTGGCCTGGCATTCGGCCGATGCCGTGGCGGTCAAGATGCCGCTGTTCTCCTCGGCGGCTTGGGCGGTAGATCTTTTCATGGCAATCTCCGGGTTTCTCATGCTCCACCATTTTCGGCTCCGCGAAACGAAGGAGCCGTGGGAAGCCCCGTCGACGTGGGGCAGGTTCTGGGTGCGCCGATGGTTCCGGATCGTGCCCTTGTATGCCGTGGCTCTGGTCGCGATGTGGTTCTTGACCGACGGGGCGGAGCGGAGCGTTGGGACTTTTGCGCGACACTTCCTGCTGCACATTTCATTCGTGTTCGGATTTATGCCGTCGGAAGTCGAATCCTCGGGGTTGCCCGACTGGAGTCTGGCTTTGGAAATGCAGTTTTATTTGGCGTTTCCCTTTCTTGCTTTGGCCTTGAGGCGGATCGGAGCGGGCTGGTTCTTTCTCTGGTGCGCTGCGGTCGGATTGGTCTTCAACCAGTTGATCGGCATCTACCGGAGCGGAACTCCCGGCCCGCTGGGCTGGTGGCCGCAACCGTCGCTGTTGCCGCTGAAGATCCATGTCTTCGCTTTCGGCATGGTCTTGGCGGAGGCGTTGCACCGGGGGCCCAAGGTGTTCCGGGACTGGAGGATTTGGATCGGTTTGGCTCTCGTCCTTCCGGCGTCGAAGTTCAACTACATGAAGCTGGAGTGGGTGCTCTGGGTGTTGATTGCCGCAGGGTTGGCGGTGCCGGTGGTCTCGGGTCGGTGGATTGCGCTGCTCCAAGGAGTAGAAGCGCGGTTGGGCCGCACGCGGATCTTTCATTGGCCGGCGGAGCTGTCCTACGGGATCTACCTGCTGCACAACATCGTGCTTTCGACCGTGTTTGTCTCTTGGCCCGATGTTTCGGGCGGGACGGTTTTCGATCCGCATTATATCGTGTTTCTGATTTCCGTCGCTGCTGCGGTCGCTTTCTGTGCGTTGCCGCTTTTCCTCTGGGTCGAACGTCCCGGGATCGCGGTAGGGCGGAAGGTGGCCGGGCGAATCTAGCCCGGCCCGTGTTTTGGCAGGCCGAGGCGGTTGGACCAGTTGAAGCTATCCCCATCTCGTAGGGGAACACCCGACGCAAGAATCAGGGAGTCGATATCTTTCCGGGATGCGGCGAGCCGATAGCATAGACCTTGTGTTTTCCAGCACCGAGTCGTCGCATAGATACCTTTCGGTCGGTTCGGATGGTGTGCCAAAGAGGCATTTTTCCCAACAGAAGGACTGGCCAGCAGGCTTCGATCCGCTTGTATCGGTGGAGGCGGGGCCCGGCGGTTACGTGTTGGTCCGCGAGAGGGTCGAGCAGGCGCTGATGGGGCTCAAATTGCCAGACGATTGGATCCATCCCGGGGACCGGGTGGTGCTCAAGCCCAACTGGGTGGCCGAATGCGACGAGCGTTTCAGGGGCGGCGGGCACTGGGAACATCTGATCACCCATCCATCGGTCATTGAAGGGGTCATTCGCTGGGTTGCTCCACGGTTGAAGGGACTGGGCAGCATCACGATCTGTGACGCGCCGCAGACGGATTCGTCGTTTACCAAGCTGCGCGAATATTGCCGGTTGGACGAGATGGTCGCGCGCTGTTCGGCGGATTTCCCGGGAGTCCGCATCGCTCTTCTGGACCTGCGTCCGGAAGAGTGGCACGCGGTGGACGGCGTGACGGTGTCGAAGACCGCGCTGGTCGGCGATCCGCTGGGGAGCACCCATGTGAAACTCAATGAGGCGAGCGAGTTCGTCGGATTCCACGGTTGCGGGCAGCTTTATGGTGCGAGCTACGACATGGCGGAGACCAACGCCAAGCACTCGGGGCAGACGCACGAATACATGCTGTGTCGGACGCCGATGGAAGCCGACGTGCTGATCAACATCCCCAAGCTGAAGACGCACAAAAAGGTCGGACTCACCTGCGCGTTGAAGAACTTGGTGGGCATCAACGCCAACAAGAACTGGCTGCCCCATCACACGGAAGGCACTCCGGATCGAGGTGGCGACCAGTTCCCGGCCGCTACGACCAAGGCCAGGCTGGAGCATTCGTGGATGGGCACGCTGAAGCGGGGACTCAAAAACCGGCCCGGACTTTCACGGTTCTTTGTCCCCTTGAAGAAGGCGGGGCGGCTTGTTTTCGGCGATACCCAGAAGGTCGTTCGATCCGGGAACTGGCACGGGAACGACACCTGTTGGCGCATGGTTCTGGATCTCAACAAATGCCTCTTCTCGTTCGACGGACAGGGACAGCTCCGGCGGAAACCCGTCCGTTACCTGACGGTCGTGGACGGGATCGTTGGGGGCGAGGGAAATGGTCCGATGTCGCCCGATCCGGTGCCGTCCGGAATCGTGCTGGCCGGAGTGCATCCGGTGGCGGTCGACATGGTGGCAGCCACGCTGATGGGTTTCGATTGGCACAAAATCAGGATGCTGACCGGCAGTTTTCGAATGAGTGCGTTGAACTTTGTCGGATTCGCGCCTGACGACGTCCGGGTTGTTTCCAATCGAGCCGAATGGTGCGGCCCGGTTGACGCGATGAAGGATGTCATGTGTTTCCGACCTCATTTCGGCTGGGTGGGAGCGATCGAACGGTCTGGTAAGCAGGAGGCGGTGTTGTCGGGAGGCGTGATTCTTGGGGAAAGCTTCACGGGGGGGCGTCCATTGGAGGAGCAGAGGAAATGACCGCGCTGGCGCGTTGACCATGGGCGGCGGTTTCCGGTGTGATCGCGGCCCGGTCCCTTTCGGGCCGCCTTTGCTTTGAAACAAATCGCCCAATACCAGGACGGACGCCTCGAACTGCAGGACGTGCCTGTGCCCACGCCGCCGGTCGGTGGCGTGTTGGTCCGGCTGACGCACTCGGTCATCAGCGTCGGAACCGAGAAGATGAAGGTCGAGCAGGCCAAGATGAACCTGCTCCAGAAGGCCAAGGCCCGGCCCGACCAGGTCCGTAAGGTGTTGGACACCGCCCGGAATCTTGGCTGGAAGGCCGCCCTCGAAAAGGTCCGCAACCGGCTCGAAACCCCCACGCCGCTCGGCTACAGCGCGGCAGGAATCGTCGAAGCCGTTGATTCCGCCAATACCCGGCTGCGCGTCGGGGATCGGGTGGCGGTGGGCGGCGCGGAGTGTGCCTTCCACGCGGATTTCGTCGCGGTGCCGGACATGCTCGTGGCGAAGGTGCCGGAGGGCGTGGACAACTGGCAGGCGGCCTACACCACCATCGTTTCCATCGCGCTCCAGACGGTCCGGCAATTGGAGCCGCAGATCGGGGATCGCGTGATCGTGACGGGGCAGGGCTTGGTCGGGCTACTCATCACCTCTCTGCTGCGCGCGAACGGCGTTCGCGTGATGGCGGTCGATCTGGCGCCGGCGCGTCGTCCCTTCTGCGAAGCGATGGGCGCGGAGAAGGTCGTCATTCTCGGCCAACAGAATCTCTCCGACGCGGTCCGGGCCTGGACCGAAGGTTATGGCGTCGACGCGGTCGTGCTGGCCACGGCGACCGGCAACAATGCGCCGACCGAGCAGGCCATCGAAGCCTTGCGTGATCGCGGCCGCATCGTGGTGGTGGGCAATACCAAGGTGGATCTGCTCTGGAAATACGCCTACGAAAAGGAAATCGAGGTCCGGTATTCCCGCAGCTACGGCCCGGGCCGCTACGACGCCCCCTACGAGTGGGGCGGGACGGATTATCCGATCGGCTACGTGCGCTGGACGGAGCAGCGGAACTTCGACGCCTGCCTTCACCTGATGAAAACCGGCCAGCTGGATCTGGCGGCCATCACCACCCGGCGCGTGCCGTTCAGCCAATCGCTCGACGTCTATCGCGAGCTGTTGGGCGAAGGAGCGGCCCGCGAGGTGGGCGTGGTTTTGGAATATGACGGCGGGGCACGTGCAATGGCCAATGTCCAACGGCCAACGGCGAAGGTGACGGCGGCGGGAGCGATGCGGCTTGCCGCGCCCGTGGCGCGCTTGGACGTGATCGGAGCGGGCAACTTTGCCCGGACGATGCTGCTGCCACATCTGCGCGGCAAAGTGCCGTTCGGCACGATCATCAACGCGACGTCGCTCAGCGCGAACCACGTGAAGACGAAGTTCGGTTTCAGCGGGGCGGCCACGGACTATGCGGGGGTGTTGGCCGACTCCGCGCCTGCGGCGGCTCTGGTCGGCACGCGGCACCATCTCCACGCGCCGATCGTCCTGAAGGCTTTGGCCCAGGGGCGGCAGGTCTTTGTGGAGAAGCCGCTCTGCCTGACCCGCGAGGAATTGGCGCAGATCGACGCCGCGATGGTGACGACGACCGGCAGTGTGCAGGTCGGCTTCAATCGCCGCTTTGCCGGGGCCAGCGTGGCGTTGAAGAAGGTGCTCCAGGCCGCGCCCGGACCGAAGACCGCGAGCTTCCGCGTGATGCCGGGCAAGCTCGATCCCTCCCACTGGTATGCGAACTACGCCGAGAGCGGCGGGCGCGTGTTGGGCGAGGCCTGCCACTTCCTCGATTACTTCTGTTTCCTCTTCGACGCCGCACCGGTGCGGGTGAGCGCTCAGACCGTCTGGCCGGCGACGGGACGGTTGCCGTTCCCCGACAGCGTGACGGCGCAAGTGGAGTTCGCCGACGGGTCCTGTGGGCAGTTGATCTACAGCGCGGAGGGCGACAGCACGTGGCCCAAAGAAGTCTGCACCGTTTTCGGAGCGGGGTTTGTGGCCGAGATCACCAACTTCCAGGAGCTCGCCGTGAACCGCGGGCGCAAGGCGACGAAGCAGAAGTTCGACGGCAAGGGCCATGCGGAGCAGATGTCGGCCTGGGCGGCGTTTTTGCGCGGGGAAGCGGCGCATCCGTTGCCCTACGAGCAGTCGCGCCGGAGCATGTTGCTGACCTTCGCCTTGCTCGAATCGATCCAGCAGGGAAAATCGGTCGAGGTTTGAGCCATGGCCGATCTCGCGTGGTATTGGCATCGGCTGCGGGCGATGAGTCCGCGGGAAATGGCGCTGCACGCGCGGAAGAAGCTGCGGCAACGCGCCGATGCAAAGCGAGTGCCCGATGGGGCTGGTCTCGATCTCCGGCCGACGGGAGCCTTTCCTGTCCTACCCGCTCCGGAGGCGGCTCCGGAGAGCCTGAAGCAGGCGCTCGCACGAGATGGCGACGCCATATTGGCAGGAAGATGGCGGGCTTTTGGCCATCTCGAACTGCAGGTCGACGATCCTCCGAAATGGCACTGCGACTACCTCGCGGGTCAGGACATCCCGGCGGAGGCGTCGGCCTTTCGATTGAACCACCGTTCGTTGCCCAAGGGCTGCGACGTGAAGCTGGTTTGGGAATTGAGCCGCTGGTATGCGCTGGTGCGGTTGGCCCAGGCGGCGCACGTGCCGGGCGACGAACGGGCCGCCCGGAAGTGCCTGGCGTGGCTGGAGGACTGGGCCCGTCACAATCCGCCGTATCGCGGCTGGAACTGGACCAGCGCGCTGGAAGGAGGAATGCGGCTGATCCAATTCACGTGGATCGACGGACTCCTCCGCGCAGCGGCGGCGCGGCGTGGATGGAGCGATCTCCCGGACGTTTTGGATCGCCTTGGCCAGACGGTCCTGCCGGCGCACGTGTCCTTCACTTGGCGGCACCAGTCGTTTGGGTCTTCGGCCAACAACCATCTGCTCGGAGAACTGGTCGGCGTGTTGCTGGCGGTGGCGCGATGGCCGCAGTTGGCGCGGTTGAGCGCGTCCTTGGATAAATTGCAGAGTCTGTGGGAGCGGGAGGTGTTGGCGCAGTTCGCCGAAGACGGCGGAAATCGGGAACAGGCACTGAATTACCAGCTCTTCTCTCTCGAGTTCGCGCTCCAGGCTCGGGCGGCGTTGGGGGCGTCGGGACGGACTATTTCGCCGGAAGTGGAACAGCGGCTGACCCTAGCGGCGGGGTATTTCCGGGAAGTGCAGGCGCGGCGCGATCACTGGGACTATGGCGATTCCGACAGCGCCTACGTGGTGCCCGTCTTTGCCGATGATCGTGATGCGGCGGTCGAGTGGCATGGCTGGGTGGAAGGCGCCTCATCCGGTGCGGCGGTGCACTATTGGATGGGGGAGCCACTCCGGTTTGAGCCTCCAATCCGACATGGGCAACCCCAGGGAACCGCCGACGCCCATGGCTGGTGTTTCTTCCCCCAAAGTGGCCACGCAGTGTGTGAATCCGGCGAGTTCTGGTTGCGCTGGGACTTGTCGCCGCTCGGCTATCTCGCCACGGCGGCACATGGGCATCTGGATGCGCTGCACCTCTCGATTTGGCGTCGTGGCGTGGCGCTGGTGATCGATCCGGGGACCGGCTGCTACTACTACGACAAGACGCTGCGGAACTGGCTGGCCTCGCGTTCCGCCCACAACGGGCCGTGTCCCGAAGGAGATGAGTGGCCCAAGCGGATGGGGCCGTTCCTCTGGCAGCAGCACCATCGGCAGCCTGGCTTCGAGCAGGACGCAGAGGGCGTCATTGGATCGCTGGCGCTGGCGCGAGAGCGACTTCGCCGACGGATCGTCGCCTTGCCCGACGGCGCGGGGTGGCAGGTGGAGGACGGCTGTGTCGATTTGGTCGGGGCTGGTCTGCCTTTCTCGGTCCGCTGGCAATTTGCGCCACGAGCCACCGTTCAACGTCTCGCGGAGCGCCGCTTTCGCATGAACCGGGAAGGGGAAACGCTGGAGATCCAGGTGGGCGGCGATTGGTCCGAGGTGGAACTGGTGGAAGCGCCGGTTGCCGAAAGGTTGGCTGGAACGGTTTCCCAGCGGTTTCGCCAGACACAATGGGCTCCGTATCTCCGTCTGAAAGCACGTCCGGCCGGCTCGAAGCCTTGCCAATGGACCACCACGTTCCTAGCCTCCGGCGCTTCATGAAGATCAGCATTTTCGGCCTGGGCTACGTCGGGGCGGTCACGGCGGGTTGTCTGGCCAGCCACGGCCACGCGATCACCGGTGTCGACGTCCACGCGCAGAAGGTGGAGAGCTTCAACCAGGGCATCCCGCCGATCATTGAGCCGGGGTTGGACGAACTGCTGAAATCCGCCAAAGCGAAAGGGCTGCTCCGGGCCACCACGAGCGCGGTCGAGGCCATCGCAGAAACGGAGCTTTCCATCGTCTGCGTCGGCACGCCTTCGGCCGCCAGCGGGGCGCTGGATCTGGGATTTGTCCACCAAGTGGTGAAGGAAATCGGCGACGCGGTTCGTGGTGCTGGCAAAAGCCATGTGCTGGTGCTGCGGAGCACGATGCTGCCGGGCAGCACCGAGGCGATCGTCGAGGAACTGCTGGGCGATCTCCTGGCCGCCGGGACGCTGAAGGTGTTCTATTATCCAGAGTTTCTCCGGGAGAGCACGGCCGTGGCCGACTTCGAAAAACCGTCATTGGCGGTCGTGGGTTCGGCGGACGGATCGCGACCGGACGACGGATTGATGCAGGCGCTCTTCGGCGCGGACGCCGAGGTGGTCAACTGGGCCACGGCGGAGACGATCAAGTATGCCTGCAATGCCTTCCACGCCGCCAAGATCACCTTTGCCAACGAGATCGGCCGCATCGGCAAAGCATTGGGCGTGGATTCCCGAACGGTGATGGACCTGCTTTGCCGCGACACGAGGCTGAACCTATCGCCCTATTATCTGAAGCCCGGCAATCCCTTCGGTGGATCGTGCCTGCCCAAGGACGTGCGGGCGCTGACCAACCACACCCGCATCCATGGATTGAACGTGCCGATGCTGGAGAGCCTGCTGTCGAGCAACGAGAGGCACCTCCAAAGCTTGCTCGGCCTGATCGAGGCGTCGGGCCAGCGCGAGGTGGTGATCCTGGGACTGAGCTTCAAGGCGAACACCGACGATCTCCGCGAGAGTTCGATGGTCGAGATCGCCCAGACTCTGCTCGGCCGGGGCTACTCGCTGCGCATCTTCGATCCGGCACTGAACTTGGCGGCGTTGATCGGGGCGAACAAGCGCGTCATCGACGTGCGGATGCCCCACTTGGCGTCCTTGCTGAAGGCGAACTTGGCCGAGGCGCTTGGGCCGAAAGGTGTCGTGCTGGTGTCGCAGAAATGCGCGCCCATCGCCGATCTGGCCAAGCATGTCACCCCGTCGCACCATGTCATCGACGTCAACGGGTGGGCCGATCTGAAGACGTTGCCCGCGCGTTACGAAGGGTTCTGCTGGTGAACCGGCCGACTGCCGCCCTGCGCTCATGAGCGACAAAACCTGCATCCTGATCATCGTCGAGAATCTGCCCGTGCCCTTGGACCGGAGAGTGTGGCAGGAGTCGTGCGCGCTGCGCGACGCCGGTTACGAGGTGGTGGTGATCTGCCCGAAGATGCGGGGCTACAATGAGAGCTATGAGCTGCTGGATGGCATCCACATCTACCGCCATTGGATCACCGAGGAAGCCGGCGGACTGAGGGGCTTCATCGGGGAGTATGCGTCGGCGTTGTGGGGCGAAACCCATCTGGCCTGGAAAGTGTGGTGGAAACACCGGCCCAGGCTGATCCATCTCTGCAATCCGCCGGATCTGCTCTTCCTCGTGGCAGCGCCTTTCAAGTTCCTGTTCGGCACGCGGGTGATCTACGACGTCCATGACGTGTGGCCGGAGATGTTCGAGGCCAAGTTCGGTGGGCGCGGACCGCTCTACTGGGGCGTGCGGGTCGCCGAGCGCCTGACCTACGCGGTGGCGGACGTGGTGCTGGCCACCAATGGATCCGTGCGAGCCACGGCCTTGACCCGTGGCGGCAAGGAAGCGTGGGACGTTTTTGTGGTGCGCACGGCTCCGAAGATTCCGGCCGGTGAAGCGAAGGAAGCACCGGAACTGCGCAAGGGCCGGAAGTATCTCGTCGGCTACATCGGCGTGATGGGCAACGCGGACGGGGTGGACTATTTGATCGAGGCGGCTCGCCATGTGGTGAAGGATTTGGGTCGGACCGACGTGCAGTTTCTTCTGATGGGCTCCGGGCCGGAACATCCGAAGTTGGTCGAGATGCGGGACCGGCTGGGATTGCAGGAGTTCGTGGATCTGCCCGGGCGGGTGACTAACGAGTTCCTTTTCAATGCTCTCAAGACGATCGATCTGGGTGCCTCCAGCGATCCGATCAATACCTACAACGACCATTGCACCATGAACAAGGTGCTGGAGTATATGGCGTTCGGGAAACCGCAGGTGCTGTTCGACCTGACCGAAGGCCGAGCTTCCGCGCGGGAAGCCGCAACCTATGTGAACGAGGATTCCGGCGCTAAGCTGGGCGACGAGATCATGCGTCTGCTGGACGAACCCGAAGAACGGGCAAGACGTGGCGCTTTCGGCTCTGCGCGGCTGAAAGAAGAACTGGGTTGGGAACGCTCGGTTGAGCAACTCTTGGCAGCGTATGTCAGAGCGTTGGACTAAACTGACGGTGCAGTTAACATGTTAGCATTGGTCTGGCCATGAAATCGCTTGAATTCTCCAAATCTGCATCCGCGGTGGCGCCCAGTAGTGAGCTTTCCTTGCGAGACCAGCTTTTGGAAATGCGTGACCGTTTTCCGGGATGGGGATGGTTTTTGCTGCTACTAGCAACTTGGGTGTTGGCGTTCAACTTTTACGGAAACCCAACGCTTGGCTATGTCAACACTCCAAGCCTCTTTGCTTGGACGGTCGATGCCATCAAAGGGCAGGCCGAGGAGGACGATTTGGGACTATATGCTCCGATAGTTGTGGTCTTCCTGCTTTGGTGGACCAAGGCCGACTGGATGCCGAAGCCCAAGAAAACTTCGGCGATTGGCGGCCTGTGCTTCGCGGGAGCGGTTCTGTTGCACATGGCTGGGTATGTCTTCCAACAACCGAAGATATGCTTGCTGGCCTTCATCGGCGGGCTGCATGCGATGGTTTGGATGCTTTGGGGCTGGAGGCAGTTCATGGCGATTCTGTTTCCGGGAATGCTCCTGCTTTTCACCGTTCCGTTGGGACAGCAGGGAGAGATGCTGACAGTGCCGCTGAGGAAGCTGGTTTCGGTTCTTTCCGTAGGATTCAGCCACAGCATACTTGGATTGGATGTGATGCGGGAAGGCAGTTTGATCTTCAACGGGGCGAGATCCTATCAATATGATGTGGCTCCTGCATGCAGCGGGATCCGCAGCCTGACAGCGCTGGGCTTCATCGTGACGATCGTGGCATTCCTTCAGTATACGGTGTGGTGGAAGCGGGGCGTGCTCTTGATGGTGGTCGCCCCATTGGCGGTATTGGGAAATACGATTCGCATCATCGCGGTGATCATCGCAGGAGAAATGGCGGGACAAGAAGCCGGTGCTGCAATTGAGCAGAAGCTGGGTTTTTTGACTTTCTTGGTCGCTTTGGGAGGGGTTTTCGGGGTGGCGTGGTTAATGGACCGTCCGTGGAGAGCGACGAAATCAGCGAATGATTCAAATCTATTGAAAAACGAGGTCGCTCCATGAGTCCCCAGATCATGCGTTGTGGGATCGGTGGTCTGTTGATGATATTGGTGATGGTTGTTTTCGTTGCCAACTGGTCGCGCTGGCAACGATTGGGCTTGCCGGGTGTCAAGGTGGGCTATCGACCGATTTACATGAAAACCGAGTCAACCAACGAAGCCCCCAAGTTGGTCGCCACCAATAGCGTGCTTTTGCCGGAAAAGGTATTGAACTACACTTCCCAACCAATCCCTATGGACCCAATGGTGTGGGGAGTCTTGCCGAAAGATACTGAGTTTGGTCAGAGGTATTATGAGGCACCTGATGGATTCGGCATTCAGCACATGGTGGTCCTGATGGGCGCGGACCGCACCAGCATTCACAAGCCGGAATTCTGCTTGGACGGCGGTGGCTGGAGCTTTTTTGGGGATGAAATCTTAGCCATCCCAATGGAACGGCCTGTGAAATATGAGTTGCCGGTCAGAAAGCTTCTCGTCAGGGCAGAACGCAAAGACCCGGTAACCGGAAAAATGGTGCAGGTCGAAGGCGTTTATTTGTTCTGGTTCGTGTCAGGCGACAAGCTGACGGCAAAGCACAATGACCGCATGTGGTGGATGGCCAAAGATCTGCTGACGCGGGGCGAACTCCAGCGTTGGGCCTATGTGATCGCTTTCGCGATCTGTTCGCCCGGACAGACAGAGGCAACCTTTAATCGGATGGAGCGTTTCGTTCGCGCGTCAGTTCCCGAGTTCCAATTGGTGCCCGGATCGGGACTGTCCGAGACTGCGGCAAGGTAATTCGACACCGGCCTTGCTATCCAGACCGCCGGTCCATTACTTCAGTTCCGTTCCTGGGTGCTGCCCGGGATACGCCCATGCTGCGCCGCCATCGCCAAGTTCGAACCCAAGTCCATCAGTTTTTGGATACAATGCTCTTTGCCGCTGCATTGTGGCTGGCACATTGGCTTAGGGCCACGGTGGAGGGAGATTTCGGCGGGCTTGGCAAGATCAGGCCATTTTCCGACTACCTTTGGCTGTATCTGGTTATTCTGCCCTTCGGGCCGTTGGTGTTGGAGATCCAAGGGGTCTATCATCGGAGCGCGCTTCAGTCGTTTTGGAGTCTGACGTGGAGAATCTTCCGCGCTGCGTCGGTTCTTTCGTTGATGCTGATCGCGGTGATCTTCATTTTCCGCATGCAAGCGACCGTGGCCAGGTCCGTTGTGATCAATTTTGGGCTGATCGGATTTGTCGCGATTTCGATGAAGGAGTTTTTGCTGAGGTTGCGACGCAAGGGAAAGTTTTCAGGACATGCGATCAAGCGACGGTTTCTATTGGTGGGTGGCCGGGAAGATCTCCCCGGAATGAGGCGTGAGTTGCAGGAACAGATGGCCCATGAGCTGGACCGGGTGATCGAACTTTCGGTGGAGGAAGCTACTCAGGAGCGCATGTTGGAGGTGCTCCATGCGGATTCGGTCAATAGCGTCATCCTGATGGCGAAGCACGCGAATTTCGGACAGGTTGAGCAGCTAATCCAACTGTGCGAGCTGGAGGGCGTGGAGGTGTGGCTGGTGGCGGATTTTTTCAAGACGCAGATTTCTCGGACTTCGTTGGACGATTTGTTCGGGCGCCCTGTGCTCGTTTTCCGTAGTGCGCCGGAGATGTCGTGGCAAGCCGTGGCCAAGCAAGGGCTCGATTTTTTCGGGGCGGCGATATTGTTGTTGACGATGGCTTTGCCGCTCCTCGTTGTGGCACTGTTGGTGAAGTTGACGTCTAAAGGGCCAGTGCTTTTTCGCCAGCAGCGGAGCGGGCTCAATGGTCGGCCGTTCACCATGTATAAGTTCCGCTCGATGGTGACGAACGCCGAGCAGTTGAAGCAGGAGCTTGCCGCTTTGAACGAGATGAGCGGCCCCGTGTTCAAGATCACCAACGATCCTCGGGTGACCAAAATCGGGCGCTTCCTGCGGAAGACCAGCCTCGACGAGTTTCCCCAGCTGTTGAACGTGCTCAAGGGCGAGATGAGCCTTGTCGGTCCGCGACCGCTGCCCGTGGACGAGGTGAAGCGTTTCGACGACATCGCGCATCGGCGACGGTTGAGTGTGAAGCCCGGGCTGACCTGCCTGTGGCAAATCAGCGGTCGCAGCAACATGCAGGACTTCAACGAGTGGGTCCGGCTGGATCTTGACTACATAGACAACTGGTCGATCTGGTTGGACTTGAAGATCCTTTGGCTCACCGTGCCGGTAGTTCTGTTCCAGAAGGGGGCCAAGTGACCGCTGGGCGGTGATTTTGGCTTCCGAGACCAATTCAGCGTATGGCTAAAGCGAAGAAATCCGTCAAAAAAACCAAACCCGTGTCCGTCGTTACCGGAGGTGCCGGTTTCCTCGGGTCCCACTTGGTCGATCTCCTTCTCTCCAAGAGCCACAAGGTGGTGGTGATCGACAATCTGATCACCGGCTCCATCTCCAATCTGGACCATTTGGCCGGCAACACTGACCTGCGCTTCATCCAGCAGGATGTGACGGAGTTTCTCTTCTTGGACGGTCCCGTGGACTACATCTGGCATTTTGCGTCTCCGGCCAGTCCGATCGACTATCTGGAAATCCCGATCCAGACCCTGAAGGTGGGTTCGCTCGGAACCCACAAGGCCTTGGGCTTGGCTCGTGAAAAGGGGGCTAGATTTCTTCTGACCAGCACGAGCGAGATATACGGCGATCCTCTGGTGCATCCCCAAACCGAGGAGTATTGGGGCAACGTGAACACGATCGGACCGCGCGGCTGCTACGACGAGTCCAAGCGTTTTGCGGAGGCGATCACGATGGCCTACCACCGGCAGCACAAGATCGAGACGCGCATCGTCCGGATCTTCAATACCTATGGCCCGCGCATGAGGCTCAACGACGGACGCGTGGTTCCGGCGTTCGTGGGACAGGCGCTGCGCGGGGAACCGTTGACGATCTTCGGCAAGGGGCAACAGACGCGGAGCTTCTGCTACGTGAGCGATCTCATCGAGGGCATCTACCGGTTGATGATGAGCGACTGCTCGCTGCCGGTGAACATCGGCAATCCCCACGAAATGACCGTGGCCGAGTTCGCCAAGGAGATCATCAAGGCGACCGGGGCGAAGTCCAAGCTGGTTTACAAGCCCCTGCCGCAGGACGACCCCAAGCAACGCAGGCCTGACATCACGCGTGCGAAGAAGATTCTGGACTGGGAGCCGGTGGTGCCGCTCTCCGAGGGCATCGCCAGGACGATCGAGTATTTCCGCCCCCGGATCTGAGTGGGCGCGTGTTGATGACGGCGGATCATGGTGGCGAAGAGCGTTAAACAAACCCGCCGGATCGGGTTTTCCATTGACCCCTCCGGTGGATTTCTGTAACCCAACCCGGACTTCCTCGGAACGTGACTCGCAACCGTGTTGTGACAGCGTCAGCGAGACGACGTAAAGCAGCCCTAACATCGGATGAGCGCAAAATCATTCCTATCCGTGGACTTTGGCGCCGGCACGCTGAAGATCGCGGAATTTGAGCCGAACGAAGCGGGCGGCCTCCGGCTCAAGCAATTCGCCATCAAACCTCTGGGGGCTGAAGGGGCCCAAGAGTCCACCCGCGAAGCCGCCGTGCTGAGGGCACTGCAGGAACTGCTGCCCGCTTTCGGGTCCAAGCAAGTCAGCGTTTGCGCTCCCGGTTTCCACGTTTTTTCAAAGTTCATCAAACTGCCTCCGGTTGATTCGTCGAAGGTGTCGCAGATCGTCACCTACGAGGCTCAGCAGAATGTGCCGTTTCCGCTGGAGGAGGTTGTCTGGGACTACCAGATCCTCGGAACCTCGGCTTCCGGCGAGCTGGAAGTGCTGCTTGTCGCCATCAAAACCGAAATCGTCGAAGGTCTGTTCAAGACGGCGGAACTGGCGGGAGTGAGGGTTGAGCTGGTCGATGTTTCGCCGGCAGCCCTGTGCAACGCTTTCCGTTACAACTACGGCGATCCTGAAGGCTGCACGATGCTGTTGGACATCGGTGCCAAGACGAGCAACCTACTTTTCTTCGAAAAGGGCAAGGTGTTTGCCCGGGGAATCAGCATCGGCGCGAACACGATTACACAGGAATTTGCCAACGAGGCGAAGATTCCCTTTGCCGAGGCCGAGAGGATCAAGATCGAAGGCGGTTTCGTGAGCCTGGGCGGTGCCTACGAAGAGCCCGAAGATCCCAAACTGGCGGCGGTTTCCAAGATTGCCCGGCAGGTTCTCACCCGACTCCACATCCAGGTCAATCAGACGATCCAGTTTTATCGCGCGCAGCAGGGAGGTTCGGCTCCGCAGGCGTTGTTTCTTTCTGGTGGGGGGACGGTGATGACCTACACGCAGGAGTTCTTCGCAGAAAAGTTGAATCTTCCGGTGGAATACTTCAATCCGTTCAAAGCGGCGGAGTTTGCCCCTGGAGTCAATCTTGAGGAGCTTTCTTCGGTCGCGCATTCTTTCGGTGAGGTGGTCGGGTTGGGGCTGCGCAGCTTGGCGCATTGCCCCGTGGAGTTGAACCTGATGCCGAAAACCTCTCTGCAGCGACAGGAGTTCGGCCAGAAGAAGCCCTATTTCATAGCCTCCATCCTGTCGCTGGTGCTGGTGGTTTTTGCCATCGGTCTCTTTTACCAGCGCCGCGAATCGATCAAGGCCGCAAAGATTGCCCAAGTCCAACCGGTGGTGGATGAGCTTGATGCCAAGGCGCAGGAGCTTGCGACGGCGACCAGCGAGGTGGAGCGGATCAAAAAGAGCATCGATGAACTGGGCCAACTGGTGGATGATCGTGCTTATTGGGCTCTGATTTTGAACGAACTCAACCGCATTCTCCTTTCGGTTGAGCAGCAGGCCAAGGAAAAGCTCTCCGTGGACGCTGGTGTCTGGGTGGAGAGGTTCAGCCCGGAGGTTCCGGGCTATAGTCCGGGAGCGGGTGGGGACATGGCAGGTGCTGGGGGCGGAACGGCTTTCGGTGGCGTGGATCCCACCTTCTATAGAAGCCGTTCAGGTCGTGGTGGTTATAGAATGCCAGAGGCGGAGGCGGCTCCGGTTGAGGCATCTCCCGTTGCCGAAGTTGAATCCACCAATAGCCTCTCTCGGATTGTTTGCGTAATTCGCTCGGTCAATCTCAATCGCAAGTCACCGACGGCCAACTCCGACTTGGCCTACAGCTTGCAAGCAGCCTTCGTGGCCAGCCCCATATTCGGGGAGGGCGCGACCCTCAATGGTGGAGTCGAACAGGTGGATGATGCCCAGACCACCATTGGCTTGAACATGACCCTTAAACTGAAGCGTCCCCTGAAGTTCTGATATGGAGTGGATCAAGCGGAATGTGGGATTCGTCGCCGTTGGGGCTGCTTCCCTGATATTAATGGGAATCGCTGCGTGGTTCCTTTTCGCCCAAATGGGCAAGAACGCCACGGCAGATCAGACCTTAAACGACCTCTTGTCGCGACGTGAACAGCTCTGGTCGCAGCCAGTCCATCCAAAAGGAACGGAGGAAACCAACAACATCGACTTGGTGCGGTCGGATCGAGAGCGTCTCGGACGCTTTTTGGGTGAGATCA
>CAMLMI010000051.1 GCA_946480965.1 uncultured Verrucomicrobiales bacterium | reverse complement strand
CCGAACGCCCCGACGACTTCCTCGTGATCGGCGGAGAAGCGGATCACGCCCGTCTGGCCGCCGTCACCGCCCTCATTCCCAAGGACCGTTGCCAAGTGCTGGTGAACCGGCCATTGGCTGAGGTCGCCGAAGCTCTCTCCCACGCACGATTCTTCCTCGGCCACGACTCCGGCCTCAGCCACCTCGCCGCCGCGCTCGGTCTGCCCGGAGCCGTCCTCTGGGGCCCGACCAACGTCCCGGTCTGGCGGCCAAGGAGCGAGCGCTTCCAACTTCTCCAAGACTCCGCCGGACTCAACGGTCTCGCGGTCGAAACGGTGCTCCGGCATTTGCCCTGATCCGCAGGCGGACAGCCGCTGCATTGAATGGCTACGGCCCCGAGTTCGGTTGGCCCGCTTTCAGCCGCCGAATCCCGCCCTCGACAGACCGCGTTGCACGACGGGATCGCGGCCCATCGTCCGCCAGACGAAGCAGTCGCGGAGATTCGCCGCCATCAGCGCGGTGATGCCGACATCGATGCCGATCACGTCGGGGTTCACCCAGCCGTTGTGCGGATTCCAGGCGTCCACAAAGCCGTAGCGTTTCCAGATCTGGCCGCCGTGGACCTCGCGCTGATGACGCAGGGTGCGGAGGCATTCCTGCGCGAGAAAGGGCAGGGAACCGGCAGAGGCACAGGGGACGATCGTGCCGTCCAGTTGGCTTTCCGAACCGTCGCCGCCCCAAGCCACGTAGCCGCGCGCCGAGTCGCTCGACGTCACGCCCCAGAGATCCTCCGACCATTGGGGAAAACGGCCGCGCTGTTGCAGGCACCAATGGAGATGCGCCCGGGTGGCCACGGCGGAATTGCGGAACCAATCGACTCCGGCGTCCCGGCGGTTCCGGAAGTCGAACCATGCGTGGGAGAACTGGTGGACGAAGAGCGGCGCGGGCGACCAGACGAAGCGTTCGCCGTCGAATTCCCGCACGGGCCGGCTCCAGGCGCGCCATGTCTCGGGCGGCAGCGGATGCGTCTCCGAACCGAGCCCGAGCAGGTAGATGAGCATCAGCTCGCAGTAGTGGTCCCAACGGCTGGCGAGGAAGCCGCTTTCCGGCTTCCAGCCCATCGAGAGCGTCGCCTGACCGTCGAGGAACCAAGGCCATTCCGCCCGGTCAAAGATTCCGGTGGCCAAACGGACAATCTCCGCGTCGTCGGCGAAACACGCGCGCGCATGGAGCGCGCCGCAGAAGAGCAGGGCGCTGTCCACCGAGGAGAGCTCGCAGTTCCACACCCGTTCGCCGGTTTCGTGGTGGAAGAAATGGTAGAAAAAGCCGCGCACATGCGGTTGCCGATCGTGCAGCCAGCGCAGCGTGCGGACGATCTGTTCGCGGATCTCCGCGCGGGAAGCATGGCCGCGTTCGTGCGCGAGGCAGAGCACGGACAGGCCGAAGCCGGTGGCGGCGATGCTGGCCACGGTGCGGGTTTCGCGCTGGCCATCGGCAAGCTTGCGGTCGAGCACCTGGCCCGTCACCGGATGGGCGGCTTCGAGGAAGAAGGTCGTGGCGGTGCGCTCCAGCTCCTCCAGGAAACGGTCATCCTCGGCCGAGAGCCGGAATGAACGGGATCGGGGAATGGACGAGCACCCCACGGACGCGAGCAACGCGCACACGCCGCCCTGGCCGAGCAGCGCGAGCGCGTCGCGGCGCGACAGAAGCGGGTCCGAGGGAAAACGCATGGCGGTGTTTGTTCTTCCCGGAACCGGTCGCGTCAAGCCGCCCCGTGAAAGGGCTTGCCGATGGGTTTCGCCAGCCCGTAGTGATTTTCCACGCTTGGCTTTCGCCCGGGCCTCAAGAAACTCGGCGGCCCGGTGCGCTCCCATAGCTCAAATGGATAGAGCAGGCGTTTCCTAAACGTCTGATCCAGGTTCAATTCCTGGTGGGAGCACCACGTTCGCGGCCACGGTTTTCTTCCGCAGCGATCTTGGAGAGGGCGACGTCCCACAAGTCTGCCTTGGCGATTCGCAGGCCGAAGATTGACGCATCGGTGCCGCCCCGCTAACCCCTGCGCGTGACCGCTAAGCCCCCGTCCTTGCCCCAGCCGCCGCGCCGCCGCGTTTTCCGGTTCCTGCTGAAGGCCTTCGCCGCGATCCTCGTCGTGCTGCTCGTCTGGCACATCTCCTTCCGCATCCGGACGCACCGCGAAATCAAACGCCTAGAAGCCAAGGCCCGCGCGAACGGCGAGCCTTGGACCCTCGCCGAACTGGCCGCCACCTACTACGCCCCGATCCCGGATGAAGAGAACGCGGCGATTCCGTTGATGGATCTGTGGGAGGAAGAGGATCCGGAGTATTGGAAAGCAGTTGGAGAAAAGCGCAGGGCTATGCCGAGAGCAAAAGTCATCGAAATACCGGATGAACTGGAATCGCTGGGCAAGCCGCAGAGGTCCGCCACCTCGGAACAATATAGCCGCTACGTGCCCGGAAGCGGTAGAGGTGAACCACCCAAGCCCATTCCCGCCGCCGAGCTTTTGGAGCGGGTGAGCCGCTTCCTAGATCAGCATGCCTTACACTTGGAAGCGGTTCGTGGCGCTTTGCGGAGATCCAGCGCGCGGTTTCCCGTGCGTTTCGAAGAGGGACATCTTTCTTCCTTGTTTCATCTCACCCCTCTACAAGCGGAGGCGAAGCTGTTCGACCTCGATTGTCGTCGATGGATCGAAATGGGGGACGGTCGTCAGGCGGCCGATTCAGCGATGGATTTGCTTCGCCTGGGCCGTCTGCTTCGGGACGATCCTGATCGGCTTTCCCAATCGATTCGAATCGGGATAGACGGGCGCGTCTGCACTCTGCTTCCCGGTATCGTGGTGCTGAACGGTATTTCGCAAGGGCAGTTGCTCGAACTGCAGAAGCTTCTGGAGCCGACAGACGATCCGGCGCTCACAAAGACGATGCTTCTGGCCGAACGTGGTCTCGGGCTGTCGCTGCTCGACAGCTATGCGAGGGCTACTCCCATTCCGGGTGAGGGCGGGCGGCGGAACTCATCGGCGGATGGGATTTGGATGAGAGTCACCGGGGAGATCCTGGAAAACCGGCGATTTTTCCTCGAGAAGATGGGGGCTGCGATTGAGATTGAAACTGTCGGCGGAACCGGGCGCTTCGAGGAAATCGCCAAATTGCAGAGCGAGATTGGCCATACGCGTTCGGCGTTCCTTGCCAAGTTGCTGCCATCCGTCAATGCGCTGTCAGATCGCAATGCGCTGCTTTGCGCCGCCTCCCGTGCCTCGCTGACGGCCGTGGCCGTCGAACGGTTCCGCAAAGCCAATGGAAGGGTTCCCAGCGATTTGGCCGCGCTCGTTCCCGAGTATCTGAAGGAGATCCCATCGGATCCATTCGACGGCTTGCCGATGCGCTACAAACCCAATGAAAGCGGGTATGTGGTCTATTCGGTGGGCATGGACAAGAAGGACAACGGTGGAGCGCCCGCCAATTCCAAAACCCCAGCATCCCAACGGTTCGGAACGGACGAATGCTTCGTTGTCGAGCGGTGAGGCTGCTTCTATTTTCGTCTCGTGCTCGCCGAATTGACCCAGCAGCTCGCCGCCTCCACGCCGCTCGGCGCGGAGCAGATCCCCCATGCCGTCCGCGCGTTGACCGACGAGTCCGTGGCCGTCGAGGCCAAGGCGGACTTCCTGGCCGCGCTGTCCCGCAAGGGCGAGACGGCGGAGGAGATCGCCGGCTTCGCCCGGGAGCTGCGCGCCGTTTCCATCGCGCCGCCGCTCTCCGCCGCGCTGCGCCAGCGCGACATCCTCGATGTCTGCGGCACCGGCGGCGACCAGCTCAACACCTTCAACATCTCCACCACCGTGGCCATCGTCGCGGCGGCGGCGGGCGTGGTCGTGGCCAAGCACGGCAACCGCGCCATCACCTCGCAGTCCGGCAGCGCGGATGTGCTGGAGGCGCTCGGCATCCGCATCGATCTCTCCCCGGACGAGACGGCGGCGGCGCTGGAACGGCACGGGTTCGCCTTCTTCTTCGCGCCGAAGTTCCATCCCGCCTTCAAGCACATCGCCCCTGCGCGGAAGCTCTGCGCGGAGCGCGGGCAACGGACGATCTTCAACTTCCTCGGGCCTCTGCTGAATCCTGCCCGGCCCACGGTGCAATTGCTGGGAGTGTCGCGGCCGGAGCTGTGCGAACCGCTGGCGCGCGTGCTCCAGACGCTGGGGCTGCGGCGCGCCATGGTGGTGAGCGGCGCGGTCTTGGAAGGCGGCACGGCGCGGGCGCTGGACGAGCTGTCCACGTTGGGGCCTAGCCGCATCGCAGAGTTTCACCAGGACCGCGCATTCCACGTGTCGGAGCTCGACCCGGCCCATCTGCCGATCCGCAAAGCCACGCTGGCCGACCTGCGCGGCGGCGACAAACAGGCGAACGCCGAGATCATCCGCCAGCTGCTACGCGGCGAAGACCGCGGACCGCGACGCGACGCCGTTCTGTTGAACGCGGCGGCCGCGCTCTTCGTGGCGGACCGGGCCAAGTCGCTGACGGAGGGCTGGACGCTGGCAGAGGCGACGATCGATTCGGGCGCGGCGCAGCGGAAGCTCCAGGAGCTGGCCGCATGAACGGCGACGGTGCCGAGACGTGGTATTGCGTGATCGGCCCCGACCAGCGGCGCTACGGCCCTCTCACGCTGGAGACGCTGCAGGAATGGCGGCGGGATCGAAGGATCGGCTCCGCTTCGCCGGTCTGCCTGGCGGGCGACGAAGCGTGGAGGACGTTGCGTGATTTCCCCGAAGTTTACGCCGCTCCGGCGCCGCTACCGCCGCCCGTTCCATCCGTTCAGGTTCCGCCGGCTCTTCCCACCCAATCATTCCGGGACGCGGAGCTGGAGATTCCGAACCACGCCATTGCGGCGGTGGTGCTGACGTTGGTCGGCTGTCTGCCGCTGGGGATGGTGGCGATCTACTACTCGCAACGCGTGGGACCGCTGGCGCGGAAGGGCGACATCGAAGGCGCTTGGCGGGCATCGCGCCGGGCGCGGGTCTGGTGCTGGATCGCCTTTCTGCTTGGATTCCCCGCGTGGGTGCTGGGGATGACAGCAGTGTCGAAGTGGCTGGGATTGAGCTGAGGCGCGAAACACCCCGGTTGGAGCGCGGAGCATCGCTCCGCCGACCGCTGGACGGGCGCTCTCTTCTTTCGACGATCCGAACCCCAAGACTTCTTGTTTGGCTCCAGACTGAGCGCGTCCCGGCGGAGCGATGCTCCGCGCTCCGGCAAGCGGACCTAAACCCGCTTCCGCGCCACGAGGAAGGCGTTGAACATGACGAAGCGCCAGGGGCCGAGGTTCAGCAAGAAGTCCACCGGCTTGGCCACGTAGCGGTCGCAGCAGGAGACGGATTCCACCACGCAGCCGATCCGCTCCAGGAAGAAGCGCATCTCCAGCGGATTGGTCGCGATGATCGCGTCGTCGTCCGGTTGGAAGGGCTGGCGGACGATGGGCGTCATGCGGTCAAAGCGCACCTGCTCCGGCGCGGAGCGCATGAGCGCGGCCTTGGCGCGGAGCCGACGCCAGTTGCGCCACTTGTTACCCACGCCGCGCATGGACGGGTGGTAGTCGCGGAAGCCGAGCGCGCGGAGAAAGTTCGGGCTGGAGAGGGTGATCTTGCCGCCGGGTTCCACCACGCGGACCAGCTCGGCGATGAAGGCCTCGGGTTCGTCCACATGCTCCAGCACGTTCAGCGCGCCGACGCTGGCGAAGTGGCCGTCAGCAAAAGGCAGGCGGCGTCCGTCGTAGAGCTGGCAGCGGTCGGAATGCTGGCGGGCTTTGGCGATGTTCGGCTCGGAGACATCGACGCCGTGGGCCTCGAAGCCGGCCTTGGTCAAGCGGTCCACCACTTGGCCGACGCCGCAGCCGATGTCGAGGACGCGCGCGCCGGGACGCGAGGGTTTCAGCGAGTCCGTGTATTTCGCGTAGAAGCCTTCGTCCCAGCCTGCGAGGAATTCGGCGTAGGCTTCGTTCTGCCGGTAGTAGGTGTCCTGGTGGCTCATGGCGCGGACGGCTCCTCTTCCTTGCGGCCGGTGACGAGCACCACGCCGATCAGGAGCACGGCGAGAATCTGGGAACCGACGGTGAGGTAGATGCCCTTGTTGTCGGACTCCAGCCGGAACTCGACCGTGTGTCCACCGGCCGGAAGCTCGACGCCGCGCACGAGGTAATTGGCGCGAAGCGTGGGCACCGGCTGGCCATCGACGTAGGCTTTCCATGCGGGTTCGAGATGCTCAATGAAGAGCAGCACCGAAGGCGTGGCGGCTTCGGTCTTCATCCGCACGATGCGCGAGGAATAGGACTCGATCACGACCGAGCCCGGAGTGGCATCGGGCGAAGGCTGGGCGGACGGCGGATCGGACAGGACGACTTCCTTGAGCGGGTCAAATGCCGGATCGGCGATCTTCGCGAGCGCTTCCGAAGCGTTGGTGATGACCTGCCAGCGTGGGTGGAGGCTGGCACGGGGCAGAGCTCCGGTGAACTCGACCAACGCGAACGGCCCGGCGGTGTTGGTCTCGACAAGGAAGGCTCCTGTCTTGGAATCCTGCGAAATGGTGAACGGCGTGTGGACGCGGAAGCGCTTCTGCGTTGGATCGAAGACCTCGTTCAACGATCCGGCGAATTGCGGATCAGACAGGCCGAGGAGGAAGCGGGTGTTCGTCAACTGCCACAACCTCGCCGCCTTCGCCCCGCCCAGCGCGCCCATGAAGGCGACCTTGTCGGCGGCTGGACGCGGGTCTTGGGTGATGTCGAGCGACTGGATGCGGTAGTAGGGGAACTGCTCCTGAAGCCACTCCTGCTGGTAGATGTTGCCGAGAATCTGGAACGCTTGGCTGCCATCCAGACGGAGGCGCGGATACTGGACGCGGCGTTCCCAGGGCTCCTTCTTCAACAGGTCGAACAGGCCGTTGCTCTGGTATTTGACCTTGTAGTCGTAGTAGTGGAGCCAGGGTTGGTTGGCGCGGGCCAGATCGAGGACCACCAGTGATCCGGCCGCGATCCAAAACCACTTCTGCCGCGCTCCGCCACACCAGCCACTCAGCCCGAACAGCAGCAAGGCACCGCTCGCCGCAAAGACGACCGTGGCAATCGCCACCTCGCGGATCGCAAAATTGGCTGTCTGCTGAATGTCTTCTTTCAGCGAAGCGTTGCCGTTCACGTAGGCGGGAGCCTCGGAGCGGGCGCGGGCCGGCTCTGCGCCTTGGCCGACCATAGCGGAGGCGATTTCGAGGGTCTTGTCGCTCTTCACGGAGTTGAAGGCCGCTTGGCTGAAGAGCACCCAACCCAGCGCAAAGACCACCGCGCCACCGATGACGGACCGGACGATCCAACGGTCCTGCGTCGTGGCGGTCCTGAGCCATTCCTTGAAGCGCTCCATCACTCCCGAAGCCGAGGCGACCGGGGCCGCCATGTAACTCCGGGCCAACGCCGTGAGGCCGTAGGCGCAGAGGATGCCGAGGCAGGCGTGGAACGGGTGCATCAGTTTGATCGGAAGGCGGATCGTGTTGAAATACGGCAGGTGATAGATGAGCTGGTAGAACGGTGCGTAGCGGCCCCAGGCCAACAGGACCGAGACCAGCGCCGCTCCCGCCCAGAAGCGGACCATCAGCGCCTCGCTCCGGCTGAAGATCGGATTCTTGCGGCGGAACGAAACGACCGTGGCGAACCCGGCCATCAGGACGACAAAGACGCCCGCGTATTCGCCCGCGCCCGAGTGTCGAGGCAGGCCTTGGAGATGTTGTTCCCAGCCCAAGGTGCGGCCGACTTCGCCGCGATACTGACCGCCGTCGGGAGAATCCAAACGGTAGCCGTAGAGGCCAGGAATGATCACACGAAGGGTTTCGATGGGCGGCAGGCTCCAGTTGGTGGCTTCTTCCCACTTTTCAGCCTCGCTGCGGACCGGGCCGGTGGTGTCCAGCTTCGGTTTCACCGCCACGCTGAACAGGGTGATCATCGACTGCATCGCGATGGCCACCGCGCAGACGACCACCACGGCCAAGCGGCTGGCTCCGCCGACCAGGGCTCCGACCTTGGTTCCACCTTCGGTCAGCGCCTTGAAGACCACAAACGCGGCGACATACAGGCTGAGGAAGACGCCGTTGTCCGCGCCCTCCATCACGGCCATGCCGGTGGCGAAGCCGCCGAGGACCACGCGGAGCCAGCCGCGTTTGCCCGACCAGTCGCTCAGCGCGGCAATGGCGAGGAAGAAGAACCCCACGGTCATCGCACGGGTGCCGAGTCCCCAACAGGCGTTGGAGAACAGGTTCGAGTTCAGCGTCATGGCCAGGGCCGCGACGATCGCGGCGCCCGGCAGCATCTTCTGGCTCCGGAAAAGCACCCAGGCACAGATCCCGAGGAAGGCCATGGACAGAGGAACGAGGTGTTTGGAGAAGCCGATCGGGCCGAGCAGGCTGCGGAGGATCAGGTTGGCCGATGGCGTGCCCTCGCCGCCGTAGTGCCCCAGCCACCAGTATTTCAGATAGGTTCCCTGGAGGGAGTCCGGCAGTTCGAAGGCCTCGGTCATCTGGATGCCGAGGCGGCCATCGTTCGAGAAGTGCGCGATGTTTTCCTGGAAGCCTTCCCGGCAGATGAAGCCGAGGACGACCGCCAGCAGCGTGGCGAGGAGCAGGAACTGCTTGAGCGGAGCGGAACGCGGGGAAGCCATAGTCTCGATGGACGGTCGTGATTCTCTGCGCGCGACGATACGGGACGCGTTCCCGGAGCCAACAAAAAGTTCCCCGCCGTCGCGCTACGCCCTCGGATGCGCTGCGTCGTAGGCCTGTTTCAGGCGTTCGGTGGTGACGTGGGTGTAGATCTGGGTGGTGGCGAGGTGGGCGTGGCCGAGGAGCTCCTGCACGCTGCGCAGGTCCGCGCCGTGGTTCAGCAGATGGGTGGCAAAGCTGTGGCGGATCTTGTGCGGGGTCAGGCTCCGGTCCAATCCGGCCGCCTCTAGGTAGTCCTTCAAACGGCGCTGCACCTGGCCGGGCATCACCGGTTCCGCGGACTCGGCGGACTGGCGGAAAACGAAGTCCGTGGGCTCCCGGGTCGCGCCGGACTCACGCTCCAAATCCCGCAGGGCGCGCAAGGCGGGCAGGCCGATGGGCACGAGACGTTCTTTCCGGCCCTTGCCCAAGACACGCACGTGCTCTTCGTGTAGCGAGATCGCTTCCCACTTCAGTTTGCAGACCTCGCTGATGCGCAGACCGCAGGAGTAGATGACTTCCAGAAGCGCGGCGTCGCGGCGGGCTTCGAACCGTCGGCGAACGGAGGCTTCGGGCGTTTCGTTTTCCGGTTCCTGCTTCAAGCGCTGCAACGGCGCTGCCAACAGGGCCAGCATCTGCGGCTCGGTCAGGAACTCGGGGAGACGGCGCGTCAGTTTTGGGAGAACCAGATTCCGCACGGGCGAAACGGCGACGTGCCCTTCGCGCACGAGGAAGCGGTAGAAGGTGCGGAGCGCGGAGAAGTGGAGCTGGATGGTGGCGCGGCTCCGTTGTTTCCGACTGAGGTAGCGCAGGTAGCTGCGGAAATCCTCCCGGAGCAGTTCGCTCCACACCGGTTCACTGTCCCGTTCCTTGCGGTGCCAGACTGAAAACTCGGCCAGGGCGTGGGCGTAGTTGACGTAAGTGTTCTCGGACAATCCGCGATCCACGGCGAGATGCCGCAGGAAGGCCGCGACCAGCGGATCGGGGGCAGGCGATTCGGCGGGCTTCGCTGCGGGTTCGGCACTCATGCTTCGGCCACGGTCGCGGCCAAGGCACGGCGGCGCAACTGGCCGCAGGCCGCGTCGATGTCGCCGCCGCGCGAACGGCGAAAGTGGGCTACGACACCGCGCTCCCGCAGTAGGGCCACGAACGCATCGGCGGTGGCCAGCGGACTGGGGAGATACGCGACACCTTTGAGACTGGGGCCGGTGGGATTGTAGCGGAGAAGGTTCACGTGCATTCGCCGGGAACCGAGGAGATCGGCCAAGGCGTGAGCCTGTTCTAGCGAATCGTTCACGCCGTCGAGCAGGCAATACTGGATCGTGACCGGCCGACCGCGCACGGCCTGGAACCGGTCGGCGGCGGCGAGGATGTCGGCGATGGGAAAGCGCCGACCCATCGGCAACAGGCGGGCGCGGGTAGCGTCGTCGGGAGCGTGGAGGGAAACGGCGAGGTTGAAGGAAGGCCGCGTCGCGGTCAGCGCTTCGATTCCCGGCACGATGCCGACGGTGGAGACGGTGATCTGCCGCCAGCCGAGCGCGCCGAGGCGGTTGTCGGCCAGCCGCTCCACGGCCGTGAGCACGTTGTCGAGGTTGAGCAACGGTTCGCCCATGCCCATGAAGACGAGCGTTTGCAGGCGGCGCCCGGTGTCCAGCGCTTCGCGGCGCAGGGCGAGGAATTGCTCGACCATTTCCGCAGTGGAGAGGTTGCGCTCGAAACCGGTCTTGGTCGTGGCGCAGAAGTCACAGCCCATCGCACAGCCGACCTGCGACGAGATGCAGCCGGCAGCGCGGTCGGCCCGGTAGTCCGACATGAGCACCGATTCGACCGTGCGACCATCGTGGAGCCGGAGCAGAAGCTTGCGGGTGCCGTCGGCGGAAACCTGGCGCGTGGCGAGATTCGTCGCGGCCGGGGGAAGTTCCGCACTCAGGCGGTCCAGCAATCCCCGGGGCAAACCGAGCTCTGTGGAATCGAACTCTCCGCCCCCGGCATGGAACGCCCGCAGCAGCCGCCCGGCGTGCGAGGGCTTCGCGCCCCAGCCAACGAGCCGCTGCTCAAGCTCGGCAAGGCCGGTGTGGGCTAGGGCGACGGTCATGTCCGGAGTCAGTCATGGAACAAGGTCAAAGCCAAGAGCCTATCAACCCGCGCGGACAGACCGAATGTGCGCCGGAGCTTTGTCCGCTGCCGGGCGGGCATCGTGGTTCTGCCGCTTTCCCTGGCCGTTTCACCCGGCCGGGTGATGGACGGTGGCGGCCCGGGATGGAGTAGAACTGGACGGTTTTGGACCCCGCCGGGGTTCCCAAACCGCCTCAAAATAACCCATGAAAACGACATTCCCGCATTCCCGTCCCGTTTCCGGTCGCCGTTTCGCGCTGGGCGCGATCCTCGGCCTCGCCGCCCTCGGTGCTTCGAGCGCTTCCGCAGCTACCATTTCCCTAGGAGCCAGCGACGGCTTCGGCGCTTCCTCGTTTGCCTCGGGCCTGAACTGGGTGGGCGGCGCGGCTCCGACCGCGGGCAATGACTACCAGACCGGCAACTTCCGCCTCCGCACCCCGGCCGACGGCAACAGCTATGTCTTCGCGGGCGACTCCCTCATCGTCAACGACACCGCGCACAGCGGCACTGGCCTGACCTACAAGGGCACCGGCACCGCCGGCGTGATCACGGTCAACAACCTGGTCCTGGCCGGTGGCATGATCGACCACCTGAACGGTGCGGGCGACATCTTCCGCCTCGCGGGCAACATCAGCGTCACGGCCGATTCCGTGATCCACTCCAAGCAGGGCCCCACCGACATCAGCGCCGTCATCAGCGGTTCGTCCGACATCACGGTGCTGGCCTCCGACGGAGTCGGCCGCATCCTGACCTTCTCGGGGATGAACACCTTCACGGGCGACATCATCACCACGACGGCGCTGAGCCAGTTCACCCTTGCGGCCACCGGCGGCCTGACCTTCGACATCGGGGCCAACGGCGTGAATAACAGTGTTTCCGGCGGCGGAACGGCCGTGTTCGACGGCACGTTCAGCTTCGACCTCGCCGACGCGGGAACGACCGTGGGCGACAGCTGGAGCATCGCCACCGTCACCGCCCAGACCTTCGGCGGAACCTTCGCCGTGGACGGCTTCTCGAACGACGGCGGCGGCCTCTGGTCGAAGTCGGAGAACGGGGTCGTGTATCAGTTCAATTCCGGCAACGGCACCTTGGCCGTCGTGCCCGAGCCCGGCACGACCGGCTTGGCGCTGGTCGGAGGAGCGGCGCTCGTGGCCGCGCTGCGCCGCCGCCGGAACTGAGTCCTTTTCCCGTTTCGCCGCCGTCGCTGCGCCGGGGAGAAGCCCACTGGGTTTCTCCCCGGTTCTCTTTCGGTCGATGATGCGGATCGAGAAGTTCCCGCTTTCCGCCTTCGGAAGCCCCCGCCTATTTTCCCGCCCATGCGAATTTTGACCGGCATCCAGCCTTCGGGCGCGCTGCACCTCGGCAACTACTTTGGTGCGATGCTCCCGGCCATCGAACTGCAGGAGCAGGGCGAGGCCTTCTATTTCATCGCCGACTACCATTCGATGACCTCGCTGGCGGACCCCAAGCTCCGTCGCCAATACACATTGGATGTCGCCCTCGATTTCCTGGCGTGTGGCTTGGACCCGGCCAAGGCGGTCTTCTGGCGGCAGTCGGATGTGCCCCAAGTCACGGAGATTGCCTGGCTGCTGAGCACCGTTACCCCGATGGGCCTGCTGGAGCGCGCCCACAGCTACAAGGACAAGAAGGAGAAACTGGCCTCGGGTGATCTGGACAAGGTGAACCACGGGCTCTTCGCCTATCCCGTGCTGATGGCGGCGGACATTCTGACCTTCGACGCGAACGTGGTTCCCGTCGGCAAGGACCAGAAGCAGCACCTGGAAATGACTCGGGACATGGCGCAGAAGTTCAACCAAGCCTACGGCCAGACGTTTGTTCTGCCGGAACCGCGTATCCAAGAGACCGTCGCTGTCGTGCCCGGAACGGACGGGCAGAAGATGTCGAAGAGCTACGGCAACACCTTGGAGATCTTCGGCGAAGAAAAGGCGCTGCGGAAGAAGGTCATGTCCATCGTCATGGACAGCCGCACCCCGGCCGAGCCCAAACCGGACGCAGACAAGAACGTCATCATCCAGCTTTTGAAGCTGATCGCTCCGGCCAACGTGGCGAGCGAGACGGAGGAGAAGCTACGCGCGGGCGGATTTGGCTACGGAGACCTGAAGAAGACCTTCTTCGAGCACTACTGGAACTATTTTGCTCCGGCCCGGGCCAAGCGGGCGGAACTGGCAGCCAATCTGGATCACGTCGAGCAGGTGCTCCGCACGGGCGCAGCAAAAGCTGGTTCCGTGGCGTTAACGGTCACGAAACGCGCCAAAACAGCATGCGGACTCAGCGTGTGAAAAGCTGAGTATCAGACCCTGAGCCGGAGGCGGATTCCGGCGTCATTGCGTTGGTTTCCCCAGGCTGGTTCACCGAACCAGCGGACCCCAAAGGACGTTGCGCCTCCGCCACTCGACCGGCTTGAGCGCGGCGGGAGCGGGCGGACTGCAATGTCGAATCTACCGCTAGCAGTAGTGACAAAGGAGAGACAGGCTTTCTCATTTGTGTGAAAAGACCGTAACACAAGTTGCTACGTCGCTGGCGAGGATTTTTTTGCCTCATTGAGCGACACGCAGTCCAGAAATGAAACTGATGCGTCCAAAAGATAGGCGAATCAGCGACGGGTTGTCCCTCGGCCTGCCGGGACTTGTCCTAGGTGTGGAGGTGGAGGAGAAGCGGAGAGCCTGCTTCAGGCCGACTTCGATTCCGGGCGTTCGGCCAAGCTGTGGGCATCGACCGCTTCTTGGATCGGCCGGAAATTGCCTTCTTCGCAACAATGCACAAACCCTTCGGTCACGGACTTCAGTTCCTCCCAGCGCGCGCGGATGGACTTGGCCTCCTTGTGACTGATGTGATTGTCGGCGGCAGCGGTAGCGATAACGGAAAGAAGGTCGGCAAACTCCTGCACGATCTGGTTCGTGGCGGGAATGACGTAGAAGGGGTGGGGCCACTTCTTCTTGGGGTTCTTCATGAAGAACCCGTCGGCCCGTTCGGCGAGCCACTGGACGATCTGGTCGTTCTTGGTCACGGCCAGCAACTGGGCGACGCGGTCGAGGGGGTTGGTGGCGCCGCTGCCGGATTGGTCGGCCTGTTCGGCCCACTTGTAGATGAGGGAAAGCGAGAGGCCCATCTCGGCGGAGATTTCCTTGGGGCTGGTCTTTTGGAAGATCTCGCGCAGCAGCTCGTGGGATTCCATGGGCGTCGAGCTTGGAAACGGCCGGGGGCGCTGGCAAGCACCGACCTTATTTTGGCGGGAAGTTCCCGTTTGTCGGGGCCTCGATCTGGTCTAGCCTCGGCCGGTCATGACGTCGCCGCTGCTGCTGCTCTCCACCGATTTCGACGGAACCATCTTTGCCGAGTTCGAGAATCCCCCCGTGCCGCCCCGGCTGGAACGGCTGATCGCACGGCTCCAGGCGGCGGGGGGCAAATGGGCCATCAATACCGGCCGGGAAATGGGCAGCCTGATGGAGGCGCTGGGAAGGGCGCGGCTTTCCGTGAAGCCCGACTTCCTCGTCCTGGTGGAACGGGAAATCTTCCTGCACGAAAACCAGCGCTACGTGGCGCTCAAGGAGTGGAACGACGCCTGTGAACGCGATCACGCCGAGCTCTTTGCCCGGGTGAAACCCGAGGTGCCCCGGCTCTTCCAGTGGGTCGAGCAACGTTTCCAGGCCACGCTCTACGAAGATCCCTGGTCCCCGTTCTGCCTCATCGCCCAATCCGCCGCCGACGCCGAAGCGGTGCACCAATACCTCGACGGGTTCTGCGCAGAAGTGCCGGGCCTGGTGGTGGTGCGAAACGACGTCTATGTGCGCTTCAGCCACGCGGCCTACAACAAAGGCACGGCGCTCCAGGAACTGGCACGTCGCCTGGGCATCGGTCCCGCGAACATCCTCGCGGCCGGCGACCACATGAACGACATCCCCATGCTCCAACCCGAAGTGGCCGGCCGCCTGGTCACCCCGCTCAACGGCATTCCCATGATCCGCCAACTGGTCCTGCGCCACGGCGGCTACGTGGCCACCCAACACTGCGGCCACGGCGTCGCCGACGCGCTGGAAACGGTGCTGGGAAGAGAGGAGTGAGGCCGGCCGCACAGAGGCGCAAGCAACGCAAAACATAAGCCCCGGGTCATCGAAGCGGGGCTTTTTTGTTCCGCTTTCTCCGCGTGGTCAGCGGGCAGACAAAGTTCGCCTCACTCGGCTGCTTCACCGCACTTCCCGATCCAGCCACTTCGGGGTTTCGATCGGTTTCTGGTGCCGCATCCGGGAGAGGAGGCTGTCCACGGCGTCGTCCGACAGGATGAGGTTGCGGTGTTCGGGGCGGACGAGGCGGTCGTGCACCGCGCGGTCGATCTGGGCGAGGAAGGGATCGTAGAAACCGGCCACGTTCAGCAGGCCGCAGGGCTTGGTGTGCAGGCCGAGCTGTGCCCAGGTGAGGATCTCGCAGAATTCGTCCAACGTGCCGAAGCCGCCGGGCAGAGCGAGGAAGCCGTCGGAGAGATCGGCCATCAGCGCCTTGCGTTCGTGCATAGTGGCGACGATGCGCAGGTCCGTGACGCCGCGATGGCCGAGTTCCTTGGCTAGGAGGAATTGCGGGATGACGCCCGTCACGCGTCCACCGGCTTTCAGAGCCGCATCGGCCAAGACGCCCATCAAGCCCACGTTGCCGCCGCCGTAGATCAGCTCGATGCCGTCGCGGGCCAAGGCGCGGCCGACGGTTTCGGCGGCGGCGAGGAAGGCGGGATCGGCTCCGACGCTGGAGCCGCAGAAGACACAGAGGCGGTGCATCGGGTGAACCTGCAAGGAACCGATCGTGGATTTCGATCCAAAGTTCGGCAAAGCATCGCACCTTCACCATTACGGCCCTTGAAGGCCTACACCCGGTTATCTACGTTCCAAGTCGATTTGAGATCCAACTTCGCAGCCGGATGAAACGCTCAATCTGGAGAACTCGCCCCGTCGTTTGTGCGCTGTTTGCTTTGGGATTTTTGGCACTGGCGTCGAGATCGGCTGCCGCGCTTGAGCTGCGGCATTCCGGAAGCCGATGGAACGCCAACGGAAACTTCCTTTACGAGTTTAGCCTCACCAATTCGTCAAGCGACGCGGTCGAATATGACGGCTACCACGTTTCCCTCCCGGTCTATACGTCGCAAACGCTTCGGAACAACCAGTGGAAAGACGATTCAGCGGGCTGGTGCGGGGTTAATCTCGAAACTCGACAACTGGCCCCGCGACAAGCCGTGACGCTTTCCCTATCGCCGCCGGATGACGCCAGAGCCTGGCGCGTCGGCATTCCTTTCAGACCGGCTGCGACCAATGCCGCATCCGCCCAGATCAAAACAGCGTGGTCTCCCTCCGTGAGACCAAAATCACGGAAGGAATTGGACGCTCATGGCAAATCCGCCGCTCCATGGGTGGAAACACAGGTTGCGCTCCATCGCGACGGCAATCGGCAGCAATCGTATGAGTTTTCGCTGAGAAACAAATCCACGAACACGCTTTACTATGGCGGCTTTCGAGAACCCGATGTCCCGCCGATCTATCTCAATCAAGAGCGTCGGACCGGCCATTGGCACGACAACGGCCATGCGAACTGGAGCGGAAGCGATCTTGGCTTCAAACAGCTGCTTCCGGGGCAATCTATCTCGTTCAAGATTCCCGCCCAGAGCCTCGACCGTTCATGGCGGATCGGCATTCGCCTGTTTCGGACAGATTCACCCGGGGTGCCGGAAGATGCGTATCTGCCGGTTTGGTGGATCGAGTTGCCTCCGAGGGAGATGATCACCGAAAGAGAGGTTCTGTAGGATCTCGGCCGGGATGCGATTCCTCGATCATCATTGGGACCCGGGAAACTGGGTGTGGCACCGGGTGGTGGCGCCTTTGTTCGGGACGGTCTGCTTTGTGATCGGAGCCTCGGCGTTGTTCCTCGTTTCGCTGGGCCGATGGCGGGTGCGGCGTTGGCCGACCTTCTCGCAGAACCGTGGCCAGCGGCTGGAACCTTGGAAAACCCGCGTTGGTGCCATCACCTACTTCTGCGCAGACGCGGCGCTGTTCGTCGGCTTTGCGATCTTGGTCGCCATTCCCTTCGCCGTCCTCGGAGTGAAGGCGTTTGGGAGCTGACCATCTTTCCGAGCCATTCCCCTTTTCCCACTGGAGTTGCCGCGCCCGTCCGGGGAAAGGGCCGACCAGTTTCCAAGCGGCTTCAACCGCCTTCCCCGCCACCATTCCCATGGCTGCGGCCTTCCCAGGGTTTGCGCACGCGCTCGGGCAGGTTGGTGTCCACGGTCACGTGCCAGGCTTCTTGGCCGAACAGTTCCCGCACTCCCGCCTGAAGCTCGGCGGTGGGATTCACGCTGAAGCGCTGGTTGGCCTCCACGAAGACCCATTCACCGGTCTTCGTCTTCAGATGGAGAAAGAGCGGGACGCGGCCGGGATGCGCGCGCGTCAGGGCGAAGGCCTGGTCGAAGTGGGCGGGCTCGGTCCGGCCGAGGTGCATCCGGATGTGGACCTGCTTGGTGAACTTCTTCACGGCGTCCTCCAACGGGAAGATCTCGGTCGGGAAGAGCTTGGGCTTGTCCTCGGCGTTGTTCACCTCGCCCACGATCATCAGGGGCGCTCCGGCCACGACCACGTCCTTGAAGCGGTCGTAGTTCTCGTTCATCAGCAGCATCTGGAAGGTGCCGTGGAGATCCTCCAGCGTGATCATCGCGTAGGGTTTGCCCGACTTCTTGGACATGCCGTGCTGGGCCGAGCTGACCATCGCTCCGATCCTCACCATGCTCCGGCTCTCCACCGTGGCGGCGGTGAGGGAGTTGTGGGTGGAATAGCGCTCGATCAATTCGCGCTGCGGGTCGAGCGGATGGCCGGTGACGTAGAAGCCGAGCAGCTCCTTCTCCGCCGCCAGCTTTTCGGCCAAGGGCCACTCGGGCATCTCGACGACGGTCTCGGGCGCGGGCGCGGCCTTGTCCTCCAGCATGTCGAAGAGCGAGTGCTGGCCGCGCGTGCGGTCCTGCGACGCGCTCTGGCCCCGGGCGATGGCGCGGTCGATCTGGCCCCAGAGCGTGGCGCGGGTCTGGCCGAAGCAGTCGCACGCGCCGGACTTGATCAAGGCCTCCAGCGTCTTGCGGTTCACGCTGCGGCTGTCCACGCGTTCGCAGAGGTTCACGAGCGAAGTGAAGGGGCCTTCCTTGTCGCGGGCCTCGATCATGGCGCGCACGGCGGATTCGCCCACGCCCTTGATCGCCGCCATGCCGAAGCGGATGGGGGGAAGGTCGGCCGAAGTTTCGTTAGTGGCATAGGCGCCATCGCCTGTGTGAGTGCTCCGGGCGCCTCCGCCCGGAGATGAACTGCGGGCGGGGGCGCCCGCAGAACCAGC
>CAMLMI010000050.1 GCA_946480965.1 uncultured Verrucomicrobiales bacterium | reverse complement strand
ACCCGGAGAAGAAGGGCGAGCTGCAGCAGATCACCTTCCTCGACACCCCGGGCCACGCCGCCTTCAGCGCCATGCGCGCCCGTGGCGCGAACGTCACCGACATCGTCGTGCTGGTCGTCGCGGCCACCGATGGCGTCATGCCGCAGACCCTCGAAGCCCTGAGCCATGCCAAGGCGGCGAAGGTTCCCGTGCTCGTGGCGGTCAACAAGTGCGACCACCCGAACGCGAACCCGTTGAAGGTGCGCCAGCAGCTCCAAGACAAGGGCCTCGTGCCCGACGACTGGGGCGGCGACACCATCTACGTGGACTGCTCGGCCGTGACCAAGCAGGGCGTGGACAAGCTGCTGGAGATGATCATCCTCCAGGCCGACCTGCTGGAGCTGAAGGCCAACCCCGAACGCAAGGCCAAGGGCAACGTCATCGAATCCGGCCTCGAACCCGGCGGTCCGACCGCCACCGTGCTCGTGCGCAAGGGCACCCTGCGCGTCGGCGACGTCGTCATCTGCGACCACTTCTACGGCAAGGTCCGCGCGCTCATCAACGAGGACGGCCAGCGTCTCAAGGAAGCCGGCCCGTCCTACGCCGTGAAGGTTCTCGGCCTGAACGGCGTGCCCGAAGCCGGTCTGGAATTCTCCGCCGTCGAGAACGAGAAGGCCGCCCGCGCCCTCGCCGAGGAACGCGAGATGGCCAACAAGGCCGAGGCGATGGAGTCCCGCGCCAAGGTCACGCTGGAGAACCTCTTCGCCACGCTCGACGCCAGCCAGGCCAAGGTGCTCAAGGTCGTGGTCAAGGCCGATACCCAAGGCTCCGTCGAAGCCATCGTCGAGGCCCTCAAGAAGATCGATTCCGCCAAGGTCTCGCTCGACATCATCCATTCCGCCGTCGGCACCATCACCGAGTCCGACGTGTTGCTGTCCTCCGCCTCCAAGGGCGTCATCCTCGGGTTCCACACCCGCATCGACAACGGCGTCTCCGACATCGCCAAGCGCGAGGGTGTGCAGATCAAGCTCTACGCCATCATCTACGAGCTCATCGACCAGGTGAAGGAGGCGATGGCCGGCCTGCTCGATCCGCTCCTCAAGGAAGTGGTTGTCGGTTCGGCCGAGGTCCGGAAAATCTTCGCCTTGTCGAAGGGCGGAAACGTCGCCGGCTGCGCCGTCACCATGGGCCGCATCGTCCGGGGCAAGGTCCGCATCATGCGCCGCAAGAACCTCATCTACGAGGGCGTCACCCAGACGCTTCGTCGCTTCCAGGACGAGGTCAACGAGGTGCGCGCCGGCATGGAGTGCGGCATCCGTGTGGACGGTTTCGACGATTTCCAGGAAGGCGACGTCATCGAGACCTACCAGGTCGAGAAGGTCGCCCAGAAACTGTGATCCGGGCCGTCGGCCGAGATGGCTGGCCGGTTCGCGCCTCCGGGCACGGATCGGCGGCCGTGGCGAACGACAAAATTCCGAGCATTCCATGTCCCTCCGGACCGACCGAGTCGAAGAACTGCTGAAACGGGAACTGAGCGAGCTCATCCGCCGCGAGATTCCCGTGGGCGAAGCCGGGCTGCTGAACGTCAACCACGTCAAGGTCTCCAAGGATCTCCAGCAGGCCACCGTCTTCGTCGGCGTCGTCGGCAACAACGCCCAGAAACAACGCGCTCTGGTCCTGCTCCAGGAAGCGCGCCGATCCCTCCAGTCCCAGCTCGGCCGCGCGGTCGTCCTGCGCTACACCCCGCAGCTCAAGTTCGTCATCGACGAATCCATCGAGCGCGGCAACCGGGTCCTCGAGATCATGGAGGACCTGGACAAGTCCGATCCCAAGCAATGAAGTCCCTTTCGGAGAGCGTCGGGCAGGTCATCGAGGCCGTCCGGCGGCACCAGACCTTCTGCGTCGTCGGCCATATCCGTCCCGATGGCGACTGCATCGGCTCGCAGCTCGCCCTCACCCTCGCCCTGCGCGCGCTCGGCAAGGACGTGGTCTGCTGGAACCAGGACCCCGTTCCCACCAAGCTCAAGTTCCTCGACCCGGACAGGATCGTGCAGCGGCCCAAGTCCGGACAGAGCTTCGACTGCGTGATCAGCGTCGATTGCGCCAGCTACGAAAGGCTCGGCACCGTCGGCGAAGCCATCGGCGAACGAAAGGTGCTGGTCAACATCGACCACCACACCAGCAACACCCGCTTCGGCGACCTCAACTGGATCTCCGCCGAGGAAGCCTCGTCTGGCGAGCTGGTCACGAAGATCATCCGCGCGGCCGGCTGGGAGATGACGCCGCAGATGGCCAACTGCCTCTTCGCGGCCGTCTCCACCGACACCGGTTCGTTCCAGTATTCAACCACGCAGCCCGAGACCTTCGAGGTGGCGGCCGATCTCGTCGAAGCCGGGGCCGATCTTGGCGAGATCTGCCACGAGGTCTATCACTCGCATCCGCTCTCGCGCGTGCGCCTGCTGCGGCACCTCTATTCCCACTTCAAGCTGACCGCCAACGACCGCATCGCCTACTGCTGGCTGCGCAAGCGGGACTTCTCCCGCGCCGGGGCCGAACGCGAAGAGGCCGAGGGCCTGATCGACAAGCTCCGCGAGATGGAGCCGGTCGTCGTCTGCTGCCTCTTCGAGGAGCTGGAGCCCGACATCACGCGGCTCAGCCTGCGCTCGAAGGACGAGCGCATCGACGTCAACGCCGTCGCGCAGCTCTTCAACGGCGGCGGCCACAAGTCCGCCGCCGGCGCCCGCGTCGAGGGCCTTTCCCAGCTCGCCGTCCAGCGCCGCGTCGTCGCCGCGCTGCGCCGGGCGCTCAAAAAGAACCGCTGATTTCATGGACGGATTCGATCCCTTTGACGGGGCGCTGTTGGTGGACAAACCGCCCGGCCTCACTTCCCACGACGTGGTCTATCGCATCCGGCGGGGCTTCCACTTCGACAAGGTCGGGCACTGCGGCACGCTCGATCCTTCGGCCACGGGCCTGCTCATCATCGTCGTCGGCAAGGCCACCAAGCTCTCCGAGAAGATCATGGGCGGCGACAAGGTGTATGAGGGCACCATCCGTTTCGGCGAAGCCACCGACAGCTACGACGCCGACGGACAGTTGACCGCCTCCCTGCCGTTGCTGCCCATGACCGTCGAGGAACTGTCCGCCGCCGCCGCCGAGTTCCAGGGTGACCAGATGCAGACCCCGCCGATGGTCTCCGCCGTGAAGAAGGACGGCGTGCCTCTCTACAAGCTGGCCCGCAAGGGCGTCGAAGTGGAGCGCAAGCCCCGGCTCGTCCACATCTACGGCTTCAAGATCCATTCCTACACGGAGCCCGACGCGACGTTCCGCGTGGCCTGCACCAAGGGCACCTACATCCGCAGCCTGGCCCACGAGCTCGGGCAGAAGATGGGTTGCGGCGCGCACTTGAAGACCCTTCGCCGCACCGTTTCCGGCAAATACAACGTGGCCGACGCCCTCCCGCTCGACCAGTTGCTGGCCCTGCCGCTGAGCGATCTGGAGAAGCGCGTCATCCCGTTCCTGAAGCTCGCGCAGAACGAGCAGACCGTCTGAGGCCGAGGAAGCCCCCATGCGCCAGACCAGCCACGCACCGGACCTGAACACGGGCCTGCCGGTGTGCGCGGCCATCGGCGTGTTCGACGGCGTTCATCGCGGACATCAGGAGATCCTGCGCCGCGTCCGCGCCCATGCGGCGGCGGAGCAGGGGGCTTCGCTCGTCATCACTTTCGACCGCCATCCCAACACCGTGGTCGCGCCCGACCGCGCGCCGCTGATGCTTTCGCCGCTGGGTCAACGGCTGCGCCTGTTGGAGGAAAGCGGCCTCGACGCCGCGCTCGTGCTGCGGTTCGACGCCGCCATGAGCCGCGTCACCGGCGAGGACTTCGTGCGCGGATTGTGCCGCGATCTGGGCACGCTCCGGTCGTTGAGCGTCGGCGAGGAATTCACCTTCGGCCATCGCCGCAGCGGCAACGTCGCGCTGCTCCACCGGCTCGGCGAAGAACTGGGCTTCCAAGTCGATCCCGTGGCCGGGATCGAGCTCGACGGCGTGCGCGTAAGCAGCACCCGCATCCGCGAATTGATCCAGACCGGCGACCTCGCCGGAGCCGCGCGCTTGTTGGGCCGCAACCCTTTGCTGGCCGGGCGCGTCGTCCCGGGCGATCAACTCGGGCGAAAGATCGGATTTCCCACGGCCAACCTCTACGTGGCGGGTTTGGTCACGCCGCCCTTCGGCGTCTATGCCGGTCGCACGCGGTTCCAAGGACGATCCTGGAAGGTCGCCCTCAACCTCGGCGTTCGCCCCACCGTCGCCCAGGCCGTGCCGCAGCTCCGGGTCGAAGCCCACTTGATCGATTTCGACGGTGAGCTGGTCGGACAAGAGCTGGAGATCGAACTCCTCGAACGCCTCCGTCCCGAGATGAAGTTCCCCGATTTCGCCGCCCTCAGCGCCCAGATCGGCGAAGACGTTGCCAAGGTCCGTCGCCTGGTTCCGTAGCGATTCCTCGCAGGTTGCTGTTCTGCCGTCCGACAGGTTCTTTCGTCTCTTGATGCGGAGGATTTCGGCGCGACTGTGTCGACACGTCCTTCCTTGATGCGGTCTGCATTGCCGTCGTCGGGCGGGGCGTTGTCGTGATGAAATCCAGATTTGTCGTTCTGGCCGCCGTGGCTGCGGTCCTGGTGGTTGTCGTGGGGGTGAAGTTCTCCAGTCCTGCTCCTGTCCGAACCGCGCCTTCCGTGGCTTCAGCGGGCAGGCCGCCCGATCCGCTCCCGCCGGCGGGTTCAGTGCCTGCGGCTGTGCCCGCCGTGGCGACGACGACGACTGCGGCGGCTCCGACCAACACGGTCGCGACGGATCGCCAGTTTGATCGTTCGGTCAATCCCTACGCCGCCGCGCTCAAGCAGCCCGGCCGTTCCAAACGCGCGTGGGACGCGGGCTTCATCGACACGCTGCGGAACGCGGAGGCGGGCACGCCCGTCGTGTTCGAGCTGACCGGTGGCCGGACCGCGCGGGGCGAAGTGCGGATCAAGACGCTGCGCGGTGACGACATCTCCTACGTCTCCGGCGTGTTGACCGAGCCGGAGACGGGGACGTTCTTCTTCATCAAACCGCCGCAGCTCGGCAAGGCGGGCAAAGCCGTCGGCATCGTGGAGTTCCCCGCCAGCCAGACGGCCTATCGCATCGAGCCCACCGGCGTCGGTGGCGAACCGGAGCTGTGGGAGCGCCGTCTGGACGAAGTGATGTGCGTGAACTTCGCCGCCCGCTTCGCCGCCGCCATCGCCGCGCGGGAGACGAACGCCGTGGCCATTCCGCCGCTCCGGCCGGACCTCGTGCCGAACCCGGTGCCGTCCTACAACAGCAACGTCGTTTCCCTCCAGAGCCTGCCGGGTGCGAAGGGCGTGCTGCTGCTCGATTTCTTCGGCGGCTACACCCCGAGCTGGGGCGGCGTGAACTACGTGCGGCCGGCGGCGGCGAACAACTCGACCATCCGCGAGGTTTGGAAGCGCGTGGCCGAGGACTACATGCCCTTCAACATCAACGTGACCACCGATGTGGCCGTCTATCTCGCCGCGCCGGAGACGAGCCGCCAGCGCTGCGCCTTCACCGACACGCCGGTCACGGCGGCGGGCGTGGCTTACTTTGGCTCGTGGAACTGGGGAGGCGACGTGCCGTGCTGGTCCGTCTATACCACCGGCAAGAGCGCCGCAGAAGTGGCCTCGCACGAGGTCGGCCACACGCTCGGCCTGAGCCACATGGGCAACACCACGCTCAACGGCGAGAATGAGCCCATCGAATACTCCGTTGGCCACGGCAGCGGCCCCACGGGTTGGGCGCCGATCATGGGCGTGGGCTACTACCAGAACGTCTCGGCCTGGACGCGCGGGGAATACGAAAACGCGGACAACACCCAGAACGAGCTCAGTGTCATAGTCTCCGACAACAACGACGTGGACTACCGCGCCGACGACACCGGCAGCACCCTTGGAAGCTCCCGGCACTTGGAGGTCTATCCCGACCATTCCGTCTTCGCCGAGGGCGTGATCGAACGCACGGGCGACACCGACGCCTTCCAGTTCACCACGACGGGCGGCGCGGTTTCGCTCACGGCCAAGCCGGTGGGCGACTGGGCCAATCTCGCCGTGATGGCCACGTTGCTGAACAGCTCCGGCTCGGTCATCGCCAGCAACAATCCGCAGACCAGGCTCTCCGCCACCGTCGCCGCCGATCTGCCCGCAGGAACCTACGCCCTGCGCGTCACCGGCACCGGACGCGGCGACCCGTATTCCGACGGCTTCACCGCCTACGGCAGCCTCGGCTACTACTCGATCCAGGGCTTCGTGGAGAACGGCCGTTTGCCCGAACGCTTCGTGCTGATGGAGAAGCCGACCAACGGCACGGTCGTCGGTGCGCTGGCGTTGCCCGCCGGTTTCACCGAGGGCCAGTTCGGCCTGGTCGCCGGGAACAGCAACAGCGCCTTCCGCCTGACGCTCGACGGCGTGTTGTCCGTGAACAACGGCCCGGTGATCGACTACGCCCGGCTGGCCTCGAACGCCACGCGCGCGGTGGAATACCAGCTCTTCGTCAACGTCACCAACCCGGCCGACGCCGCGCTCAACGAGCTGAACCGGCGCGTCGTCGTCACGGTGCGCAAGTCGGGCGGCTCGTATCCGCTGGCCGTCTCGGGTTTCAACGCCGACGTGCTGGTGGCCTACGACGCCACGGCCGCCGCGCCCGGAGCGACGGGCTTCGATGTCGCGAACAACTTCGCCTTCTACCAGGCCGGGCTCGACGGCAATGCCCAGGTGGGCGGCTCGGGCGGCGAAGATGGATTGCCGGCGGATGGCTTGGTTTCCAGCCAGGAGAACGGTGCGCTCTTCCAGTTGGATTATCGGGCCAACAACGCGCTGGTGCTGGGCGGAGGAAGGCCGACGGTCGGCACGCTCACGCTGGCCGTGCCCGAGGCCTACAACACGTTGTCCGTGCTCGCGAGTTCGGCCAATGGCGGCGGGCAGGGGAACGTGAACGTGAATTTCATCGACGGCTCCGTGGCGTCGTTCCGCTTCAACGCGCAGGACTGGTTCGGCACGAAGACCAACGTGGGCTTCCAGGGCGTGGGCCGCATCCGGCTTGGCCAGGCCACGCTCAATACCGAAGACCCGGGCTGGGACAATCCGAACCTCTACCACACCACGCTCGATCTTGCGGCGCGCGGGCTGAACAAGAAGGTGGCTTCGCTCACCTTCACCAAGCCGAGCATCGGGGGGAACCACAACAGCGCCGTCTTCGGCCTGAGCGGCGCGGTCATGCCCCTCGCGGCCGCCATCGCGGTCCAGCCCGCTTCCGTGACCAACGACCAGCCCAGCTTGCCCGTGTCGTTCTCGGTGGTGGCGATGGGCGAAGGGCCGCTGGTCTATCAATGGCACTTCCGTCCGGGCAACGTCGGAGCCTCCAGTCCCTTGGCGAACGAGACCAACGCGACCTTGGTGCTGCCGGCCGAGGTTTCCTTGGCCAAGGTCGGCGGTTACTTCGCGGTCGTGGGCAATGCCTTCGGCTCCGTCACCAGCACCGTGGCCACGCTGACCGTGCTGCGCGCGCCGCAGATCACCCTTCAGCCGCCCGTCACGGATCTCGCGCTCTTCAGCGGACGCCGCCTGTCGCTCACGGCGGCGGGACTCGGGGCCAAGCCGCTCCAATCTTTTTGGTTCCGCGAGGGCAGCGAGGTTCCGGTCGGCTTCTCCACCAACTACGTCGTCGCTTCCCTGACGACCAATCACGCGGGCCGCTACGCCTACGTCCTCAGCAACGCCTACGGCATTGCCACCAGCCGCGTCGTCACCGTCGCCGTGCCGCGCGCGCCGTCGAACCATCCCTACGTCGCGTCCGTGCTGTCCGACCAACCGATCGGCTATTGGCGAGTGGATGAAGCCTCGGGCTCCGTGGCCCACGACTACGTGGGCGGCCGCAACGGCGTTTACAGCAACACCGTGCTGAACCAGGCGGGCTATAATGCCGCCGACCTGAACCGCGCCGCGCGTTTCGGCCCGGGCAACAACAGCTTCGTCGCGGGCATTCCCGTGGATTTCGCCACTCCGGACAATGCGTCGTTCACCGTCGAGGCCTGGGTCCGGGGCAGCGCCCAGACGCGCGACGCCGGCATCGTCTCCAAGGGCACGGGCGGCGGCGGCGAGCAGTTCAATCTCGACACCGGCGCGCCCGGACGGCGCTTCCGCTTCTTCGTCCGCGATGCGGGTGGCGGCGCGAAGCTGGCCAACGGCACCCTCGGCCCCGACGGCAACTGGCACCACGTGGTCGGCGTCTGCGACCAGGCCCGCAGCAATGTGCTCCTCTACATCGACGGCGTGCTCAACGCCTCGGCCAGCATCGGGCCCGACGACGGGCTCTTGGCCTCGGCCAACGCCATGACCATCGGTTCGCGCCAGTCCGGTTCCGGTGCGTATGACAACCAGTTCAACGGAACCATCGACGAGGTCGCGGTCTATGCCCGGGCCTTGAGCGCGGCGGAGATCGCCGAACGCTTCGCCGTGCGGAGCCAACTTCCGCCGCGTTTCACCCGCGATCCGTTCAGCCTCGCCCAAGCCGAGGTCGGCACCGCCTATACGGCCACGTTGGTCGGCAGCGCGGTTGAACCCAACGGGGAAAGCCTGACCTATGCGCGCGTCTCCGGGCCTGCTTGGTTGGCGGTGGCGGCCAATGGTGCGGTCAGCGGTTTGCCCGCCATCGGCGATCTCGGCACGAACCATTTCGTCGTCCGCGCGACCGATCCCGGTGGTCTCGCGACCGATGCGTCCCTGTCCATCGTGGTAGTTTCTCTGGAACCGATCTCGACTCGGCTGGTTTGGCAGAACGGCGGCTGGGTGCTCGATTGGTCCGGCGGCCTCGGTCCGTTCCAGGTGGAAGTGGCGACCAATCTGGCCAGTCCCGTCTGGCTGCCCTACGGCGGTTCCACCAGCGGCACCAACGTGCTCCTGTCACCGACGAATCCAGCCGCCTTCTTCCGCATCACGGGACAGTAGATCCGGCATCCGAGACCAGGGATCAGGCATCCGGAATCGGGCATCCGATTCGTCTGCGACGTTGACGCGCTTCGTCGTGTTCCCGAACTTCCCGGCATTCCCTCCATGAAACGTTCGACCTCGTCTATCCGCTCGGCCGCCTGCCTGTTGGTGGCCGGATTGTCCCTCGCTTCCGCCGTGGCCGCCGACGCCGAGCGGCCCCGCCGCGAAATGCCCCCGGCCGCACGCGAGAAGCCGGACGTGAAATACCCGCTCGGCCCCGATTCGCAGGTCAAGGAAGGCGTCCCGCGCGGCACCGTCACGCACCATGAGTGGCGCGACAGCAAGGTCTTCCCGGGCACCATCCGCCGCTGGTCCATCTACGTCCCCGCGCAATACACCACCAACGAACCCGCCGCGCTCATGGTCTTCCAGGACGGCCATGCCTACCTGAAACCCGACGGCGATTTCCGTGCGCCCGTGGTCTTCGACAATCTGATCGCGGCGAAGGAAATGCCCGTGACCATCGGCGTCTTCATCGATCCGGGCTTCAAGCGAACCGAGTTTCCCGACGCTCCGCGCGACTGGCGGCCGCAGCCGGAGAACCGCAGCTTCGAATACGATTCCCTCAGCCCCGCCTACGCCGAATTCCTGCTCACCGAGATCCTGCCCGAGGTGAAGAAGAGCTACCGCATCACCGACGATCCCGAGAAGCGCGCCATCTGCGGCATGAGCAGCGGCGGCATCTGCGCCTGGACCGTGGCCTGGGAACGGCCCGACCAGTTCCGCAAGGTTCTCAGCCACATTGGCAGCTTCACCGACATCCGTGGTGGCCATCGCTATCCGGAAATCGTCCGCACCTCGGAGCCCAAGCCCATCCGTGTGTTTCTCCAGGACGGCGCCAACGACCTCCGCACCAATCCCCAGAACCGCCGCCCCGGCTGGAACTGGGTCATCGCCAACCTGAACATGGCCGCCGCGCTGGAGGAGAAGGACTACGACTACAAGTTCGTCTTCGGAGAAGGCGGCCACAACGGCAACCACGGCGGCGCGATCTTCCCCGACTCCCTCCGCTGGCTCTGGCGCGAGGAGAAGAAGTAGCCGGATTGCCGATCACGGCGGAGGTCGCGGCCGCCTCAACCGATCCTCTCGGAAGAGGCTTTTCTTGCCCCGCTTGCTAATGCTGCGCTGTAGGTCCGGTAATTCCCGGCCGCGTGGCCGGTTTCCGCGATTGCTATGGCGGAGGCCAGTTGTTACACGACTGCACCAGTTGCGCTGAACCCTTTTTCAATCATGGCCTACACCACTTGCACCGTCCCCGCCGGCGGCAAAATCTCGATCCAAAACGGCGTCCTCCAGGTTCCCGACAATCCCATCATCCCGTTCATCCGCGGCGACGGCACGGGCCCCGACATCTGGGCGGCGAGCGTCCGGGTTTTTGATGCGGCCGTGCAGAAGGCCTACGGCGGCAAGAAGAAGATCGCTTGGATGGAAGTCTCCGCTGGCGAAGCCTCCTTCACCAAATACAACAACTGGTTGCCCGACGACACCGTCGAGGCTTTCAACGAGTTCCTCGTCGGCATCAAGGGACCGCTCACCACGCCCGTCGGTGGCGGCATCCGTTCGCTGAACGTCGCGCTGCGCCAGATGCTCGACCTCTACGTCTGCCTCCGGCCCGTCCAGTATTTCACCGGCGTGCCCAGCCCGGTGAAGGCCCCCGAGAAGGTGGACATGGTCATCTTCCGCGAGAACACCGAGGACATCTACGCCGGCATCGAGTTCAAGGGCGGCACGCCCGAAGCCGCGAAGGTGCTCGAGTTCCTCGCCAAGGAGTTTCCCAAGGACTTCGCCAAGATCCGTTTCGGCACCCAGGAGAAGATCGCCGAATACATGAGCAAGGCTTCCAGCGGCCACGGTGCGCCTCCGGTCGAGGTCGGCCTCGGCATCAAGCCCGTCTCCGCCGTCGGCACCATCCGCCTGATGAAGGCCGCCGTGGAATACGCCCTGACGAACAAGCGCAAGAGCGTCACCATCGTCCACAAGGGCAACATCATGAAGTTCACCGAAGGTGCCTTCCGCGACTGGGCCTACGGTGCGGCCCAGCGCATCTTCGGCGACAAGGTTTACACCTGGGCCCAGTGGGAAAAGACCAAGAAGGAGAAGGGCGAAGAAGCCGCCAACTCCGAGCAAAAGGCCGCTCTCGGCAAAGGCGCGATCCTGATCAAGGACGCCATCGCCGACATCGCCCTCCAGCAGGTGCTGACCCGCCCCGAGGACTTCGACGTGATCGCCACGCTGAACCTCAACGGCGACTACCTCTCCGACGCGCTCGCCGCGCAGGTCGGCGGCATCGGCATCGCCCCCGGCGGCAACATCAACTACGTCACCGGCCACGCCATCTTCGAGGCCACCCACGGCACCGCGCCCAAATACGCGGGCAAAGACATGGTCAATCCTGGCTCCGTCGTGCTCTCCGGCGAGATGATGCTGCGCCACCTCGGCTGGACCGAAGCGGCCGACCTCATCCTCAAGGGCCTCAACGGCGCGATCGGCAGCAAGCGCGTGACCTACGACTTCGCCCGCCTGATGGAAGGCGGCACGCAGATCAAGTGCTCCGAGTTCGGCGACAACATCATCGCCCACATGTGATGCGGGAGGCGTCGGCCTCTCCATCAACGAAAACGGCGGCGAACCGGGAGGTTCGCCGCCGTCGTTTTTGCCGGGAAGATCAGGACTTCACCACGCGCTTCTGCATCTCGCGATAGACCGCGTAGAGGTTGTCGTTTTCCGCCACCACCTTTTCCACCACCTGGCCGATGAGCGGCATCTCGGAGTAGTTCACCACCGCGTGGACGCTCTGCTGGAAGGCCTGGATGCCGCTGAGCGTGGCGAAGATGTCGCCGATCAGGAAGAACACCGCGTGGCGGCGGTTCGGCATGGAGAGCCGCTGGATGAACTGCACGGTCGGGTTCTCGTGCGGCGGGAAGCCTTCGAACGTCTCGTCCACCACCACCACCTGGTAGGGCGTGGCGTTGAAACGCGAGGCGAAGTCGCCGAAGCCCTCGGCCACATGGATCTTGTAGCCGAGCTCGGACAGCGCGGCGATGGTCAGGTCGCGCCATTCGGGCGTGTTCACCGCGATCAGCGCGGGCTTGTCCGAGGCGGAGAGGAATTCAAAGGGCTGGGACATGGCTTATTTGAGTTTGAGGCCGCCGGGGATCGGGGGCGGAGCACCGGGGCCGGCGGGTTTGCCGTTCGCATCGGCCAGCGGGCGCATCCGAAGCTCGGACTGGCCGGGCATGTATTCGCCCCGGGTCTTTTTGATGTTGTCGATGCCCCGGCTGAGGATGCCCTTCTTGCTGCAATAGAGGTTGGCCACCTCCTCGGTGATCAATCCGTCCTCGAAGGCCTTCAGGCACGCCTGGTCGAAGGTCTGCCAACCGTAGGTCGCGCTGGCTTCGATGATGTCATAGAAGGTCTTCCCCTCGGCTTCGCCCTGCTGGATGGATTCCTTGGTGCGGAGGTTCGCACCCATGATCTCCAAAAGCGCATGGCGGCCGCCGCCGATCTTCGGGGCGAGACGTTGGCTGACGATCCAGCGCAGCGTGTCCGCGAGGCGCAGGCGGATCTGCGGCTGTTCGTCGGTCTCGAACATGCCGAGGATGCGGTTGATGGTCTGGCCCGCGTCGATCGTGTGGAGCGTGCTCAAGACCAAGTGGCCGGTCTCGGCGGCGCTCAGGCCGATCTCGACGGTTTCCCGGTCGCGCATTTCGCCGACGAGGATGACCTTCGGCGCCTGGCGCAGCGCGGCGCGCAGGCCGGTGGCGAAGGTGTTGAAGTCGTTGCCCATCTCCCGCTGGTTGAAGGTCGCCTTCTTCTGCGGATGCACGAACTCGACCGGGTCCTCCAGCGTGATGATGTGGATGGATTTGGTCTCGTTGATCTGGTTCAGCAGCGCGGCCAGCGTGGTCGATTTTCCGGAGCCGGTCGCGCCGGTGACAAGGATCAGGCCGGTCTTTTCCTTGGCCATGTTGGCGAAGGTGGGCGGCAGGTTCAGGTCCTTGATGCTCGGGATGACGGTGTTCAGCTTGCGGAGAACGACCGAGTAGTTGCCGCGCTGGGAGAAGACGTTCACGCGGAAGCGCGCCTGGTCCTCCAGCGAATACGAGGCGTCGCACGAACCGGTGTTGACGAGATCCTCGGTCAGGCGCGGGCTGCCGTTGATCAGGTTCAGCGCGATCATCTCCGTCTGATACGGCGTGAGGCGCTCGATCGGCGGGTTGCACTGCACGGGGACGAGTTCGCCGGAGTATTCCACCTGGAGCGGCTTATCGACGGTGAAGTTGAGGTCCGACACGTCCTTGCGGGTGTCCAGCACCGTGGCGCCGTCCAGCATGGGCGTGTAGTCCAGCATCGTGGTGAGGATGTAGTCGAGTTCCGGCTTGCGCATGGGAAGTGGGGGATCGGTTGTGGCTTCGGAACGGAGGACTAGATGCCGTCGTCATCCTCGGGCGGGTGCGCGAGGAAAGGCCTGAATTTCTTTTTGTCGAGGCACTTGTCGTAGGCCTCCTCCGGCGAGATGCGCTTCATGCGGAGGTGCTCCATGATGGCGTCGTCCAGCGGCATGTTGCCGAGCTTCTTGCCGATCTGGATCATGCCGGGGATCTGGTGGGTCTTGCCCTCGCGGACGAGGTTGGCCACGGCGTTGGTGAAGACGAGGACCTCCAGCGCGGCCACGCGGCCCTTCTTGTCGATGCGCTTGAAAAGGTTCTGCGCCACCACGCCCTTCAGCGATTCCGAGAGCGTCGCGCGGATCTTGTTCTGCTGATCGCCGGGGAAGACGTCGATAATACGGTCCACCGTCTTGGCCGCGCTCTGGGTGTGCAGCGTGCCGAAGACCAAGTGACCGGTGCTGGCTGCGGTGAGCGCCAACTCGATGGTTTCCAAGTCACGCAACTCGCCGACGAGCACGATGTCCGGGTCTTCGCGCAACGCACCCTTGAGCGCGGCGGCGAAGGACTTGGTGTGGATGCCGACTTCGCGGTGGTTCACTAGGGCGTTCTTGCTCTCGTGCACGAACTCGATCGGGTCCTCCACCGTGATGATGTGGTCGCGCCGGTTCTTGTTCGCGTAGTCCACCATCGCGGCCAGCGTGGTCGATTTGCCCGATCCCGTGGGGCCGGTGACTACGACCAGGCCCTTGTGCAGCATGGCGAACTTCTTCAGCACCGGGGGCAGGGGGGCGTCGAACTTCTCGAAATCCTCGAACGAAAGCACCTTTGACGGGATCTGCCGGAACACGGCCGCGACGCCGTATTTCTGGTTGAAGAAGTTGGCGCGGAAGCGGGACACGTTCGGGATCTCGTAGCCGAAGTCCACGTCGCCCGTTTCCTCGAAGACCTTGATCTTATACTCGGGCGCGATCTCGTAGAGCATCGCCTTCAGGTCGTCGTTCTCCAGCGGCGGGTAGTCCACGCGGTTCAGCTCGCCGTTGATGCGGAGAATGGGCGGGTTGCCCGACGAGAGATGAAGGTCGGAGGCCTTCTGCTCATACATCAGGTGGAAAAACGCGTCGATTTTGGCCATAGCTTACTGGTTTCGGTTCCGTTCTTATCGGCGCAAACCAGCACGACCCAAGCCAGTGAGCCATGCCGCCGAACTGATCCGGAACGCCATCCGCACCCGCGGACCCATCTCCTTTTTCGACTTCATGGGATTGGCGCTTTATGCCCCGGAGGCAGGTTATTACGAAAAACATGGCCGCGTCGGCCGGGGGGGCGACTTCTACACCAGCGTTTCCGTCGGTCCGCTCTTCGGGGAGCTCCTCGCCCTGCGGTTCCGGGAATGGCTGTCCGCTCTGGAGACAGAAGTGTCCGCCCAAACGGCTCCCGTCCTCCAACTGGTCGAAGTGGGAGCCAATGACGGTCGTTTGGCGGCGGACCTCCTCCGCGCCTGGGACGCTTTGCCCGGAGGACGCGCGGTGGAGCTGGTTCTGGTCGAGCCTTCCGCCCGTCGCCGCGAATGGCAGCGGACCACCTTGGCTGAGATCGCCCGTCCGCCGGTCCGTTGGGTGGAATCCTTGGAGGAACTCGGCCCGATCCACGGCATCCTCTACAGCAACGAGCTGCTGGACGCGCTGCCGGTCCATCGCGTCGGCTGGGACCGCGCGGCGCGGCGCTGGTTCGAGTGGGGCGTCGAGGAACGGGGCGGAGGCTTCGGGTGGGTTCGTTTGGAGGGGAAGGGCGATTCAGCCGTTCTGTCCGATCCCCACCTGCAACTCGCTCCCGAACTGGCCGAGGTTCTGCCCGACGGCTTCTGCACCGAGGTCCACCGCGAAGCCCGCCGCTGGTGGAGCGCAGCTTCGGCGAGCTTGAAAGCCGGTTGGCTCGTGGCTTTCGACTACGGGTTGCGCGGCGAGGAGTTTTTCAGCCCACGCCGGACCGATGGCACGCTGCGCGCCTACGCCCAGCATCGGCTCCAGACCGATCTGCTGGCCGATCCGGGCGAACAGGATCTGACCGCCCATGTGAACTTCACCGCCTGCGAATCCGCCGGGTTGGCCGCCGGGTTGCGCACCGTGGAATGGACCAGCCAGGCGAAGTTTCTCACCGGCATCGCCTGTCCGGTCTGGAACGATCCGAAGTGGACCGGCTGGAACACCTCGCAGGTCGCCCAGTTCAAGACCCTGACCCATCCGGAGCATCTGGGCCGCTCGTTCCAAGTGCTGGCGCAGCGCCGATGAATTTCCGGCCCGGCCGATCGGTCCGATTCCGGTCCCAACCCCGGTCCGTTTGACAATTCACCCGGCCCAACCAACTCTCCGCTCTGATGAAACTCCCGCTTGCCTCCGCCCTGTTTTCCACCGCCCTTGTCGCCATGAGCCTGAACGCCTCCGCCGCTTCCCTCGCCGAAATCCCGCTGAAGGACATCGACGGCAAGGACACCACGCTCAAGGCCTACGAAGGCAAGGTGCTCCTCATCGTCAATGTCGCCTCCAAGTGCGGCTACACGAAGCAATACGACGGCCTCGAAGCGCTCTACCAGAAATACAAGGGCCAAGGGCTCGTCGTGCTTGGCTTCCCCTGCAACCAATTCGGCGGCCAAGAGCCCGGCACCAATGAGGACATCAAGGAGTTCTGCACCTCCAAGTTCAACGTGACCTTCCCGCTCTTCGACAAGCTGGAGGTCAATGGGCCGGGCCGCCATCCGCTCTACACCGCGCTGGCGGGGGAGAAGGCCAAGTTCCCCGGCGACATCAAATGGAACTTCAACAAGTTCCTCGTCGGCCGCGATGGCCAGGTCGTCCAGCGCTTCGAATCCAAGGTGACACCCGAGTCCGACGAGATGGCCAAGGCCGTCGAAGCCGCGCTGGCCAAGAAGTGAGCGCCGCTCTGCCGCCGGGCGTGACCATCGACACGGCGCGTCCGGCCGATCTGGCCGCCATCGCCACATTGGCGGGAGTCGTCTGGCGCGCGCACTACCCCGGCATCATCAGCACCGCCCAGATCGACTACATGCTGGCCCGCATGTATGCGCCGGAGACCCTTCGGCGGGAGGTCGTGGAAGGCGGTATTCGTTACGAGCAGATGTGGATCGAGGGCCGTAGGGTCGGTTTCGCCGCGTTCGGCCCCTGCCGGGAACCGGGACTCTACAAGCTCCACAAGCTCTACCTCCATCCCGGTCTCCACGGGCGGGGGCTCGGCAGCCTGCTCCTGCGGCATTGCGAAAACGAAGCCCGACGGCTCGGCGCGGAGCGGATCGAGCTTCAGGTGAACAAGCAGAACACAAGAGCCATCGAGACCTATCGCCGCAACGGCTACCGCGTGGCAAAGGAAGCCGTATTCGACATCGGCGACGGCTTCGTGATGGACGACTTCATCATGGAGAAACGGCTTTCGCCGTCGCACATGGGCTGAAGGTTCCTGGTCCGAAGCGCGTGGCTCATTGCCTCGATCGGTCCCCGACGCTAGAACCTCGTCCAAGCTCCTCCCATGAATCTCCTGCTGCCGTCCTGTCTTGGATCGACCCTTCTGCTGGCCACGTCTCTGTTTGCCATCGTGCCGGAACACACCGTCGAGAACGGGGAGGTCCGCTTGAAGGGCGTCGGCCCCGACAACCCGGTAATCTACGACAACGACTGGTGGTTCGACGTCTTCGACAACAACTACCTCTGGGCCCGGGCCAGCCTCGGCGGAGTGAATCTGCGGGGGAACATCGTCTCGCGCGACATGTGGGATTGGCAGAAGGGCTACCAATACACGATGGAGGAGTCGGTGAAGGACGCCGAGAAGGCGCTGAAGCTCGCCCGGGAATCCGGCCTGAAGAACGTTCCCGACCTCACCCTCGGCTCCGACCGGGTGCTGGTGCGCCCCGACAGCGGCCGCATCGAGGACACGGTGGCCCATCCCACCGACGGCAGCCGCTTGATCGTGGCCGAGGCCAAGAAGGCGTCGCCGGAGAAACCGCTGCTGATCATCTCGGGCGGACCGTTGACCACCGTGGCCAACGCGCTGCTGACGAATCCCGAGATCGCGCCAAACCTAGTCGTCTTCAACCTGACGGTGAACGGCGGCTACAACGGCAAGGACGGCTGGTCGCCCTACATCGTGGTGAAGAAGACCCGCTACGTGGACTGGGGCGGCGGCGAGTTCTGGGACCGCGATTCCGTCTTCAAGGCGGAGCATTTCGACCCGCTGCCGGACAATCCCTTCACCGCCGACATGAAGCGCTTCATCCGCACCGATCTTGGCCGCGACAACCAGCTCGGTGACGGTGCCCCATTGGTCTGGCTCTTCCAGCCCAAGTGCTGGACGAACGCGGCGGTCCATCGCGCCGAATGGCAGGGAAACGCGGCGCGCTTCGTTCCTGCCAAAACCGGCGAAACGGGCGATCTGCTGGTGGTGCCCAAAGCGGCGACCGACCTGCGGACCAGCCGCGAGGAGTTCCTCCGGGTTTTGGGCGATCCGGCGCTGTTCCCGCAAAAGCCATGAGCGCATCGGTGCGTTCGGCGGCCTGCGGTGTTCGGTTTCCCGTCGCGACGGGTTCAATGATGTGACGATGCAAACCGCCGCCGATTTTGACGCCGCCCCGCTCTGGAGCCGCTACCTCGTCACCCGCGACGAACGCGCCTTCGCCACCTTGGTCTTGGCGCACATCGATCTGGTCCATGCCGCCGCCCGACGGCTCCTGCCGGATCATCCGCACCTGGCCGACGACGCCACCCAGACCGTCTTCTGCGATCTCGCCCGGAACGCCGA
>CAMLMI010000049.1 GCA_946480965.1 uncultured Verrucomicrobiales bacterium | reverse complement strand
TCCCCGGCTCCGGCGAATCGGACACCGACCTCGCCGTCCGCATCGACCACGGCGGCATCGGCTACTACTTCCCGCTCGGCACCCCCGATGGCGAAGCCGCCGCCGCCAAGGCCCACCAGATCTACAAGTCGGTTCTTCGCCAAGGCTGGGAAAAGACCAACCGCGCCTTCGCCCGCGAGCTCATCCTCGGCTTCGAGTGGAGCGCCAATCCCATCCTCTGGACCTACACCACCGTCCACACCTTGGTGAACCCGCCCGAGCCCACCAAGGAAGCCGCTTCATCCAACACGCATCGCATCCTGGTCCTTGAGACTGACGACGGCATCCGCCGCGCCCTCGCCTGGTGCGTCAACCAGCAGAAGGACTGCATCGCCGTCACCTGCGATTCCGTCGCGTCCTTCGACGCCGCCCTCGAGCGCCACCGACCGCAGATGGTCCTGCTCAACCGCAGCCTCTCCGAACGCGTCGGCTATCCTTCTCCCGGCGAATTCGCCCAGATCCGTCCCGGCGTCTCCGCCCTGACCTATTCCGCCGCCCCCGATGGCGACCAGATGTTTGTCTCCACGCCCGGCGGAGCCGTCGGCTACATGCTCCGCCGCGTGGATCCGGCGAACCTGCTCGGCCCGATGCTGAACCTTGCCGGAAACCTGGAGCAGAACCCCGAAGAGGCTCTTTCCCGCGTGAAAGCGTTCTTCCAGAAACTCCTGCGCCCCCGTGCCGGCCAGGAAGACCCCGCCCTCGCCCGCCTCACCCGTCGCGAGCTCGAAGTCCTGACGCTTCTCAGCAAGGGCTGCGTGGACAAGGAAATCGCCCAGGCCCTCGGCATCAGCGCATGGACCGTGCACGGCCACATCAAGAACATCTTCGAACGGCTCCACGTCCGCACCCGCACCGAAGCTGTCGTCCGCTTCCTGGAGAAATAAAGGCCTCTGACCACAACGGGCGTTGGCCGGTCCATGCTGGCGGCTGCCTTTACTCGGGAGCGGGCAAAGGAAATATCGGAGCGGGCGATGAGCTGAATCAAAACGAACGAGCCTCGATCATCGGGATGCATCGAGCGCGATTGGTCCAAAACGGCGAACCGCCGCGCGCCGGGGCTGGACCGGGCCAAGGTCAGGCAGCATCTGGAGGCGGCAAAAGCAGCCCCTCGAAGAGTCCCAACCGACCTCACTCCATGACCCAGATCCAAATCACCCTCCGCACCATTCCGCCTCAGATCCGCTCCCAGCCCTTGCCCTCGTAGCGGGCCTTGGGAAAGGCCATCGGGAAGAAGATCTCCGCCAGCATCTCGACGGAATCCACCAGGCGTGGCCCGGGGCGATTGAAGTAGGCGTTGCCGTCGAGGATAAAGACTTGGCGCGAACGCACCGCCGTCATCTGGGCCCAACCCGGTTGCCCGGCCAATCGTGCGAGTTCCTTCCGCGTCCGCTCGCGATCGAAGCCGCAGGGCATCAGCAGCAGGATCTCGGGATTAGCCGCGCGGAGCCGTTCCCAGTCGAGCCACGGTGAATGTTCGCCCGCGCGGGCCAGCAGGTTTTGCCCGCCCGCCAGTTCGACCATTTCCGGCACCCAGTTGCCCGCCGTCATCAACGGCTCCAGCCACTCGATGCAGGCCACGGTGGGACGATGGCTCTGTTGGCAGACGCGCAGGAGCACTTCGGCCACGCGTTCCTTCAAGGCACGGATCGTGTCGCGGCCTTCATCGGGCAGTCCGAGCGCCAGGGCCACGGTTCTCAAATCGGCCCAGAGATCGGTGAACCGTTTCGGTGAAAGCGCAACCACCTCGGGCTGCCAGCCGATCTCGCGGGCCAAAGCCTTGCGGACATCGGCGTCGGACACGGCGCAGACCTCGCACTGGCCCTGCGCGAAGATCACGCCCGGCTGGAGGCGACGGAGTTGCGGAACGTCGATCTCGTAGAGCGATTCGCCCGCCTCGGCGCGCGCCTTCACCTGCCGGTCGATCTCCGCGCTGCTGGCCGCGGCATCGATGCGGGCGCGCGTGCAGGCGGGGAGCGAACGAACCTCTTCGGGGAAATCGCACTCGTGGGAACGGCCGACCAACCGGCTGCGTTGGCCCAGCGCGCAAACCATTTCGGTGGCGGCGGGCAGCAGCGAGACGACCTTCGGCGGCAACGGCGGCGGTTTCATCGCGCAAGGGCATACGGCCGGAACCGGTGCCGGGCAAGCGACGCTTCGCCGCCCTCACTTCGACTCGGGAAAGCTCGAAGTCCGGGGCGGCCTCGGCTGCGCGTCCTGCATCAGGTCCACCAGCCCCGCGTGGGTGACGAACCAGAAGACCGCGCCCGCCAACGTCATCAGCGCAGCCGGCACGAACAGCACGCTCGGGCCGAAACGGAACTCCGTCGCCGCGCCCATCCAACAGCCCAGGCCGAACGCCGCCACCAGCGCACAGAGAAAGGCCAGCTTGCGCCGTTGGATCTGCCGGTGCCGCAGCCAATGCCCGATCATCACGCCGATGTCCGTCACCGTGCCCGTCACGTGCGTCGTCCGGATCATCAGGCCGCAATAGCTGCTGCTCATCGCGTTCTGCAGGCCGCAGCCCAGCGCGATCATCGGCAGGCCCAATCGCAGCCGGCCGTTCAGCAGGAACACCCCCGCGAGCGCCAGCGCCACGCCCTCCACGAACATCACGATCCCGTAGGCGCGCCCCGGCACGAGCTTGAGCGCGCCGACCAGGACGCCCGCGAGGATCGCGCCGGCCACGAAGCCCAGCACGATCCCGGCCGACCCTCCCGCATCCGCCCAGTGCGCCCGCGCCAGATCGATGCCGAGATGCGACACCGTGCCGCTCATGTGGCTGACCGGACTGCGGAAGAGGGCGAGCGCGGCGGAATTGACGAACCCCGCGACCCACGCCAAGGCCAGCGCGCCCGGCACCAGATGCCGGACCTTGGTGAAGGCGTCGGAGGGAGAAATGGGCTGCGGATGGGAATACGGCATCGCCGCGCGAAAGCCTGCGCCCAGCCCGGTGCCGAAGCAACGGAGGAGTGGCTTCGGTCCAGCCGCATGGCTACCGGCTCAATCCTTTTCACTCTTTTGCGCCAGTTCCCGCCGCCATCCTTGCTTGGCTCAGCTACACGGTTTGAAGTCACTCCCTACCTCTTTGCCAATCACCAACGGGAAAGACAGGCTGCGAGCCTTTCTCATCTTCTTTCAAACCAGCTCACAGGACGAACTCCAGATCGGGGGACCGGGCACCCACGAAGATCGGGAAGCGCGCTTCGACGTTCTGTGTTGGACGTTCCCGCCCTGTCTTCTCAGTAGTTCTGCGGCCCGGTCGCACGTCGCGACACCACGCTGGAATCGAAGAAGAGGAAGTTGCGCGACTTGTCGTGGACCGGTTTCGGCGTCAGCCCCGCTCCCACCGAGGCCTGGAACGCGGCCGGATCGCTGGACACCTCCGCGTCGATGTCCGCAATGGCCCAGGCCGTGGGGAAGTTCGCGACCTCGGACAACTTGCGCGGAGCCAGGTTGTCCGTGTTTTTGCCGAACGGGAAAAACGGGATCTGCACGGCGAGGTTGTTCGTGTAGCGCAGCGCGGAATACGAACCCGCCGTCTTGAACCCGCCCGCTTCGACCGAAGGCGGCACGCGCTTGATGTATCCCGGACAGAGAAAGACGCGGGCGACATGCTGGGTCGTGGCCGGGATCGACGAAGGAGAAGGCAGCGACAGAGCCGGTGCCAGGTAATGGACGAGCCATTTTCGGTAGTTCCGCGTGTTGTTGTAAACGCAGCCTTGGGTCTGATCGAGCCCCACCGGATCGGCCCCGCGTCCCGGCGGCAGCCACTCGTCATGGTCCATCGTATAGACGGACAGCGCGATGCCCATCTGCTTGAAGTTGGAGACGCAGTTGATCTGCTGCGCCTTGGCTTTGGCCTTGGCCAAAGCCGGAAGCAGCATCCCGGCGAGGATCGCGATGATGGCGATCACCACGAGCAGTTCGATCAGGGTGAACGCGGCGCGGACGGGCCGAGGAGAGATTCCAAAAGGGCGAAAGCGAAGGGCGTTCATGTCGGGCAAACCGGCGCAATGGTCGGTCCAAGTTCACGGGTTCGGATGATTGCCCGTGAACCTATCGCTCCGACCTGAGCCCCACCATCCCCAGCCTTTGCATCCCGTTGCGCGGATTGTGCACCCGCGCCGAACGAACCACTTACAGGCTCCAGACGACATTGCCCCGCACCACCGTCGCGACCGCCCGGCCCTTCATCGGCCATTGGTGGAAGGGCGAGTTCTTCGATTTGCTCAACGACTCGAAGCGGTCGTAGATCCATTCGGAGGAAGGATCGAAGACGGTGACATCGCCATCCGCCCCGACCGAGAGATGCCCCTTCGCCGACAACCGCAGCAGCTTCGCCGGGTTCACGGTGAACTTCTCGATCATCTGCCCGAGCGTCAGATAGCCCCGATCAACCAACTGCATCAGCGACAGCGGCAGCTCCGTCTCGAATCCCGTGATGCCGAACGGTGCGGAATCGAACTCCACTTCCTTCTGGAAATCGCAGTGCGGCGCGTGGTCGCTGGAGAGGATTTCCAACGTCCCGTCCGCCACGCCTTCCAGCACCGCCTGCCGGTCCGCCGCCGAACGCAGCGGAGGGTTCATCTTGAAGTTCGTGTCATACATCGGCCAGGCCGCCGGAGTCCGACCTTTCCAGTCCACCAGTCCCAGCCCGTCTGCGGCCCAGAACTGCTCGCTGCCCGCGATGGTCATGTCCGTCAGCGTGAAATGGTGCGGGCAGGCTTCGCCGGAAATGGGAACGCCGCGCTTCTTCGCCTCGCGGATGAGCTGCACGCTCTTCGCGCTGCTCATGTGCTGGCAATGCACCTGGCAGCCGGTCAGCTCCGCAAGGAGGATGTTCCGCGCCACGATCATGTCCTCGCCCGAAGCGGGCCAGCCATGCAGCCCCAGCACCGTGCTCCAGTAGCCCTCGTGCATCACGCCGTCGGTCACGATGGAGTAGTCCTGGCAATGGTCCATCACCGGCAGGTCGAACATCCGCGCGTATTCCAGCGCCCGGCGCATCAAGTCGTTGTTCTGGATGCAGCGTCCGTCGTCCGTGATCGCCACCACGCCCGCCTTCTTCAGCGAACCGATGGGCGCGAGTTCCTCGCCTTTGATGCCCTGGGTGATCGCGCCGGCCACGAAGACGTTGATGATCGCCTCCCGTTCCACCTTGTCCTGGATCAACGCCACCGTGCTCGCGCTGTCGATGGCCGGAGACGTGTTCGGCATGCAGACCACGGAAGTGAACCCGCCTCGCGCCGCCGCCGCCGTGCCCGTGGCGATGGTTTCCTTGGCCGACTGGCCCGGCTCGCGCAGATGCACGTGCAGGTCGATCAACCCGGGACAAACCACCTTGCCTGTCGCGTTCAACACCGGCGTTCCGGCAGGAACCTGCGACGCGAGATCGCGTCCTACGGACGCGACTTTTCCGTCGCGGATGAACACATCGGCGACGGAATCGGACTGATTGGCGGGATCGATGACGCGCCCACCGGAGATGAGCAGCGAAGCGGACGATTGCATGGGCGGCGACGCTACAAGGAGGATGTTTGACAACGCAAGAGCGCCCCGGTATTCCATCCGTCCGCTCGGCGCGGGTGTAGCTCAATGGTAGAGCTCCAGTCTTCCACACTGGCTACGAGGGTTCGATTCCCTTCACCCGCTCCAACCCTCCTCCAGACACCGGCTACCGGCTGTCCGATCCAGAAACGTTCCGCACCGTTCTGGCCTAGATCCTTGTTTTCTTTCCGCCTGCAGCCGTTACACGTTGCGCCCGTGAAAGACATCGTGCCGCCTCCGCCGCCCATCGTGCAGAACCAGTTCGCCGAGGTGAAGGAGCTGTTCAACCGCCACGTCGTGCCCAGCTACGGGCGCTTCGACCTCGCCTTCACCCACGGGGCGGGCAGCCATGTCTATGATGTCCGCGGCCGGCGCTACCTCGATCTCGGCGGCGGCATCGCCGTCTGTTCCCTCGGCCACTGCCATCCGGAAGTGGCCGAAACGCTCGCGGAACAGGCCAAGCGGCTGATGCATGTCTCCAATCTCTACTACCACGAGCCGCAGGGCCGTTTGGCGGAGAAGATCGTCGGCCACCTCGCGCCCGGCCGGGTCTTCTTCTGCAACTCCGGCGCCGAGGCCAATGAAGGCCTCTACAAGCTGGCCCGGAAGTTCGGCCACGACGAAGGCCGCTTCGAGATCCTCACGGCGCTCAATTCCTTCCACGGCCGCACGCTCGGCGGCATCTCCGCCACCGGCCAGGACAAGGTGAAGAAGGGCTTCGAGCCGATGGTGCCGGGCTTCCGCCATGTGCCGTTCAACGACCTCCAGGCCATGCGCGACGCGATCTCGCCGGCCACGGTTGCGATCCTGATCGAAGGCATCCAGGGCGAAGGCGGCATCTCGCCCGCCACGCCGGAATACCTGCTCGGCCTGCGTCAGCTCTGCGACGAAAAGAAGCTGCTCCTGCTCATGGACGGCGTGCAGTGCGGCCACTTCCGCACCGGCCGGTTCCAGAGCTTCCAGCGGATTCTGGACGGCGTTCCCGGCGCGGAAGGCTTCCTGCCCGACGGCCTGTCCATGGCCAAGTCGCTGGGCGGCGGATTCCCCATCGGCGCCTTCTGGATCCGGGAACAGCACCACGGCGTGAAGCTGGGCGAACTCCTCGGCCCCGGCACCCACGGCACCACCTACGGCGGCACGCCGCTGGGCTGCGCGGTGGCATTGAAGATCTTCGAGGTGATCGAACGCGAGAAGCTGGCGGACAACGCCCGCAAGACCGGTGACTACCTGAAGCAGCAGCTCCAGCGCCTCGCCGATACCTACCCCGGCGTGGTGGTGAATTCCCGCGGCCTGGGCCTGATGCTGGGCTTCGAGCTGAAACCGGCCGCCGAGATCAAAGGCTTCGCCGGCTCGGACAAAGCCGCGTCGCTCCAGATGGTCAATCGGCTGCACGAAGAAGGGCTGCTGACCATCCCAAGCGGCACCCAGGTCGTTCGACTGCTGCCCGCCTTGAACCTCACTTCCGCCCAAGCAGAGGAAGGCATCGCGATCATCGAGCGGGTGGTGAAAGCGGTGGCGTAGGCCTGATTTCGGGCGGCTCGCCCACCTCACATGAAGATTCACGCTGACAAAATCGAAGGCAGTCCATCACACGGGCTTACTGCGCGAGATGTGCGCTTGATTCTGGCGGCAGTTCCGCATGATTGGATTGAAGGGCTTGTAGACGTTCGTCTCGCCAATGGGCCAGGACCGCGAGCATACCTGTTTCGCAGTGAAGGTCGCCTTACGATTTATTCGCGTAGCGGGACGAAGCGGCAGGTTCTAATCGAAGTTTTATCTGCGCTCGCAGCTCCCGCTCTCAACATAATGAATTGCGTTGCCCGTGGTCCATCAAAGGCTGAGAAGCACCGACTTGAGCAGTTCATTGAACCATTTGTTGAGCAGGTTTTGCCGGACATGACGCCCCCAAAGAAGCTGAGTCCTCAGGCGCATGTGCCTTGGCAACCGGTGCCATTTCCAAATGACGCCACCTAGGCCGTGTCTTCAGACCCATTGGGCCTCGTTCCAAGCACCGGAGGTGCGGCAGACCGTAGCCCACAGCGTGAGCTGTGGGTGGACAGTCCGATCCCCAAAAGCTCCGGAGGAGCGAAAGAAACGCTCTGCCGCTCCTCTGGAGCTTATGTTCGGAGTTCGGAGTGCTCCAAGGGCTCACGCCCGGGGGCTGCGGTCTTCCGCTGCTCCGCAGCTGGGTTTGAAGACACGCCCTGGCAACACCTGAATCCATTGTCGGAAATCCTAGCTGAAATGTTCAACAGCCTGCTCATCGCCAGCGTCGTCCTGACCCAGTTCCTCCTCGGCTGGTCCCCCAGCGCCGACCGGCTGACCTGGGCGCTGGAGAACGCGCCGGTCTGGATCGGTCTCGTCCTGCTCGCTTTCACCCATCGGCGCTTCCCGCTGTCGCGGCTGTGCCTCGTGCTGCTGGCGATCCACGCCGTCATCCTCGCGGTCGGCGGCCATTACACCTACGCCAAGGTGCCGTTCGGGGATTGGATGAAGGACTGGTTTCCTCGGGACCCAGGGCGACCCTTGGGACACGCAGTGGGACATGTTCCTGGCCATGACCGGCGCGGCCTGCGCCGTGTTGTTTCTGGCCAGACTGCATGACCGGTCGATGGTCCGACTGAACCAGGTGCCCCAGAAATCGGCGGCCAACGTCGGCTGAAGGAAAGCCGCGCCGAGCCGAAGCATGGTGCGCCGGGCGCTCCGTCGGCGGCCTTTCTCCGTCGGGACGAGGCCAATCCCCGCCTTGTCACCTGTTCGTAACGGCCGTTAGCTTTCCGCCAAGCAATCCCAAGCATCATGTCGTTTCTGCGCCGCTCCCTCCTTTGTGCCGCCGGGCTCCTGCTGGCGGTTTCTCCTCGGTTGGCCGCCGAGATCGTCATCAACGAGATCCACGCGAACCCCGACGTGAAGACCGAGCCGGTGGAGTTCATCGAGCTGCACAACACCGGCGCGGCCGCCGTCAGCCTCGCCGGGTGGCGGATCGCCGACGCGGTGGAGTTCACCTTCCCGGCCGGGACGACCATTGCGGCCAACGGCTATCTCGTGGTCGCGGCGAATCCGTCGGCGCTCCAGAGCAAGTTCAACGTCGCATCGGTCGGTCCCTGGTCGGGCCGCCTGTCGAACGAAGGCGAACGCATCCAGCTCCGCGACGCGGCCAACTCCGTGGTGGACGAGGTGGAATACGGGCTCGGCTTCCCGTGGCCGACCGTGGGCGATGCTCCGGGCTTTTCCATCGAGCTGATCCATCCGTCGCTGGACAATGATCTGGGCGGAAGCTGGCGGGCTTCGACCGGTCAAAGCGTTCCCGCCAGCGCGACGGAACTGGTCACGGCCGACACCCAGTGGCGTTACCTCAAGGGCGTGGCCCAGCCTTCTTCTCCGGCCACCGCTTGGCGCGCCCCTGCCTTCAACGACTCGGGCTGGAGCTCCGGCGGGATGCCGATCGGCTACGACGCCGCGCTGTCCTTCGCCACGCCGTTGAACGACATGGACGGCCAGTATTCCTCGGTCTATCTGCGCGCGACCTTCGTGGTGACGAATCTCGACATGGCCGCGCGGCTGCTGCTGCCCGTGCGTTACGACGACGGCTTCAAGCTCTGGATCAACGGCCAGAGTGTTCTGGACGCCAACGCCGCCTCCGGCGATCTGCCGCACACCGGCACGTCCGCCACCACGCGCGAGAGCAATGCCTGGGAGACCAATTCCCTGCCCGATCCCGGTCCTTATCTCGTCCAGGGCACGAACGTGATCGCGGTCCAACTGCTGAACACCTTGCTCAGCGGCAGCTCGGATTGCTTCCTCGATCTTCGCCTCCGCGCCGCGTCCGCCCTTTCCACCGACGGTCCGACGCCCGGACGCAGAAACGCCGTCTTCTCGTCCGTCGCACCGCCGCAGATCCGCCAGGTGGCCCACGCGCCGAACGAACCGCGCAGCGGCCAGCCGGTGCGCATTTCGGCCAAGGTGACGGACCCGAACGGCGTCGCCTCCGTGAGCCTGGCCTATCAGTTCGTCGAACCCGGCGCCTTCATCGAGCTGGGCGACCCAGCCTACGGCACGAGCTGGACAAACGTGGTCATGAACGACGCCGGGGCCAATGGCGACCTGCTCGCGGGCGACGACGTGTTCAGCACCACATTGCCCGCCGCCTTCCAGCAGCATCGCCGTCTGATCCGCTACCGCATCACCGTGACGGACACGACCGGCCAGACGCTGCGCGTGCCCTACGCCGACGATCCCCAGCCGAACTTCGCCTACTTCGTCTATGACGGCGTCCCCGCCTGGACGGGCGCGGTCAATCCCGCCGGCTCCGGCGCGCTGGCCCAGAGCTTCACGGTTTCCTCCAACGAGATGAACCGCCTGCCCGTCTATCACCTTCTGGCCAAAAAGACCTCGGTGGAGGACTCCACCTGGTTCCAGCGCTACGGCGGCGACGCCTACCTCTGGTCCGGCGCGCTGGTCCACAACGGACGCGTCTATGACCACATCCGCTACCGCGCGCGCGGCGGCGTCTGGCGCTATGCCATGACGAAGAACATGTGGAAGTTCGACTTCAACCGTGGCCACGACTTCGTGGCGACGGACAACTGGGGCCGTCCCTTCGCCACGCCGTGGAAGAAGCTCAACCTCGGGGCTTCCATCCAGCAGGGCGACTACCAGCATCGGGGCGAACAGGGCATGTTCGAGTCCGTCGGCCTGCGGCTCTTCGACCTCGCGGGCGTGCCTGCGCCCCACACCGCCTACGCGCAGTTCCGCATCGTGGACGAGGCCGCCCAGACCGGTGCCGACCAATACTCGGGCGACTTCTGGGGCGTCTATCTCGCGCTGGAACAGGAGGACGGCCAGTTCCTCGATGAACACGAACTGCCCGACGGCAACCTCTACAAGATGGAGAACGGCACCGGAGAGCTGAACAACCTCGGACCCGACGGACCGACCGACAAATCGGACCTGAACTACCTGCTCAGCAACTACACCGGCGCGAGCGAGGCCTGGTGGCGCACCAATCTCAACATCCCCGCCTATCTCAGCTACCAGACCATCGTCCAGGCCATCCACCACTTCGACATCTGCTACGGGAAAAACTACTTCTACTATCGCAACCCCGAGACCGGTCTCTGGCAGGTTGTCCCGTGGGATCTCGACCTCACCTGGGCCGAGAACATGTATGACCACGGTTGCGGCGGCGTGGACGCCATCAAGCAGCGTCTGATCCCCAACGCGAACGCCCTGCCCACTGTCTGGCGCGAGTGGCAGAACCGCATCCGCGAATCGCGCGATCTCCTGCTGAACGAGGACGAGGGCTGGCGCGTGATCGAGGAACACGCCTCCTTGCTGCGCGGCCCGGCCGACGGTCCAACCCTGCTCGACGCCGACCGTGCCCAGTGGGACTTCAATCCCAAGATGAACAGCTCCCAGTATTCCTCCTCCTTGGGCAAGGCGGGCACGGGACGGTTCTACCAGGTGGGCGGCAGCTTCAACGGCGCGGTGGCGCGGATGAAGAACTACCTGCTCTTCCGCGCGACCAATTCCGCCGCCGGTCCCAGCAACCTCGACGCCTTGGCGCAAGATCCCCAGATCCCGCAGCGGCCCGTCATCACCTACACGGGTTCCAACGGCTATCCGGCCAATCGCCTTTCTTTCCGCACCTCGGGCTACAACGGAGCCAATGCCTTCGCGTCCATGAAGTGGCGCATCGGCGAGGTCAGCCCCACGAACACGCCCGCCTACCTGGCGAACGAACCGTGGAAGTATGAGATCGAGCCCGTCTGGGAAACCGGCGAGATCACCGCCTACAATGCCGAGATCGCCGTGCCTTCGGGCGTGCTCCGCGTCGGCCGCACCTATCGCGCCCGGGTGCGTTTCATGGATGTCACCGGCCGCGCCAGTCGCTGGTCCGAGCCGATCCAGTTTGTGGCCGGAGTTCCGGACAACGCCGGGGCCTTGAACGACAACCTCAAGCTCACCGAGCTGATGTTCAATCCGCCCGCCGGTTCGGACTACGAGTTCGTGGAGCTGCGCAACACCAGCGCCGACGCCACGCTGGATCTCGCCGGAGTCGGGTTCACCTCCGGCATCACTTACACCTTCCCCGCCGGAGCCACGCTCGCGCCCGAAGCCCACGCGCTGGTGGTCCGCGCCGCTGCGGCCAACAACTTCGCCACCTTCCGCGCCCACTACGGCCTGAGCAACTCCGTGCCCATCTTCGGCCCCTACAGCGGCAGCCTGAGCGACAGCGGCGAAGCCCTGGTGCTGAAGGCCGCCGCCGGTGGAGCCGAACTTGTGGCCCTCGAATACGGCGACAACCGCCTCTGGCCCATCGCCGCCGACGGCGCGGGCCATTCGCTCGTGCCCGTGGATTCCGCCCTGACGAACCAGGCCGATGCCGCGCTCGACTATCCCTTCCACTGGCGCGCCAGCACCCGCATGAAGGGTTCGCCCGGAGCCGTCGATCCCGCGCCCAACGACGCGCTGGTCTTGAACGAAATCGTCGCCCATACCGACTTCACCTCGGAGCAGGATTCCAACGACTGGATCGAGCTGCACAACCGTTCGCTGGCCGACATCACGCTCGGCAGCGGCTGGTATCTGAGCGACAACGACAACGACCTGAAGAAATGGCAGATCCCGCCCGGCACGGTCGTTCCGGCGGGCGGCTACGTGGTCTTCGACGAGATCACCGGCTTCCACAATCCGCCCACCAGCGGCTTCGGCCTGACCAAGTCCGGCGAACAGGTCTTCCTTTCCCATCTGCCCGGCGACGTGACCGACCGTGTGGTGGACGCGGTGCGCTTCGCGGCCGAGGAGAACGACTGGTCCTGGGGCCGCCCCGCCCACGGAACCGCCTATTGGAGCCCACTCACGCCCCGCACGCGCGGCACGGCCAATGGGGCCCGTCCCGATGTGCCGCGCATCACCGAGATCCACTACCATCCGTTGAACGACGCCGAAACGAACGAGTTCGTCGAGATCACCGGCGCGGTCGGCTACGGCACGAACTTCGCCAACGCCGTCGGTGCGTGGCGGCTGGATGGCGACGTGACCTTCGTCTTCCCGTCCAGCTTCCAGCTCCCGGCCCAGGGACGCGTGCTCGTCGTCGGCTTCGATCCCGCCGACACCACCCGGCTCAACGCCTTCCGCGCCACGTTTGGCATCACGAACCAATCGTTGCCCATCCTCGGTCCGTGGACCGGCAAGCTCTCGAACAGCTCGGGCCAGCTCTCCTTGGAGAAGCCACAGGCGCCGGACTTAGTCGGTGATCCGGTCGGCTGGATATTGGTGGATGAAGCCGTCTTCCTCGACCAGGCACCTTGGCCGACGAACGCCGACGGCACCGGCGCTTCGCTCCAGCTCTACAGCACCGCCCTGCCCGGCTCGCATCCCGCGGCTTGGACGGCCGCGACGCCGACGCCTGGTTTGGTCGCCACGGCGGTGCAGGATTCGGACGGCGACGGCGCTTCCGACGCCTGGGAGACGGTCCACGGCTTCGATCCGTCTTCCGCCGCCGACGCCGAAGACGACACCGATCTCGACGGCGCGACCAACGCCGAGGAGTTCGCCGCCGGGACCGATCCCCGCGATGCCGCCAGCGTGCTGCGCCTGAACGTCGGTCCGACGGGCCCCGAACTGCGCCTCCTCTGGCCCGCCGCTCCGGGCGTCGCCTACGAGGTGCAACGCCGTTCGACCATCGCCTCCGGTGCGTGGGAAACCCTGACCAACTTCCCCGCCAAGCCCGGCCCGGCCACCAACGAAGTCCGCGCCCCGGCCACCACCGGCGAAGCCATCCTCCGCGTTCGTGTCGCGGAGTGAGCCGTCAAAAACAAACAGGGACGGTTCGAGGAACCGTCCCTGTCGGCTGAAGAATCTTTCCTTCGGTTTTACCGCGTCGCGTTCGCGCCGTGGCGGATGGAGACCTCGTAGGTCAGCTTGCGTTGTTCGCGGGCCTTGAGCGGCACCAGGAACTTCACCTTGTTGGCGTCCACGTTCTCCTTCACGGCGTCGGTCGTCAGCGACCAGTCGCCCTGGAAGCTGCGGCGGACATCGACCATCACGTCGATGGGCCGGGAGTTCTGGAGGTCGATCTCCCAGGTTTCCTTCACCGTCCAGCCGATGACGCGGCCCTTGTCGTCGAAGCGCAGGTCGGTCTTCTCCCAGTTCATCAGCACGGGCTTCACGCGCACTTCGGGATCGTTGCCCAGTTCCAGCTCCACCTCGCCGCCGATGGGGATGTATTTCGTGCGGGTAGCGCCGGCGAACTCGTAGAGGCCCTCGACGTTGCGCAGGCGGAAGGCCTTCACCGCGCCGTCGGGCAGCGGCTCGTTGCCCAGCTTGCTGGCCTTGTCGTTCTTGAAGGTGTAGTGGCGGATGACCTGATCGCCGAACCGCTCGGCCTCGAACTTGAAGAGGCTGACCAACGGCACGCCGACGGCCTGGAACGAGGGCAACCGCTTGCTCCAGCCGGTGGGAATCGTGTCACGGCCCTCGACGGTGTAGAGGAAGTATTCGGAAAGCTCCTCCTTCACGACGTCCTTCTGGCGCATCTCGGCCAGCGCGACGCCGTCGGCCAAGCCACGCCGCATCCGGGTCGCCAGTTCCACCGGCATGGCAGCTGCGGCCGGAACGGGACGCGGCTGAACACCGCCGCCCGGACGTCCCTGCTGCGCCAGCATCGCGATCTCCTCCACCAGCTTGATCGTGCCGACGACGAGCCGCACCTGGGCGTTTTCATAGTCCTCACCGGAATTGTTCGTCACGCGGACGCTGCCCTTGAGCACGGCGGTCTTCTCGTCCTGCGCCGCTTCGACCACGTAGTCCGCGTCCCAACGGATGCCGCTGGTGAAGTAGCGGATCTCCACCACGACTTCTCCGGCGAACTCCGACTGGATGCGCCACTCCAGCGTGTTGGTCACGCGGGGCGGAAAGCTCACGTCCAGCACGTCCACCTGGTCGGCGTGGGTCAACGCGCGGAACTCGACCGACGTGGGATCGATCAGCGTGTTGGCCCAGCTGAACTCCAGCCGGTTGATGCCCCGGCGGAAGGTCAGATGCCGCGTCTCCTTCACCAGCGTGAGGTCCACGGAATTGTAGATCGTGAGCTGGACGGAATCGCGGCCGGGCAGCGAGACGACGTTCAGGCGCGCCTGGGAAGACGGAGCGAAGAGAAGGGCGACCAATAGGAGCAAAGTGGCCAACCCGCCCCTGACCCCTCCCAGGAGGGGAATCGACGCGCGACGGAGAAGGAGCTTCGGCGCTGCGCACAGGGTCGTCGGACGGTTGAACTCCGTTCCCCTCCTCGGAGGGGTCAGGGGTAGGTTCCGCAGTTCGGTCCGGGCGAAATCTTCAACAAAGGCTTTCATGGAATTCAGCAGGTTCACGGTGGTTTCGTCTCCGGATCAGTAGTTCTGCGGCTCGTTGCCCTGCACGTTCAGGCGGTTCAGCTTGAAGGTGACCACCGTCTTGTTCGTGCCCGTGGTCTCCTTCGCCAGCGTCAGCGGGAACTCGAAGGAGAAGGCGTCCTTCCTCACGAAGGCGTGGCTGTTCGTCGCCATCTTCCAGTAGCCCGGCACGTGCTGGGTCACGACGAGATCGACCGGCGACTTCTTGAAGTTCTCCAGCTCGACGCGGAACTCCTCCTCCGTGTCCCAGACCACGTCCTGGTTCTGCGTGTTGCGGCGGATGTTGGTCCGGTCGTTCCGCACCTGGCGCTGCGTGACCTTCACGTCGCGGCTCTGGCCGATGGAGAGCTTCAGCTCGCGGTCCACGGGCGTCAGCTCCAGCCAATCCTCGCCAGTGAAAGCCACGCCATCCGTCGCCTGCCCGCCGGCCTCGACCGCCTGGTCGCGGGTCTTGATGAAGATGCGGGCCTTGCCCCGGGGCATGGTGAACTGGCCCAGCTTGCCGCTGGTGGAGTTGGTCATCACGTAGAGCAACGGCAGCCCGACGGTGTTGCGCTCGTATTCCGGGTCCCACGGCTGCTGCCGCGAATCCCAGGTGAGCACCTTGCGCACGGGCACGGCCTCGGTCCGGCCCATCTGCATCTCCAGCACTTCGCCGTGGGCGATGGTTTTCTTCAACGGTTCGCCGAAGCCCAACCCCAGCTCAGCGTCGGCCAGATCCTCGCCGGAATCGTTGCGCAGCCGCAGATAGGTGCGCAGCGCCAGCGCGGTTTCGCCCGGCTCGGCCACGGCCTTGTAAACGACGTCCCGCTCCACCCCGGCCAGCAGGTAGGAGATGCGCAGCCGCTCCTCCTTGGCCACGGGGCTGTTGAACTCCCAGACGAGCGAGGATTCGCCGGGCGGAAAGCTGGTGTTGAGCAGGACAACGTTGGTGTTGCCCAGCACGCGGACCTGGATGGAGTCGGCGTCCACGTTCACGCCGCTCCAGGAGAAGTCGATGGAGTTGACTCCCTCTTGCAGGGCGATGGTGCGCTCCTCCTCCACGAGCGTGTGGTCCGGATGGGCCAGCGACACCACGGTGCGGGCGCGTTCCGGCAGGGCGACGAGCTTGACGCGGGCCTGGGCGTTTCCGACCAGCCAGCCCGCGACGGACAGGACGAACAACGTGCGGATCTTCATGTCCGGATTAGACGGCCCCCACCGGGAAAAGCTCCTGAAAAGTTGGCGCGAACTCCGGCGGACCGAAACGCAGCATGGAGCCCGCCCCAGACCCTTCCCGGGAGGGGTCTGGGGCGGGTTTTGTCCACCGTTCCAGAAGCCAACTCCGCGCGGCGCGCCAGTCCCATTCTCTGCACTGGTTCCCGGAAAAAACTGCACCCCGGCCGCCTTGCCAATCGGCAAGGGCCGCCTTCACGCTGGTCTCACCGCTCCATGCATACCCTTGAACGTTTTTCCTTCGGTGTCGGCGACCGCTTCGCCCACCAGGCCAAGGCCCAGCTCCGCGCCTTCCAGTTGCTCGCCGAAAAAGGCGTCGTCGTCGCCCCCGTTTGGAACAAGTCCAACCGCGAACACACGTTCATCGGTTCGCATCCCCAGTCCGTCTTCGACGCCGCCCAGGCCGCGATCCAATCCGCCGGCTGGACCCAGGGCTGGCATGTCGATGCCGACCACATCCGGCTGGAGACGGTGGACAAGTTCATGGCCTGCTCGGACTTCTTCACCATCGACGTCGCCGACAGCATCGCCAAACCGGCCGCGCCCGAAGCCCTCGCCGCCTTCGTCGCGAAGCATCCCGAGCTCGTCGGCGAGATCCGCATCGCCGGGATCGACGCGCCTTTCTCGCTCTGCGAATCGGAGCTGAACCGCATCGCCGGCAAATACCTCCTGGCCGTGCAGGACGCGGGCAAGATCTACCGCCACATCGCGGCGGCCAAAGGCGGCGAACACAAGTTCATCGCCGAGGTTTCGATGGATGAGACCGACGCGCCGCAGACGCCGCCGGAGCTGCTGGTCATCCTCGCGTTGCTGGCGGACGAAGGCGTCCGCCTCCAGACCATCGCGCCCAAGTTCACCGGCCGTTTCAACAAGGGCGTCGATTACGTCGGCGACCTCGCTCAGTTCGAACGCGAGTTCAACGACGACCTCGCCGTCATCGCCCACGCGGTCGCCCGCTACGGCCTGCCGAAGAATCTCAAGCTCAGCGTCCACAGCGGCAGCGACAAGTTCAGCCTCTATCCCATCATCCGCCGCGCGCTCCAGCGCACCGGCGCGGGCCTTCACCTGAAGACCGCCGGCACGACCTGGCTGGAGGAGATGATCGGCCTGTCCGAAGCCGGCGGCGACGGCCTCAAGCTGGCCAAGGAGATCTACGGCTACGCGTTGGAGCACATCGACGAGCTCTGCGGCCCTTACGCCACCGTGATCGACATCGACCGCGCCAAGCTGCCTTCCGCCGCGACGGTCAACGGCTGGACCGGCGCGCAACTGGCCAACGCCCTCCGCCACATCCCGGGCCATCCGGAATTCAACCCCAGCGTCCGCCAGCTCATCCACGTCTCCTTCAAGCTCGCGGCCAAGCAAGGCGCGCGCTACCTCGACCTGCTCAAGGCCAACGAAGCCGTGGTCGCGAAGAACGTGACCGAGAACATCTACGAGCGGCACATGCTGCCGCTGTTCATCGGTTAAGCCCACCCGGCCCAACGGAACCCGCCATGAGCCACGAAGACGCATCCACGCATTCCACGGGTGCGTTTTCCGTTTCGGCGGGTTCCGTTGCACGTCGCGCTCCAAATGAACTGCTGGTGCGCCTCTCCTCCGCCTTCCATCCGGAGCTGCGCCTGCTGCTCGTTTCGACCGGATTGGCCGCCACCCTCCAGGCCACCGTCAGCCAAGGACCGGCCATCTGGACGCCGCAACAGGCGTTTCTCCCGGAGCAGCACGCCGAAGCGGATCTGGAACCGCGCGTGTTCCGAACCGTGGTCGCGCTCTTCCGCCGGATGGAACGGAGCCCGGCATCACCCACGGAACCAGCCTTGCTCGGTGGCCTGCACCTTTCGGTCGAGTTCACCGAGGGCACGGCCACGCGGCGGCTGGATTGCGCCGCATTGGCCTCCCCGGCGGCGCGGACATTCGCCCGGAAGGTGATCGAGCTGGTGTGGCACCATTGCCGGCATCCGGGCCTGCGTGGCCAGGCCTCCGCCCTCGCCGGCTATGTCGGACGCCGCTACGCGGCGGACCCGGAGAAAGCACCGACGGGCCCCGTGCCCGGCGAAACCGTGCCGACGGGCCGCGCGTTCGAGATGCTGCTTTGATCCGGGAAGCCGCGGTTGTCCCATCCACGGGCCCGTGTCCTGCCGCCGGTTCGGCGCGGCCAACCTCCCCTGAAACGGGTAGCTTTCTTCTGTTCCCCGACTGAATGCCCGGCCGTTACAGATCGGAAGAGCGTCGTGTAGGGAAAGTGGGG
>CAMLMI010000048.1 GCA_946480965.1 uncultured Verrucomicrobiales bacterium | reverse complement strand
AGTTCGAGCTGCCCAAGGCCGCGCTCGTCGGCCACATCGGCGATGCCCGCGAATTGCTGCACCAGAAGAAGCACCGCGCCGCGTGGGATTCCACCTGCGCCGCCATCGCGGTGCGTCCGTTCCATCCGGAAGGCTGGCTGCTGCTCGGCCAGATCGCGGCGGACGCGGGCGACACGAAGCTCGCGGCCCGGTGCGTCGATCAGGTGAAGGCGCTGGCTCCGCAATGGAAGCCCGGCAAGGAGGTGGCCAAAGCCCTCCAGAAACGCTCTTCCAAGAAGACGCTCGATTGGCCGTTGCCCGCCGTTTCAGCGAAGCCGCGTCTCACCGTCTGCTTGATCGCGAAGAACGAGGAGCGGTTCCTCGGCCAATGCCTTGCTTCGGTGAAGGACATCGCCGACGAGATCGTGGTGGTGGACACGGGTTCGACCGACAAGACCGTCGAGATCGCGAAGAGCTTCGGCGCGAAGCTCGGCCACTTCGAGTGGTGCAACGACTTCGGCGCGGCGCGCAACGCGGCGCTCGAACTGGCCACCGGCGACTGGATCTTGGTGCTCGATGCCGACGAGGAGCTGATGCCCGAGCATCGGGCCGCGCTCGCGCAGGAGATGGCCGACGCGACCACGATGGCCTGGCGCATTCCGCTGGTGAACGTGGGCAAGGAATCCGACGGCGTGAGCTACGTGCCGCGTCTTTTCCGCAACGCTCCGGCGCTCTTCTACGTGGGCCGCGTCCACGAGCAGGTCTTCACCAGCATCGAGGTCCGCCGCGCCGAGTGGGGCCTGGACAACAAGCTGGGAACCACCCGCCTCCTGCACCACGGCTACACCGACGAGCTGACGCGCGACCGGAACAAGGTGGAGCGCAACCTCAAGCTGCTGGAGCAGGCCATCGAGGAGATTCCCGGCGACGTGAACCTCACCTTCAACCTCGGTCTGGAGATGGTCCGGTCCGGCCGGCTGGACGCGGGATTGGCCCGCTATCGCGAAGCCGCCGAACTGCTCGGAGCCCAGTCCGCCGCCGAGATCGTGCCCGAGCTGCGCGAAGTGATCTTGACCCAGTGGATGTCGATCCTGAAGGACGCCGGCCGCTTCGACGAAGTGCTCAGCATCCGCCGCCAGCAGCTCTACGCGAAGGGATCGATCACGCCGTCGATGCACTACATGGGAGGCTTTGCCGCCCTGCGCAGCGGCGATGCGGCGTTGGCCGTCGAAGAGCTGCGCCAGGCGATCGCCAAACGTTCCCAGCCCGGCCTGACGCCCATCCATCGCGAGCTGCACACCTGCGCGCCGGAGCATTGTCTGGCGCTCGCCCACGCGCTGCTCAAACAGCCGACGGAAGCGCGCTCCGCCTTTGCCGCCGCCCTGCAACGGACGCCGAACGCCAAACCCGTGGTGCTCGATCTGGCCCGCTTCGAAGCCGGGGAAGGGGATTACGGCCGCGCATTGACCCTCATCCATGAGCTGGTGCTGCGCTCGCCGGAAGACGTGGGCGCATGGCGACTGGGCGCGGGCATCGCGCTGAACCGGCCGGAGGTGCTCGAAGTGGCGCTGGACTGGACGCAGTCGGCTTTGGCCCAGCATCCGGACGACGCGGAGCTGAGGATGCGCCGAGCCGAGGCCTTGCTGTTGGGCGATCGTCCGGCCGAGGCGCTGCCGTTCTTCCAGAGCCTGGGCGCAACGGCGTCCGCCTCGTCCTTGGCGGCGCGGACCCTCTGCGAACTGGCAACGGCCGCCGGAACGGTGGCCGGTTCCACGGGCGGAAGCGATCTCAGCCAGGCGTTTCTCCAGTGGTATCGCCGCTTGGTGGATTGGAACGCGGCGGAAACCGTCCAGCGGTTGAACGGCCGGTTGGAGGACGTGGCGCGGGTGTTCCCCGCCGCCGGAAAAGTTTTGCGGACCGTGCTGGCGGACGTCGCTTCCTGAGCGCGCGCCTTGAGCGGGAACAAGTTCGGCGTCCGGTCCGTCGTCGAGGCGGTCCGGACGTTTCTTTTGGGGCACCGGAACGTTTTTGGAACCTCAAGAAAGGCCGCTTGTGGCCGATTCCTTTACAGCATGTCGATGCCTGAACCCAATGCGGCGGGAAAACGCCCCGGAACCGAACACGTCGCCCGGCCTGTTGCGCGCGGTGGAGCCGGCTTTGCGCGGCGCATCCTGTCCATGATGGTGCTCGGCGGGCTGATCAGCGCCGCCGGGTGCGGCGCGCTCGGCTGGGTGTTGTGGCAGGCGCTCGGCGACGGACGGGTGGTGACGCAGCGGATGTCGCAGGGGCTGAACCAGACCTACTACGGGCTCGAGGCCGTGACCTCCTCCTACAATCTCATGCCCGCGCTGCTCCAGGAGAAGGATCCGGACAAGCTGGAGGCCTTGTTGCTGAAGTTCGACGCCCTGAAGAACGACGCTCACACGAAGCTGAAGACGGGCAACGCCGGGGATGCGACCCTGCAGCGGTTGAAGGAACTGGAAGGCGTGCAGGACCGCGTCCGCGACGAGGTGCTCAAGGGACGGTTGGCCCAGGCGGGCGAGATCTTGATCGCGGAAGGCGGCGACCGCTTCTCGGCCGTGCTGGAGGCTTTGCGCGGCGAGCGCGAGGCGGACATGAAGTCGGCCGACGAGCTGGGCGTGCAGTTGGAGCAGGGCACCTGGCGGCGGGCGTCGCTGACCCTGGGAGCCGTCGCGTTCTTCGCGCTGGTCTTCGGAGTTTTCGCGGTGCGGCTGGTGCGCCATGCGGTGAAGGAACTGCGCGAGATGTCCGCGGCGCTCGAATCCGCCGCCGCCATCGTGGAGGGGAGCACCGGGGAATTGCAGCGCAGCAGCCAGGCGCTGGCCGAAGGCGCCTGCGACCAGGCCGCCTCGCAGGAGGAGACGAGCGCGTCGCTGGAGGAGATCTCCAGCATGGTGCGCCGCACGAGCGACGATTCCACGCTGGCCCGGAAGCTTTCCCTCGAAGCCCGCGAAAAGGCGGAGGTCGGCGCGCAGGAGATGCGGCGGATGCAGGAGGCGATGGACGCGATCCAGGCCGCCAGCGACGGCATCTCGAAGATCCTGAAGACCATCGACGAGATCGCGTTCCAGACGAACATCCTCGCCCTGAACGCATCGGTCGAAGCCGCCCGCGCGGGCGAGGCCGGGTTGGGTTTCGCGGTCGTGGCCGACGAGGTCCGCAACCTCGCCCAACGCAGCGCCAAGGCCGCGCGCGACACCGGTGAGCGCATCGAGGAATGCATCACCCGCAGCCGCGCGGGAGGAGAGATTTCGCGGCAGGTGAGCGCGAGCCTGGACGAGATCCTCGACCGTGTCCGCCGCGCGGACCAGCTCGTCGAGGCCATCGCCCAGGCCGCCAACGAGCAGAGCCGGGGCGTTTCCCAGGTCGCCACCGCCGTGCAACAGATGGACGCCGTGACGCAGCGCAACTCCGCCTCGTCCGAGGAGACCGCCGCCGCCGCGCAGCTCCTGCGCGAGGAGGCCGACGCGCTCAACCGCATGGTCGGCCGTCTCCACCGGCTGGTGGAGGGTGAAGGCCGCGAGGCTTCCGCGAAAAAGCCGGCGCAACATCGGTCGCCCGCCGCGCCCTCCGGCACGAGGACGCTGGTTTCCGCGCCGCGTCGCGGTGCCGCCCCGACCGCTCCCGACTCCGCTCTGTCTAAAGAGGATTTGACGCTCTTCCGATGAACCTCCCGTGGTCCGGGACGGAGAACCGTCCGCGGCCCGCCCGATTGATCCCATGAAAGCATCCCGCACCCTCACCATGATCCTGGGCCTGGCCTTCGCCGCTGCTTCCGTCGGCGCGGCCGAGATCGCGCCCGCAGTCCAGGCGAAGATCGACGCCAAGCTGAAGCAGGTCCAGGAATGGGCCGCCGATCCCGTCGTGGTGGGAGCGGTCAAGGCGCAGAACGACGCGCCGCCCGCCGAACACTCTGCCATGACGCAGGCCAAGTGGAAGGAGCTGCCGGTGCTCGATCCCCTGGTGCGCAACTTCACCAAGAACCCGGTCGCCACGCTCCTGAAGGCCAAGAAGGACGACTCGGTTTCCGAGGCGTTCGTGTCGTCGGCCGATGGCACCAAGGTCGCCTTCCTCGCCAAGACCTCCGGCTGGAGCCACAAGGGCAAGGACAAGCACGACGTGCCCATGACCGGCAAGACCTGGCAGGGCGAGGTCGAGACGGACGAGTCCACCGGCCTCCAGCAGATCCAGGTGGGCGTGCCGGTGCTCGATGGCGGCAAGCCGATCGGCTCTCTCGTGGTTGGCCTGAGCCTGAGCAAGCTCGGTCTCTGATTCGATTTCCAGGTTGGGTGCGTTCAGCGGCGGCCGCCGTTTTCGGGGCCGCCGCTTTCGTTTTCTCGACGCGGCGATTTGTCCGTTGTCCGGGCTGCGTTGCGGGGCAAGATCGCCGCGTGAGCCAGATCACGCCCAGCCAGTTGTCCGTCCGCCTGCAATCCGCCGACGCGCCAAAGCTCCTCGATGTCCGCGAGCCGGAGGAGCACGCCTTCGCCGCGCTGTCCGGCTCTAAGCTGATTCCGTTGGGCGAGCTCGCCGAACGCGTGGACGAGATCGAGGCGTGGAAGGACGCGGAAGTGGTCGTCTATTGCCACCACGGGGTGCGGAGCCTGCACGCCATCGGGTTTCTCCGGCAGGCGGGGTTCCGGCGGCTGGTCAACCTCGCCGGAGGCATCGACCGCTGGTCGCTGGAGGTCGATTCCGCGACGCCGCGCTACTGAGGCGCGAAGCCTCCGCCGGTCACGTCGGCGCGGAAACTTTCCGTTGCCGCAGGCCATACTGCCCCAGCGCCCACCCGTTGAAGGTTGCGCGAGCTCCGCGTCGGAGCTTCGACCGTGCGGCTTACCGGAGAGCCGATCCCGCTGTTTCTCGCGCAGAACAAAAAGGCCCCGACACGTTCGCCGGGGCCTTCTCGTTTTGGCTTGGTTTCGCCTCAGCCCTTCTTCGCTCCGCCCAGCCAGCGATAGACGCCGCCGGCCAGCACCGCGCCGAGGATCGGGGCCACCCAGAAAAGCCAGAGCTGCGAGAGCGCCCAGCCGCCCACGAAGATCGCCGGGCCGGTGCTGCGGGCCGGGTTCACCGAGGTGTTCGTCACCGGGATGCTGATGAGGTGGATCAAGGTCAGGCCGAGCCCGATGGCCACCGGGGCGAAGCCTTTCGGCGCACGCTCGTCGGTCGCGCCGAGGATGATCATCAGGAACATGAAGGTCAGGACCACTTCGGCCACGAAGCCCGACGCCATCGAATACTTGCCCGGCGAATGGTCGCCGTAGCCGTTCGAGGCCAGTCCGCCCGCGAGCGAGAAGCCGTCCTGGCCGCTGGCGATGAAATACAGCACGCCCGCGCCCGCCACCGCGCCGAGCACCTGCGCGACGATGTAGGGCAAGAGTTCACCGGCCTTGAACCGTCCGCCCGCCACCAAGCCAAAGGAGACGGCGGGATTCAGATGGCAACCGGAGATATGGCCGATGGCGTAGGCCATCGTGAGCACGGTCAGGCCGAAGGCGAGCGACACGCCGAGCAGGCCGATGCCGACACCGGGGAAGGCGGCGGCCAGCACGGCGCTGCCGCAGCCACCGAAGGTGAGCCAGAAGGTTCCGAGGAATTCCGCGAACGCGCGTTTCGAGAGGGGCATGTTTGTCTCCTGTGTGTGGGTTGAGGTTGGGGAACGACAACGACCGACGGCGATCAGAATGCCGGTCCCCCGGGCCTCGGCAAGCTCCCCGATGGCGACATTCCCGTGGCAGAGCGACACGGCATAGGCTCCGGCCAAGCCGCCAACGGAGAGCATGGCGTAGCCGTCCCGGCTGCGGGTTTTCGGAGCAACTTGCGCCGAGCTGGCTGGCGGCAAGATGTCACCAGGACAGCCCGCGAGACGCGGCCGCTACAGAGAGAGACGCAGCTCCGGCCGGTGCCAGTGCCCTACTGCCGCCTGGCTTCCGAAATCGGCAACTGGTGGGCCCCGATGGTGGGCGGGCGGTCCTGCGGCACGGTGTTCCCGAAGAAGTCGCGTCCGCCGTTGTCGGGGACGATCCGGCCAATCGGCAGCCCGATCGCGTCCTTCAGCTTGAAGCCTGCGAGCGAGGCGAAGCCGTCGCCGCCGGAACGCGGATCGATCAAGGATGGACGGTTGGTCGAGGCGTTGGCGTCCGGCGGCGGGTCCACGTGGACGCCGAAGAAGACGTTGTTGTCGAAGAGCCGATTGACGCTGCGGCCCCAGCGATAGGTGGCGCGGCCTTCGACGAAGAAGAGGTTGTTGTAGAACTGCGTCCCTTCGTTGAACCCGCCTTCCCATTCGTCGAAGAGGAGCAGCGCCACGTCCTGCTGCGGGCCGAGATAGACGGTGTTGTTGTAGATGCGGGTGTTGCGGGCGTTGCCGCCGAAGTGGAAGACACGCGCGGTGTCCACGCCGTCGTTCCGGCTGATGTTGTAGCGGATGACGGTGTCGGTGTTGTAGGAGCGGCCCGGGGCACAGATCAGGAAGAAGCCGCCTTCGTTGTCGTGGCTGTAGTTGTATTGGAAGAGCGACCGGCGGCAGCGGTAGTCGGCGTCGAAGGCTTGGCCGTCGAGCGTGCCTTTCACACCGGAAACCTCATTGAACTGGATGACCGTGTCGTCGCTGTCGAAGGGCCAGATGCCGGCGGCGTGGTCTTCGCAGCGTTCGCGCGCGCCGCGCACGACGTTGTGCTCGATCAACGCGCCGTTGCTGCCCCAGACCTTGATGGCGTCGCCGCCGATGTCCTCCAGCAGGTTGTGCCGGATGACGACGCGCGTGCTGCGTTCGCGCCCGCCGCCGCGCTGGCAGATGCCGTTCCGGTCCGTGCGGACGACGTGGCAACGTTCGATCAACAGATCGTCGAAGCGCGAGCCGTTGCCGCCCCGGCTCTCGAAGTAGATGCCGCAACCCTCGTGCGATTTCCGCAGGTCTCCGTTCACGTCGTGGACGAAGAGGTTCCGCAACCTGAGATGCCGCATCGGACCGAAGCCGTCGCTGACGAGCCGGACGCCCGTCTGGAAGGCTTGGCGGTTGGTCCCGAGATTCGTGATCTCCAGATCGCGCACCTCCCAGAACTCGACGTTGCGCAGCAGCACGGTGTCGAGGAAGCGGCCTTCGCCATCGAGGCGCGGGCGAGGACCGTCACCGTAGCTGGCGGCCACGATGGTCAAGACGTGGCCATTGGTCTCGGAGCCGGAACCCTGGGGCTTGAATTGGCCGGACCAGCGACCGCCCGCGCGGAACAGAATCTGGTCGCCGGGCTGGAAGACGTGCTGGTTGACCCGGGCGAGGGACTTCCAGGCCAGCTCGGGCGAAAGGCCGTCGCGGGCGTCGTCGCCCTTTTCGTCGTCGAGGTAGAAGACGGCGGCCGGGGCTTGGAACGAGCCGAGCCAAAGCGCCAAGCATCCGAGGATGCGCACAATCCGAGTCATTGGGCCGGACGCTAGCCGATCGGCCGCACGGCATCCACCGGCCGGCCGCCGATTCCCCCGAAAGAGTCGGGAACCGCCGGGCGTTTGGCGCATCCCACCGCCGTCATCGGGCTTGCGGATCACCGCCCATCGCCGGAGAACGGCGTTGGACGGTGCGTTCGTCCCGGTCCTGAACCCCGACAGACCTCCTATGAATGCCCGAACTCTTGCGGCCTGCGCCCTGGTGGCCCTGGCCCTTCCCGCCCAATCCGCCGTCGTCGTCCTGAACCCTTCGCAGGACGCGACCCTCTATCAAAGCGGCACCGGCAGTCTCGCTGGCGGTGCCGGTCCCGACCTGTTCGTCGGAGCCACGGCCAACGGCTCGTTGCGCCGCGCATTGCTGCAATTCGACATCGCCGCCGCCGTGCCCGAAGGGGCCACCATCGACGGCGTTTCGCTCAGCCTCCAGGCCGACAAGGGCGGCGCTCCCTCGGCCGTAACGGTGGAGCTCTTCCGCCTGTCCGCATCGTGGACCGAAGGAACGGTCGTGCCTCCGGGCAATGGCGGCGGGGGCGGCACGGCCACGGCGGGCAGCGCGACTTGGCTGCACCGGAGCTTCAACGGATCGGCTTGGGCCAGTGCCGGCGGGGATTTTGCTCCCGGTGCGCGGGGATCGTTCTCCGTGTCGTCGCTCGGGCCGGTGACGGCGAGTTCGAGCGGCTTGGCGGAGGATGTGCAGGGCTGGTTGAACAACCCGTCGGGCAACTTCGGCTGGGCGATGATCGGCGGGGAAAGCCTCGCCAGCTCGGCCATCCGTTTCGACAGCAGCGAAGGCGCGATCTCGCCGACGCTCACCATCAACTACACGGTGACGGTCCCGGAACCCGGAACCGTCTCGTTGCTCGTGTTGGGGGGAATCGCCCTCGCGGTGCGGCGGCGTCAGTAAACGCCTTCGACGATGGTCTTCTCCATCGCGCCGAAGGGACGCACTTCGGCCACGCCGTCCCAGGCGTAGCGGTCGCGCGGGGCTTTGCGGATGGCTTCGTCGCGCTCCAGGAAACGGGGCATGAAGAACTCCTTGGTCAGCGTGGTGAGCTCCACGCGACCCCATTCGCCATAACCCTTCAACTGCGAGGTGTTGTTGGGATCGACGACGCGGAGGACGGCGCGAGGCTGCGGCGGGTAGTAGCTGACGGAGAACTTGTCCTCGGGCTTGAGCGGCACGCTGGCGGCCAGGCCCATCAGGGTGTTGCCGTAGGTGGGGTAGAAGCCGATGCGGCCTTCCAGCACTTCCTCGACGATGAAGCGCACATACTGCGGGGCCATCGTGGTGCCGCCGCAGAAGACGCCGCGGATGCCGGCCTCGTAGAGGTCCATCTTCTCGGCCAGGGCTTCGAGCAGCTTGGGCGTGGTGAACAGGCCGGAGATGCGGCGGTTCTTCAACAGGATCGTGGCCTGATCGACGACGTGGTCCATGTATTGGCGGGCGATGTCGAACTGCTTGTTCGAGATCACCTTTTTCACGAAGCGCGGATCGAGGTCGATGAAGTAGCAGGAGCTGCCGCGCACGTTGGCCAGATGCTCGATGGCGAGACGGAGACGACGCGGTCCGGTGGGACCGACCATCAGCCACGCGCCGCCCTTGGGGAAATGCTCGTCGCTGATCTTCTCGCTGAACTCGGAGTAATCGACCTTGTAGTCGTTCCAGCCGATGCGCTGCTTGGGCATCCCCGTGGTGCCGCCGGTCTCGAAGATGTTGTAGGGTTGTCCCTTGAAGGCGGCGGGCACCCAGACCTCGGGCTGTTCGTCGCGCAGCCATTCGTCCTGGAAGTGCGGGAACTTGGCGATGATGTCGGCGAAGGACTTCACCTCCGTGGCGGGGTTCCAGCCGGCCTTCTTGGCCCAGTTGAGCCAGAAGGGGCAGCCGGTCTCCGGCGAGAAATGCCAGGCGACAATCTCGCGCACGTGCGCGTCGAGCTGTTCCTGGGCCTTTTGGACATCGGCGGGAGTCGGATCGGGACGGGTCATGGTCGGGATGCTAGAGGTCGGAAACGGTTCGGCAACGGGAGTTCAGGGCTTCTTGATCTCGACGGGCGTGGCGCTCGGCGCGTCCTTCTTGATGATCTGTGCGGAGTCCTGCAGCGCGTAAAGGTGGGTCTGGGTGCCGACGTAGAGGACGCCGTTGGCCACGACGGGCGTGGAGTAGATCGGGGCGTCGAACGCGGTTTCGCTGATGATCTTCTTCTCCTTGGTGGCGGCGAAGACCACGAGATCGCCGTCCTCGTCGCCGACATAGACCTTGCCGTCGGCCACGAGGGTCGAACCCCACATGTGGGCCTTCATGTCATGCTGCCAGTGGAGCTTGCCGGTGTCGGCGTCGAGGCAATGCACGAAGCCGGAGAAGTCGCCCACGAAGAGCAGCCCGGTGGCCGGATCGATCGACACGGTGGAGATGCTGCGGTGGATGCCGCGGTATTCCCAGATGAGGGCTTCCTTGGTCACGTCGCCGGTCTTGGTCGGATCGTAGCAGAGGAGCCGGCCGATGCCCTCGCCGTGCTCCGGGTCCTGGCCGATGGCGACATAGACGCGGTTCTTGTAGAAGACGGGCGTGGAGTTGATCTCGCTCGGGCCTTCGGCGGCGGGATACTTGATCGGTTTGCCGTCCTTCACCTTGTATTCGGGCGGATTGCCGTCGGCCTTCCAGATCGTCTTCAGATAGCCGATGTCGTCCTCGACCTTGGGTTCGGCGTCGAGGGCGTAGAGCCAGCCGTCGCCGCCGCCGGCGAAGAGCTGCCACTTGCCGTTCACCTGGCCGGCCGAGAGGGAGGTCCACTGGCCGTGGAAGATGCGGGGTCCGATGCCGGCGTCGTCCTCGCCGACGAGCTTGCCGGTGTTCTTGTCGAGGGCGATGAAGCTCGGGGACAACGGGGAGGGGATGTTCGAGTGGGTCCAATCCTGGCCGTTGGAGGTGCAGACATAGACCCGGTCGCCGAGGATGATCGGGGAGCTGTTGGAGGCGTTGTGGGGGAAAACGCCCAGTTCGTCCATCATGTCGTAGACCCAGAGGATGTCCGCGTCCTTGGCCCCGACCTTGGTCGGGGGATTGCCGGTGTCCTTGGCGGAGTATTCCCCTTCGTTCGTGACGCCCTGGTTGCCGTTGGCCTGTCCGTTCAGGTCGAGGCAGATGACCTCGCAGCGGCTGGTGACGAGATAGACCTTGTCGCCTTCGACCTTGGGCGAGGAGAGCAGGCCGAGGTTTTCCCAGTCGTTGACCTTGCCGGACTTCAGCTTGGGGACGACGAGCTGCCAGAGGAACTCTCCGGTCTTCTCGTCGAAGCAATAGAGGATCGAGCGGTCGCCCTCGTGCTGCTTGTCGCGGGGAGAATCGTTGTTGGTGCCGACGAGGACCTTGCCCTTGACGATGACGGGGTTGCCGTAGGTCTGGGAACCGAGCTTGGCGACCCACTTGACGTTCTTGGTGGTGGAGAGATCGACCTCCTCGGTGCCGGGTTTGTATTTGCCGGTGACGAAGGTGTCGGGCAGGCCCTTGGCGGGGGAATACATGTTGCGGCCGAGCGAGCCGCCCCACTGGTTCCAGTCGTCGGCGCGCAGGCTCGTGGTCGCGACGCCGCAAAGCACCGCCAACGTCAGCATCGAAACACCCGGGTTGATCGTCTTCTTCATAGTCTTGGTCCTAGTGCAAAAATCTTAATCTTAATCTGACTCTTAATCTCAATCTTCAGCCTCCCCCGCCAGCCACTCGATACAGCGGCGGCTCCTCGTGCAACCGGTCTGCCGAGTTGCTTCGGATGAGGCCAACCAGCATCGCCACGATCTCAGACAGCAAGCTCTTTCCTGCTTCGATCTCCTCTTCGGTCAGCAGCCGCTTCGCCACCAGCACGTCCAGCGCGGCGGCGCATTCCAAGGCCGAGCCCCGGGCGATGTCGAAGAACCGGCAACGATCCGCTGCCGTATAGCGTCCATTGCCCTCGGCGATGTTCAACGGGATGGACGTCGAAGCGCGGTCCAGTTGGACATGCGCCGCGACTTTGGCGGGAATGCTCTCCAGCACCTCCGTCAACCACGCCACGAAACGCAGCGACGCCTGATAGACGTGCAGTTTCTCGTGGTCGAAGCGGGCGGGCATGGAAATCTAAGATTGAGACTTGGATTGGGATTAAGAGAGAGATTGAAAGGAAAGTTTCTCAGTTCTTCGTCACGGAAACGTTGTCGATATACACCGGCATGTCCTGCGGCGAGAAGCCGTAGAGGCCGGGCGAGCCGCTCTGGTGCGCGTTCTTGTGCGGCACCTCGATGGACCACGCTTCGGGCTCGGGATCGCCCTTCTTCCACGCCTTGGCCCGGACCACGCCGGAACCGTCGGCCGCGACGTCCACGCGGGCCTTGAGCGTATACCAGGTGTTGGCCGCCCACTTGAAGTTGGACGGATCGGTCACGGCCGGGACGCGCAGGCGCTCGAAGTTCGAGCTGACCTCGATCTTCTGGTCATTGCCCTTGAGCGCGATGAGGTAGCGTTGGCAGATCAGGCCCACCTCCGACATTTTCCGGCGGTTGCCTTCGCTGAAGACGTCGGCCTGGATCGTGTAGTTCTTCATCGTCTCGTCGCCGAGGAACACGGTGGCGCGCTGGAAGAATTTATTGTCCACCGTCTTGTAGAGGACCTTGTTGCCGTCCTTCTCGCGGATCTCGAACTTGAAGCGCGCGCCGATCCACGGCAGCGGCGGATAGGCGAACTTGGCCTGGTCGAACTCGCTGGTCTCGACCAGCTCCGCCGCCTCGAAGGTTTCGGAGATCGGGGGATAGGGCAGGACGCGTGCGCGGATCGTGCCCTTCAGATCGCCCAGCGTGGCCATGAACGCGCCGCCGGACGGCGTCTTGTCGGCCGAGGCCACGAGCTCCCCGGAGGAATTGAACTCGCCCTTCATCGTGGACTTCACCCGCGCCGTGGGCGGGATGAAGGAGGCCCACTTCACGGCCGCGTCGGGCTTCAGCTCCTCCACGACCAAGCCCTTGGCGTCGATGGTGCGGATGCGGAAGGTGGCCTTCTCGCCGGGATGCAGGAGGACTTCGGAAGGGATGATCTGGAGCGCGGCCGCCGGGCCGGGCTTGGGCCAGGGCTTTTCGGCGACGGTCTTGACGAGGCCCGCGCTGTCGCCGGCCTTGCCGAAGGCGTAGAGATAGCTGGTGGTCTGCTGGTAGATCTTGCCGTTGTAGGCGGTGGGGGAACCGAAGCAGCGTCCGTCGAGCGCGATGTGGGTGAGGATCTTGCCGTCGGCCGGATTGACCACGTAGAAGCCGCCCTTGGTGCCCGCCTCGCTGCCGCCTTCGCCGCCGCCCTTGCTGCCGGGATCGTCGAGGATGGGCACGTAGATCTTGCCATCGGCGTAGAGCGGGCAGGAGTTGCGCTGCTCGATGCCGAGCTTGGTTTCCCAAAGGGTCTTGCCGGTGTTGATGTCCACCGCGATCAGGTCGCCCTTTTCGGCCACCACGTAGATCGTGTCGCCGACGAGGATGGGGCTGCTGGTGGAGGTGGAGATGTTGGCGCTCCAGAGCTCGACGTCCTTGCGCTCGACGACGACCGGCGCGGCCTGGCCGAGCTTGTAGTCCACCTCGGGGATCTTGAAGCAGACCATTTGGCCGGGCTCATAGGGCGTGCCGTAGATGCCCACGACCTTGTCGTCCTTGTGGACGAGCACGGTGGCGTTGATGCCGGCCTTGCCGAGCGTGACGCGCCAGATGGAATCGCCGGTGCGGGCGTTGACCGCCGCGACGCTGCCGTCGCCGAGCGTGGCGTAGAGCACGCGGAAACCCTTCCACCAGCTCAGATACGGATATGAGAACGAGCTGTCCTTCGGACGGTCTCCGGGCGTCGCGGCCCACACGATGGCGCCGGTCTTCTTGTCGAAGGCGTAGAACCGGTCCGAGCCCGGCCCCTGCGCGCCCCAGTTGGCGGTGATGCCGCGGGTGATGACGAGGTCGCCATCGATCACGGGCGTGGCGGTGCGGCCGTTCGGGAAGGTCAACCGGCCGAGGGATTCTCCGAGGGAATGTTTCCAGAGCAGCTTGCCGTCGGGTGAAAACGCCACTAGCCAGCCCTGCGTGCCCTGGAGATAGACGTTGCCGGTCTCGGGGTCGATGGCGGGATTCGACGAGGCGTAGCGGCTGTAGATGATGTCGCTGAGGAAATCGCTGAACAGGTGTTGCCAGAGCTTCTGGCCGGTCTCGGCGTCGAAGCAGCCGATGCCCTCCTGCAGTTCCGCATCCTCGCCCAGGAAGCCGACGATGTAGAGCTTCCCGTTGGCCACGACGGCCGTGGAAGCGCCGGGGAAGGGGGCTTTCCAGAGCGGCTTGGCGGGATCGAGCTCGGTGGGCAGGCCCTTTTCGGGGGAGACGCCGTTTTGCTCCGGCCCGCGCCACGCGAGCCAGCCCTGGACGGGAGCGGCGGAAAGGGCTGCGACGGAAAGAAGAAGGGAGGCCCCGATGGCGAAGTGAACGTTCGGTTTCATGCCGGGATGACGTTGCGGTTCGCTCGCGGAACGGCGGCGGCGGCCGAACCGGTTCCTGTGAGCGGGCGGACTATTCCGCAGGGTCCGCCAACTGGCAACCGATTTCATACCTACACGTATGAACTGACCGGGAGGAAGGACGAAGCCCGAAGGCCCAAGGCCAAATCCAATTATCCTGTTTGCGCAGCCCGTCCAGTCGGGGGAGCCGGCCCACAGCTTGTAGGCCGGGTTCCCCAACCCGGCGTTCTTCCTCCCGCTTGCCCAGAGAAGGCCCGAGCTATGAATCCCGCGCTTCTTCTTTGGCCTTCGAGCTTCGCCCTTCCCGGTCATTACAAATCCTGGCGTCGGCTCCTTTGACACCCGCCAGGCCGGTCCACAGACTCCGCCCCCATGATCGAATCCATCAGTCTCCTGGCCGCCGCCCCGGTCGAGGTGAGCGGCACCTTTCTGGAACAGCTCGCCATGCCCGCCGTCTGGATCAGCCTCCTCACGTTGACCCTGCTGGAGGTCGTGCTCGGCATCGACAACATCATCTTCATCTCGATCCTCAGCGGCAAACTTCCGCCCCACCAGCAGGCCAAGGCCCGACGCATCGGCCTCATGCTCGCGCTCATCATGCGCGTGCTCCTGCTCCTCTCCATCTCCTGGGTCATGAGCCTCAAGAACGAGCTTTGGCAGTGGGCCCCCTTCGGCCTGCCCCTGCCCAACACCGGCAAGGAGCTGATCCTCTTCCTCGGCGGCCTCTTCCTCATCTTCAAGAGCGTGCGCGAGATCCACGAGAAGCTCGAAGGGCACGACGGCGGAAAGTCCGCCGCCATCGTCCCGACCTTCACCAGCGTCATCACCCAGATCATCCTGCTGGACCTTGTCTTCTCCCTCGACTCCGTCATCACCGCCGTCGGCATGGTCTCTCAGATCTGGATCATGATCACCGCCGTGATCATCGCGGTGGTCGTCATGCTGGTCTTCGTGAACCAGATCAGCAGCTTCGTGGACCGGCATCCCACGGTGAAGATGCTCGCGCTGAGCTTCCTCATCCTCATCGGCGTGCTGCTCACCGCCGAGGGCTTCGGCCAGAAGATCCCCAAGGGCTACGTGTATTTCGCGATGGCCTTCGCCGTCATCGTCGAGATGCTGAACATCCGCGTCCGCTCCAAGAGCGTGAAGGCGGAGGACACGGTGCAACTGCACCAGCCGTATCGGTGAGCCAAGTCCATCTCGTTCTCGGCCTCGTTCTCGTCGTCGGGAAACATCATCTCGATGGGAAACCAAAACCGTAAAGCCACGAAGGCCGAGATGGCCCACGCCCGGAGCGTCATTCGCGACGCCTTCCCGGATCTGGAGCCCGTCTTTGCCGGCCACGGCGACTACGGCGGCCACCGGGCTCCGCGCGACCACACCCTCTCGTTCCGGCTCCGCGATGCGTTGGGCCAGTTCCGTTCCAACGTGGTCTGGCTCCAGCCGCATCATCTGGGCTCGCTCACCAAAGAAGACGTGCTGTCGTTGGTTCAACGAGCCAATGGCCAACGGAAGTGACGGAGAGCTGATGCGATGGAGACTCGCGACAAGAAGTGACACGGCGACGACTGGTTTGGTGCGGAGCGATTCAGCGCCGGAGGCGCGGCAGATGCCGGAGGCGCGGCAGATATTAGCCCCGGGCGTGAGCCCGGGGTTAGTGCCTCCCAAGCTCCAGAGCCCTGAAGGGGCGACAGAACAACTCGTTCACCGCAGCTGTTTGCGACGTTCTGCCGCCCCTCTGGGGCTTCTGTTTCTTCCACGTCTTCCTACCCACAGCTCACGCTGTGGGCTACGATCTGCCGCTGCTCCGCAGCTGAAACTCCACCGAACCGCGCGAAACCATCGCATCGCACAGGCGGCAGTCGATCAACGTGTTTGGATCAGCCGGGTTTTCCACAGGTCTTCTCCGATCCCGATGAACCTCCCCGCCAGCCCCGCGATCTGCCCGCGCTGCTGGTAGCTGATCACGCCGAGCAGTCGCGCCTTGTTCCACGGACTCGGCTGGATCGTGGCGGCGGCCCAGCTCTTGCCCAGCAACGTTTCGCCCTGGAAAACCATCCGGCCGTCCACGTGCCGCACGCGCAGCCGCTTCTCCGCCCGCTTCAGCCAGGCGTGATTGTCGGTGCGGCCCAGGCACAGCAGGTTGGCCGAACGCGCCTCGGCTTCGGTCAGCTCCACGTCGGCCTTCACCAGCAGCCGACCCGAACGCATCGCTAGATCGCCGAAGTGGAAACGGGCGATCCGTTCCGCCTCTTGGCGCAGCAGGTCCGCTTCGCGCGGAAACGGCGTCTGTGTGGCCGGAACCAGAATCACCCGCTCGCTGAAGAGGTCGAGGAACGAGCCCGTCCGTTGCGGCCGAGTGGCCGGCTCAGGAGTGCGCGTTTTTTTGAAGCCGAGGAACCAATCCACCAGCGAATCCTCCACGCGGTCCGGATCGTAGAGCCAGCGCCACGAGTCATGGCCCCAGCCGGGTAGTTCGTCATAGCGGAGCCTCGCCGAAAGATTCGGCCTGCTGTTGCCGGAGAATCCCCTCTCCCCATCGGATGGGGAGAGGGTGGCTGAAAGTCGGGTGAGGGGGCGTTCTCCTGCCAAGAGTCCGCCTCCAGACTTCGTGGACAGGCTGGAAACCTGTCCTGCTCCGAGAGCCATCATCATCTCCCGCGACTCTTCCACTGGCACCACCGCATCCTTCGCACCGTGAACACACCAAACCGGCATCCGCTTCAGCACCGGAGCTGTCGCCGGATCGCCACCGCCGCAGACCGGCGCGATGGCTGCCCAGTAATCCGGCCGTTCCGCCGCCATGCGCCACGCCGCGTAGCCGCCCAGCGACAAGCCCGTGAGATACTGCCGCCGCAGGTCGATCCGATACCGCGCCCGCACCCAGGCAATGGCATCCCACAGATCCGCCTCGCCCATCCAGCGCCAGTCCACGTCGCCTCGCCCGAATGGGCTCAGCAGAATCACCCGTTCGTCGAAGCCCCGTTCAGGAATGCGGAAACATTCCTCGGGAATCATCCGATGGTCCGCATCGCTCCCGTGCAACGCCACCACCAGCGGCCAAGCCTTCTTGGGCGAATAGCCTCGGGGAACCCAGAGCGCGAAAGGCTGGTCGGAGTCGTCCACCGAAGACCGGCACTCCGCGAGGAGGTAGCCGGTGCGAGCGGATGGCTGGGGTGCGCCCAAAACAACTTGGTGGCTGGCTGAAGTTCACCGCCCCTGCCGCACCGCTTCCTTCTTCTCCTCCAGATCGCCCTGGAGCTTCTTTCGCTCGGCCACGAGACGGCGTTCCAGTTCTTGCTGCTTCTCCCAGTCGCCCTGCTGCGCGGCTTCGGCGATCTGCTCCTTCAGCATGATTTCTTCCTGAGCGATCTTCGCGGCGTAGCGCGATTCGAGGTCGGCGATCTCGGCCTTCTGCTTCTCGGTCAGCTTCACTGTCGGCTGGGATTTGCTCAGCCGTTCCATGGCCAGTTCGTAGGCGGATTTCATGGCGGCAAGCTAGCGGGTCGCTCCGAGGAACGGTAGCGGGAAGGCGCGCCGCCGTCGTCCAAACCCTCCGCTCTGCCCACAAATGCCCGGATTGACGCCCGCGCTATGGTGTTTCCCGTGAAGGTCGCTTGGATCATCGCCGTTGCTTGCGTCGGGCTTGGCTCCGTCCGGGGGCAGGAATACACCTTCGACACCGACGGCATGATGGGCGCGGTCGAAGTCTGGACCCGCCAGAATCTCGACGCCTCGGTGGTCGCCGCGTTGGAGGGCCAGATCGACCGCGAACAGCTCAAGGAAATCCTCGACGACCTCCAGGCCCGGCTGCAGGCCGACTCGATCTACGACCTCGCCGCGCTTCGCGAACTCGCCGTCGCTCTCCTGCCGTTGCTGGACCGCTTCGAGGAAACCGATCCCTACGCCCGTTGGCTCCGCACCCGGTTGGACTACCTCTCCGCCGCCGACCAATTGTCCCGCGCCGCCGCCCCGGCACCGGCCGCGCCGCCGCCTCGGGGAAAACCCGTCCCCGAAGAACCGGTGGTGCTGCCCGTCACGCCGCCGCCACCCAAGGTCCAGCGCCAGGTATGGACCCGTGTGATCGCCGATCGGCCCCGCCCGGAGCGCGCCGACGCTTTCGTCGCCCAACTGAAACCGATCTTCGCCGAGGAAGGTTTGCCGCCCGATCTGGTCTGGTTGGCCGAGGTGGAATCGTCCTTCGATCCCAAGGCCAAGAGCCCCGTCGGCGCCGCCGGACTGTTCCAGCTCATGCCGCCGACCGCGAAGGATCTGGGTCTTTCCACCTGGCTGCCGGACGAACGGCTGCATCCGGAGAAGAACGCCCGCGCCGCCGCGAAGTATCTCCGCCGTCTCCACGGCCGTTTCAAGGACTGGGAACTCACGCTCGCCGCCTACAACGCCGGGGAAACGCGGGTCGCGGCGCTGTTGAAGAAGTCGGACACGAAGACCTTCGACGCCATCTCCGCCAAGCTCCCGGCCGAGACGCAGATGTATGTGCCGAAGTTCGACGCCGTTCTGAAGAAGCGCGCCGGGCTGACGCTCAAGGAGCTGAAGGCACCGTGAATCTTAGGCCCGGCTTCCGACACGCGACCGGGATGGCGCTGCGCTCGCCTCAGTTTTCTACCGGGATGGTTTCCTCGATCTCCAGTCGCCCGTCGTCGGGCACGGTCACGGTGCGGACAAGGCCCTCGTTCGTCGCGTGGGATTTCCGGTGATAAACGACGAGCTCGTAGGTGCCGGGCGGGACGTTGGGAATGGAGAAACGGCCGTCCTTGTCGGACACGGCGAAGTAGGGGTTGTCGAAGACGGCGACGTAGGCGGTCATCCAGGGGTGGACATCGCACTTGAAGAGGATGGGGATCTCCGTCT
>CAMLMI010000047.1 GCA_946480965.1 uncultured Verrucomicrobiales bacterium | reverse complement strand
CTGGGGCAACGACTTCGAGATGGCCGTCCAGGCCGTGGCCGGTGACGGCGAGATCAACGTTCTCTCTCGTCCCCGGGTCCAGACCTCCCACGCCGTGGCGGCCTCGCTCCAGATCGGCGAACAGGTGCCCTTCGTCACCGGCACCACCACGGACATCAACGGCGGTGCACGGTCGCAATATCAGCAGACCTTCATCGGCATCAACATGGAGATCCTGCCCTTGATCAACCCGGACGGCCTGGTCGTCATGGACATCACCCAGGACATCCAGCAACGCGGCGACGATGTGCAGATCGACGGCAACCCGGTGCCCACCACCACCCAGCGCGCCGCCACCGCCAAGGTCGCCGTGAGGGATCGCGAAATTGTCGCTCTCGGCGGCTTCATCCGAAACGACAAAGCCAGCTCAAAGTCCGGCGTGCCTTTTCTGAAAGACATTCCCGGCCTCGGGGTGCTGTTCCGCAGCTCCAACAGCAGCAACCGCCGCACGGAGATGATGGTCCTGATCAAACCCACCGTGCTGAAGACCCCCGAAGCCGCCTCCCTCGCCGCGATGGACATGAAGGACGAGATGCCCTCGCTGAAAGCCTCCGAAGACAAGGCCCGCGCCGAGGAACGTAAAGCCGCCCGCAAGGCCGAGCTCGAAACCCGCCGCAAGCTCGGCATCAAGGACTGAGCCGCTGCCCTTCACCGAAAAAACAAAAAAGCGCGGGCTTCGGCCCGCGCTTTTTTGTTCTCCGAATCCAGTTCCCCGGCTTACTCACCGGTCAATTCATGCCCGGGAATCGAGCAGACCGCATTGGTGCCGATGGACCCGAAGGTGTAGCTGCCGCCCGAGGGGCATTCGGGCAAAGCCCGGATATACAGCGTGGTTCCGACAAGATCGACCTCCGTCGCTATATCGCCGTTCTTCTTCCCCTTCTCCATGCCCCAGATCTGCTTCGCGGCCTCGATCTGCGTCAGGTTCTCGAAGCAGACGAAGTAGGCGGCCCGTTCGCGGGTCTTCTGGAAGTTGGGAATGGCGATCGCCGTGAGCAGCCCGATGATCGCCACCACGATCATGATCTCCACCAGGGTGAATCCGGCTCGGTTGGGAATGTGCGTTCTCATGGACTCGTGGTTTATCGGTCTTGCGACCGATTGCCTGTAGCAGGAAGGGTTCCCATCCAGAAACCGGGAACGATCCCCGCTCCAACCGGCCCCAAAAGCAAAAATCCCGGCAAGGACCGCGCCTTTGCCGGGATTTGCGGAACCGACCGGAGGATTTCCGATCAGATCTTGTTGTGGTCCGTCACCGAACAGGTGGGCACGTTCGACACGGTCGTGACCGTGTAGGTGCCACCGCCCGGGCAAACCAGATCGGTGTTGATCAACGGACGGATGAACTTGTTCGCGTCTCCGGAAATATCGCCCACGGTCACGGCGGCGTTCGGCCCTTTCTTGCCTTCCAGCGCCCACTGCTCGATCGCGCCCTGGATCTGCTTCAGGTTGGCGATGCAGGCATTGGTCTGCGCCGTGGTGCGGGCCTTGACGAAGTTGGGAATCGCGATCGCGGCCAGCAGGCCGATGATGGCGACGACGATCATGATCTCGACCAGGGTGAAGCCTGAGCGACGTTTGGACTGAATCTTCATGGTTACGATCTTTGGTTGGTTATTCCGGAGCGGAACGCCGCACGGCGCCAGCCACGCCCGGAGTCTGCCTCATGTCCGTGATTTGGCCAGTTTTGTCTGAAAGCCCGCCACACCACGTGCAACTGCCCATGAAAACGCCCGGCTCCGGGAAAAGTTGCGCCTTTTCTCGCCCCGCACCGTTCTGGGATAACCCACGCCCATGAGTTTCTGGAAAGAGCACAAGGTCTTCGTGGCGGGACATCGCGGCTTGGTCGGCAGCGCCATCTGGCGGGAATTGGAACGGCTCGGCACGCCCCGGCTGATCGGCAAGACCCGCAAGGAGCTCGATCTGTTGGATTTCAACGCCGTCCGCGACTTCTACCTCACGGAGAAGCCGGACTACGTCTTCGTCGCCGCCGCCAAGGTCGGCGGCATCTTGGCCAACAACAACTTCCCGGCGGACTTCCTCTATCAGAACCTCCAGATCCAGAACCATCTGATCGAAGGCGCGCGCCTCGGTGGAGCCAAGAAACTTCTCTTCCTCGGCAGTTCCTGTATCTACCCCAAGTTCGCCCCGCAGCCGATCCAGGAAGAATCTCTCCTGACCGCCCCGCTGGAGCCGACCAACGAGTGGTATGCCATCGCCAAGATCGCCGGCATCAAGCTCTGCCAAGCCTTCCGCAAGCAATACGGCTCCGACTTCATCAGCGCCATGCCCACGAACATGTATGGCGACAACGACAACTACGACCTGAACAACTCCCACGTCCTCCCGGCCCTGATCCGGAAATTCCATGACGCCAAGGTGGCCAACGCTCCGACCGTCACCTGTTGGGGCACCGGTTCGCCGCTGCGGGAATTCCTCCACTCCGACGACCTCGCCAAGGCCTGCGTTTTTCTGATGGAGCACTACAGCGCGGACGGCCACATCAACGTCGGTTCCGGTTCCGAGGTCACCATCAAGCAGCTCGCCGAACTGGTGAAAAAGATCACCGGCTTCCAGGGGGAAATCGTCTGGGACACCACCAAACCCGACGGCACTCCGCGCAAGCTGATGGACAGCTCCAAGCTCTTCGCGCTCGGGTGGAAACCCCAGATGGACCTCGAAAACGGCATCCGCTCCGCCTACGCCGACTTCCAGCGCCAGCAGGCCAAAGGCGCATTGATCACGCGGTAGGCAACGCCACGAACACCTTCAAAGCAAACGGCGCGGAACTGAGTTCCGCGCCGTTTCGTTTTTTTGGATGAAGACAGAGCTCAGGTCGTAAGCTTGGTCCGCCCTTCGCGGTGCGCCTTCAAGAGGGCCACGTCGGAATCGACCATCAGCTTGGCCAGCTCGTGCATCTTGGTCTTCGGTTCCCAGCCGAGCTTCTTCTTCGCCTTGCTGTAGTCGCCGATGAGCAGATCGACTTCGGCCGGGCGATAATACTTGGGATCGATCTCCACGTATTTCTTCCAGTCGAGCCCCACGTGGCCGAAGGAAACGTCGAGGAAGTCGCGGATGGTGTAGGTCTCGTTGGTCGCGAGCACGTAGTCGTCCGGCTCGTCCTGTTGGAGCATGAGCCACATGCCTTCGACGTATTCCTTGGCGTAGCCCCAGTCGCGTTTGGAATCGAGGTTGCCGAGGAAGAGCTTGTCCTGGAGGCCGGCCAAGATATGGGCCACAGCACGGGTGATCTTGCGGGTGACGAAGGTTTCGCCCCGGCGTGGAGACTCGTGGTTGAAGAGAATGCCGTTGCTGGCGTGCATCCCATAGGACTCGCGGTAGTTCACCGTGATCCAGTAGGAATAGACCTTGGCCGCGCCGTAGGGGCTGCGGGGATAGAAGGGCGTGGTCTCTTTCTGCGGAACTTCCTGGACGAGGCCGAACATCTCGCTGGAAGAGGCCTGGTAGAAACGCGGTTTGATGCCAGCGTCGCGGATCGCTTCCAGCAACCGGATCGTGCCGGTGCCGGTGATGTCGGCGGTGTATTCCGGGCTGTCGAAGCTGACGCGCACATGGCTCTGGGCGGCGAGGTTGTAGACCTCCTCGGGCTGGATCTTGCCCACGAGGCGGGCCAGGTTGCTGGCGTCCGAAAGATCTCCGTAGTGGAGGAAAAGCTTGTGCTTGGGCGAATGCGGATCGCTGTAGATGGCGTCGAGGCGATGGGTGTTGAAGGTGCTCGCCCGGCGGATGATGCCGTGGACTTCGTAGCCTTTGGAGAGCAGCAGTTCCGCCAAGTAGGAACCGTCCTGCCCCGTGATGCCGGTGATGAGAGCCTTTTTCGCCATAATTTTAGACGCGGAGCTAACCGGTCCGCGCGACTCCTATCAAGCTCGGATACCACGGACACCCTCTTGAGGGAAAATCACTTCAGTTCACGAACGACGCCTCGTTCGTCTCGAACAGCGCCTGCGCGAGTTTCTCCCAAGCTCCGAGCGGCGCGCGGTTCCGGGTTGTGTCCGCCCGCAGCTGTTGCCGGATACGCTCCTGCTGCTGGACCGGCGTGTTCGGGTCCTTCATCCGCGCTTCCAATCGCGCCCGCTGCACCGGCCCCATCGGACGGTTCCCGGCCACGACCGGTGCCGCGTCCTTCGCGGGCGTCTGCTCGACGAACGTCAAAGCCAGCTCCAATTCCGCCTCGGTCGGCGGCCGTTGGAAAATCCGACGGAACAACTCCGTCACCCGGTCCTCATCTTCCGTCATGCCCGTGAACTCCGGCCGGTTCACCAGCTTCCGCGCCTGCTCGGCCACCAACGGGCTGTTCATCATGAAGAGCGTCTGCTGCGGCACGATGGTGACGTGGCGTTTACCCGTCGGGCTATCCGGATTGGCGAAGTCGAACTGCGTCATGACCTCCGACAGGTTGCGCCGATCCACATGGCCATAGACCGCGCGGCGCGTGACATAGGGTTCGGCGCCCAGATCCACCGGCTTGCCGCCCATCGTCAGGTCCAAGGTGCCCGCGATGGCCAGGATCGAATCGCGCAGCGCCTCGAAGTCCAGCCGACGCCCGTTGGCCCGCCAGAGCAAACGGTTCTGCGGGTCCTTCGCCGCATAGACGCCGTTCACCGCGCTGCTCTGCTGATAGACCGCCGAAAGCATGATCTCGCGATGCAGCTTCTTCAGCGACCAGCCCTGCTGCATGAACTTCACCGCCATATAGTCCAACAACTCGGGATGGGACGGTTTCTCCGCCTGGTTGCCGATGTCGTCCGGCGTCGAGATGAACCCTTCCCCGAAATGGTGCTGCCAGACCCGATTGACGATCACCCGGGCCGTGACCGGGTTGTCCTTGCTGGCAATGTCCTTCGCCAGTTCCAAGCGGCCGCTGCCGTTGCGATACGGCGGATCACTCGGACCGGCCAGAATGTCGATGAAGCTGCGGGGCACAACCGATCCCCGGTTGTTCGCCTCACCCCGGATGAAGAGCGGTGAATCCTTCGGCTTGGCGCTGTCCACCAGCACATGGGCACGGGCTGGTGCACCGGGATGGTTGACCTCAAGATCAGCCGCGCCGCGCACGAGCCGTTGCTGCTCGCGCAGCAGCTCACGCCGTTTCTGCGCGTCCGGGTTCTTGCGCAACTCCTGGAGCTTTTGCCGGAACTCCTGCGGGTCCACCTCGAACTCCGCCGCCTTCGCCAAGTAGTCCTGATACTCCTTCGAGTCCTTCACCGGCTTCAGCGTCGGCAGCTTTTCCGGCTCGTAGCTGCTGCTGAAAACGCCATAGAGCGCATAGTAGTCCTTCTGCGAAATGGGATCGAACTTGTGGTCGTGGCAACGCGCGCAGGTCACGGTCAGTCCGAGGAATCCCTTCGTCACCACGTCGATCCGATCCGCGACGATGTCCGGCACCATGCCGTTGAAACGGTTGCCCAAGGTGAGGAAGCCCAGCGCGGCCAAAGTGCTCTTGTCCGTGCCGAGATTCATCCGGTCGGCCGCGATCTGCTCGACGATGAAACGGTCGAAAGGCTTGTCCTTGTTGAACGCGTCGATCACGTAGTCGCGATAGGTCCATGCGTGCGGGTAGCGCGGGTCCTCCTGCTGACGGCGCACCTCGCCCTTGGTGTCCGCGTAGCGCGCCACATCCAACCAATGACGGCCCCAGCGTTCCCCGTAGCGCGGCGAAGCCAGCAGTTCGTCCACCACCTTGGCGAACGCGTCGGGCGACTCATCCTTCACAAACGCGTCCACCTGCTCCGGCGTTGGCGGCAATCCGATCAGGTCGAAGTAGGCACGACGAATCAGCGTGCGTTTATCGGCTCGAGGATTCGGCGCCATCCCGTTCTCCTCCAGCTTGGCCAAGATGAACCGGTCCACCGGAGTCTTGGGCCAAAGATCGTCCTTCACCGCCGGGATCTCCGGCATCGTGGGTTTCTGGAAAGCCCAATGTGCCTTGCCCGCGCCTTCATACGGTTTCGCAACCGACTGACGCGGGTCCGGCGCGCCCATCTTCACCCACTCCGTCAAATCAGCGATCTGTTGGGCAGACAGTTTTTCGCCCTTGGGCGGCATCTCCAGATCGGGGTCGGTGTAGGAAACGGCCTTGATCAACAGGCTCTCCGCCACGTTGCCCGGCACGACAGCCGGGGCCGTGTTGCCGCCCTGCAGCGTCCCTTCGCGGCTGTCGAGGACGAGCCCGCCCTTGATCTTTTCCGCGCCGTGGCTGTGGCACTTGTAGCACTTGGATTCGAGGACCGGCCGGACCTTTTGCTCGAAGAAATCAAGCTGGGCCTTGGTGTAGGACGGCGCGGGATCGGCGGCCTGCGCGGAGACCCATCCGAGCAAAACCAAAACGCCCGCCGCGATCCTCGTCGTCGTCATCCTCTTCCTCTTCGTCACCTTGGAAAGGGACGAAGACGAGGAGGCGGAGGAAGAGGAAGAGTTCATGCCGCGAGAGAGCGTCTTCATGCGATGATCCCCTTCGCCACTTCCCCCGCCACATCCGTCAGCCGGAAGTCCCGGCCATTGTAGCGGTAGGTCAGCTTCGTGTGGTCGAAGCCCAGCAGGTGCAGCACCGTCGCGTGCAGGTCGTGGACGTGGACCTTGTTCTCCACCGCCTTCGCCCCGAACTCGTCCGTCGCGCCATAGACCGTGCCACCCTTCACGCCGCCGCCGGCCATCAGCGTGGTAAAGGCGTTGTTGTTGTGGTCGCGACCCGGATTGTCGTTGCCGTTGCGGTCCTTCGTTGGCTTACGCCCGAACTCACCGCCCCAGATCACCAACGTGCTGTCGAGCAGTCCGCGCTGCTTCAAGTCCGTCAGCAACGCCGCCAACGGCTTGTCGATCTCGGTCGCCTTCTCCGTCAGCCGTTCTTCCAGGTCCTGATGATGGTCCCAACCTCCCGCCCAGACCTGCACGAAGCGCACCCCGCGCTCCACCAACCGCCGTGCCAGGAGCATCTGTTTCCCCTGCGCCGTGTTGCCGTAGAGCTCGCGGATCGCCGCCGGTTCCTTGGCGATGTCGAACGCATCCGTCGCTTCCGTCTGCATCCGGAACGCGATCTCATACGCCTCCAGCCGGGCCTCCAGCGCCGCATCCTTCTGGAGGTTCTGCGCGTGCATCGCATTGAGCTGTTGCACGAAGTCGAGCTGCCGCCGCTGTTCCTTCTCGGAGGAATACTGGTTGCGGATGTTCTGGATCATCCCCGCCACCGTTCCCGCCGAAGTGTTGATGCTCGTGCCTTGGAACACACCCGGGAGGAAAGAGGCCTGCCAATTCGCCGTGCCGCCCACCGGCAATCCTCCGCCCGTCCGCAGCGAGATGAAGCCCGGCAGATTCTGGTTCTCCGAACCCAGCCCATACACCGACCACGAACCCAGACTGGGCCGCGCCAGCCGCGTGGAACCCGTGTTCATCATCACCGTCGCCACGTCGTGCGCCGGAATGTCGGTCCACATCGACCGGATCACCGCCATCTCATCCACGTGTTTGCCCAGCTCGGGAAACACCTCGCTGACCTCGATGCCTGACTTTCCCATCTTCTGGAACTTGAACGGCGATCCCATCGCGATGCCGCCGGGAATCGTCTGCCCGTCCATCCGGCTCAAGGCCGGCTTCGGGTCCCACGTGTCGATGTGCGACGGCGCACCTTGGGCGAAGACATGGATGACCGCCTTGGCCTTGGCCGGGAAATGCGGCGCTCGCGGCAGCAGCGGATTGGAAGATTCGGTCGCCGCCGACACCAGGCTGTCCGATCCGAGAATCCCCGCCAGGCTCAGCGCGCCAAAACCCATGCCGAAGCGGTGGAGGAACTGTCGCCGCGTCAGGAAGAAGTCCTCGGGCTGGGCGCAGTGTTCACAGGCGTATTTCTCGGAAGGATTCATGGCGCGAATGGATGTTCTGCTCCAATGGACGGAACATCCACGGCCAAGGTTTCGGGAAAACTCTGGAAATCAACCAACGGGGAAAAGCTTTCGGGAAGGGATGGTGCGCGATACAGGGTTCGAACCTGTGACCCCCACCATGTCAAGGTGATGCTCTACCACTGAGCTAACCGCGCAACCGTTGGGGCGCAGATAAGGCCACAGCTTCCGGACTTTTGGCAAGCGACTATTTTGGTCCAAAGCATCCCTGAATGATGCCAGGAAAAGCTCGCCCGAATCCGCCTCAGGCGAAGAGCAGCAGATCCTCCGGCCGGACATGGAACCGGGCCGATTCGCCGGTTTTCCGCACTTCCAGCGGATTCTGCTCGAAGGCTTTCAGGCTCAACGGACCGATGCCCAGGCGGTATTGCTCGATCTCGCCCAGATACGTGACCTGATCGACCCGGGCGTCGAAAGCGTTTTCCGGTGCCGGACCGATCCGCACGGCTTCGGGCCGGATGCCGACGGAAACCTTTTGTCCCGGCGAAAAGCCGCCTTCCGCCGTCGCCACCAGTTCGCCGCACTCCGTCTGCACCCGCCAGCGTCCCTCCGTGCCTCCCGAAACCGTGCCTTCGATCCAGTTGGTCTCGCCGATGAAGTCGGCCACGAAGCGGCTCTTCGGCTGGCGATAGACGGAGCGCGGATCGCCGATCTGCTCGACCACGCCGTCGCGCAGCACGGCCATGCGATCCGCGAGGGACAACGCCTCCTTCTGGTCGTGGGTCACATAGACGGTGGTGATGCGGAGCCGGTCATGGATGCGGCGGATCTCGTCGCGCATCTCCAGGCGCAGCTTGGCGTCGAGGTTGGAGAGCGGTTCGTCGAGGAGCAGCACGTCGGGCTTGATGACCAGGGCGCGCGCCAAGGCCACGCGCTGCTGCTGGCCGCCGGAAAGCTGGTTGGGCGAGCGCGCGGCGTATTTGCCCATCTGCACGATCTCCAGGGTTTCGCGGACGCGCTGCTCGCGCTCGGCCTTGCCGACGGCACGGACGTCGAGTCCGTAGGCGACGTTTTCCGCCACGCTCATGTGGGGCCACAGCGCGTAGTTCTGGAAGACCATGCCGGTGTTGCGCAGGTGAGGAGCCACGCCGGCCATGTTCTTGTCGCCGAAGAGCAGCCGCCCGCCGTCGGGCTGGTAGAACCCGGCGATGGTGCGGAGGAGGGTCGTCTTGCCGCAGCCGGACGGGCCGAGCAGGAAGAACAGCTCCTGGTCGCGGATCTCGAAGCTCAGCGCCTTCAACGCCTGGGTTTCGCCGAAGTTCTTGATCAGGTTTTCAATGACGACGCGCATGGGAAGAGACAGGGACAAAGCCAACCGCAGAACACGCGGAAGACGCAGAACGAAGAGGATTCCCAGCGGTTCTGCGTCTTCCGCGTGTCCTGCGGTCAAGAATCGGGGCGCTCATTTTTTCGGGTGGGCGAACCGGCCATACTTCGCCTGCGCCCAGCTTTGCCAGGCGATCTTCAATCGTGTGCGGGCGGCGGGATCTTTCCACTCCTTCGCGGCGAGAGCCGAGGCTTCGGCTTCGGTGACGGGCACGGAGCCGAATTCCGCCAGCTCCGCCTCCGTGGGGTTTCGCTGGAGCAACGCTTTCCATCCGACCTTCAGCTCGTCGTGCGTGTCCACCAGCAGCGCGCCGATCAGCGCGGCCACCACGTCGCGCCGGTCTCGCGCCAACTGGCTGTTGTAGTTGAAGGCGCTCTCCAGCTCGAAGGGCGAGAACTGGATGTTCGAGACGTCCTTCAATTCGGTGTAGAATGCGGGCCGAACACACATGCGGTCGATGGCTTCGTCCACCGCACCGCCCGGCTGGCCCTTCTCGACGAACCACAGCTTCTGGCCCGGTTCACCCAGCGTGAAGTCGATGAAGCGCCGGGCCGCCGCGAGGTTCGGCGCGCCCTTCAGGATGGCTATGCCGTCGGCGTTCAACGCGGTGAAATCCTTGGGCAGCACGAACGCGAGATTGGTCCGGCCGCCGTGCGCCACCTGGGTGAAGCCGTAGAAATCGATGGCCAATCCGTAGGCCGTTTCACCGAGCGTCACGTCCTTGGCCGTGGTGGTGGAGAAGAGGTCGAAGCGCCGCACGTTGCCGCCGATCCGCGCCAGCAAGTTCCAGCCCTCCTCCCAGCCGTAGAACTGGAGCAGCGTCTCATACATCGTGTTCATCGAGCCGCTCTTCCTCGGGTCTCCGGCACCGACCCAGCCGTAGAGCTCCGGCCGCGCGAGATCGGTCCATTTTTCGGCGAAGGGCAGTCCGGTCATGCGCTGGATGCGCGTGTTCTGGAGGATGCCGAAGCTGGACAGGGCCGCGCCGAACCAGCGGAACTGCGGGTCGTAGATCTCCACGCCGCCATGGTTCTGCGGAATCCCATCCAAGACCTCCGCCGGTGGTCGATACGCCTGGGCCAATCCCTGGTCCGCGAGGAAGAGATACGGCTCGGGTCCGCCGCCGAAGAACAGGTCGATGCCGATGCTCTCCGGCTTGGTGGCGTATTCGCTCTTCACGAAGCGCAACGACTCGGAGGTGCCGCCCACGTCGCGCCATTCCACCGTGGCCGGTTCGCCGAAGTTAACCTGGTGCCACTGCGAGAACGCCCGGCTGAACTCGTTCCGGATCGACTCGTTGTGCGGGGAGATGATGACGACGCGATTGGTGGATGCCGCCCAGACCGTCATCCCGCCCAGGACGCAGGCCACCACAAGTATCCGGCTCAAGATCCACCGCAACATCGCGCGAGAAGCTAGGCGGCGAATCCGGCTTTCCAAGTTTTCTCTGTGTCCGGCGGCGGCTCCCCGGCCCGGCCGTTCAATGGACCTTGGGACCGGCCGCTTTCACCGCGGCGTCGGCGACGGACTCGTATTTCTTGAAGTTGTTGGCGAAGAGACCGGCGAGCTTCCGGGCGGCGGCCTCGTAGGCGGCCGGGTCTTTCCAGGAGTTCGACGGGACGAGGACTTCGTCGGACACCTTGGGGCAACGAGTCACCACCTGGAGACCGAAGGTGGGATCGATCTGAGTGGGGGCGTCCTTCAAATGTCCGGCGTGGATGGCGTCGAGCATCGCGCGGGTGTAGCGGAGCTTGATGCGGGAACCGACGCCGTAGCCGCCGCCGGTCCAGCCGGTGTTGACGAGCCAGACGTTGGCCTTGTGCTCCTTCAGCTTCGCGGCGAGCAGCTCGGCGTATTTCGCCGGGTGCAGCACGAGGAACGGCGCGCCGAAGCAGGCGGAGAAGGTGGCGGAGGGCTCGGTGACGCCGTCCTCCGTGCCCGCCACCTTGGCCGTGTAGCCGGAGATGAAGTGATACATGGCCTGCTCGGTCGTGAGCTTCGACAGCGGCGGCAACACGCCGAACGCGTCGCAGGTCAGGAAGATGATGTCGGTCGGGTGCCCGGCGACGCAGGGGATCTGGGCGTTGTGGATGAACTCGATGGGGTAGGCGCCGCGGGTGTTCTCGGTGATCGAGATGTCGGTGTAGTCCACGGCGTGGGTCTCGGGATCGTAGACGACGTTCTCCAGCACCGCGCCGAAGCGCAGGGCCTGGTAGATGTCGGGCTCGCTCTCGGCGGAGAGGTTGATGGCCTTGGCGTAGCAGCCGCCCTCGATGTTGAAGATGCCGGTGTCGCTCCAGACGTGTTCGTCGTCGCCGATGAGGCGGCGCTTCGGATCGGCGGAGAGCGTGGTCTTGCCGGTGCCGGAGAGGCCGAAGAGGACGGAAGAGTGGCCCGTGAAGGGATCGGCCGTGGCGGAGCAGTGCATGGAGAGCAGCCCGCGCTTCGGCATCAGGTAATTCATGATGGTGAACACGCCCTTTTTCATCTCGCCGGCGTATTCGGTGCCGAGGATGACCATTTCCCGTTCCTCGAAGGAAAGGTCGATGGAGGTCTGCGAGGTCATGCCGCTGGTGAAGCGGTTGGCGGGGAACTTGCCGGCGTTGTAGATCACGTAGTCGGGCTCGCCGAAGTCCGCGAGCTCCGCCTCGGTGGGCCGGATGAGCATGATGCGCATGAAGAGCGCGTGGTAGGGGCGGGAGCAGATGACGCGGATCTTGAGCCGGTGGCGCGGGTCCCAGCCGGCGAACCCGTCCACCACATAGAGGCGCTGGCGGGTGTTGAGGTAGTCCTTGGCCCGTTCGCGGTTGATGTGGAAGGCGTGCTCGTCCATCTCGAAGTTCACCTGGCCCCACCAGATGTCCTTCTCGGAGGCGGGATGGCGGACGATGCGCTTGTCCTTGGGCGAGCGGCCGGTCTTCTTGCCGGACATGGCGATCAGCGCGCCTGCGTCGCTGATGGAGGAACCGGGCTCGGTGCGCAGGGCCTCCTCGTAGAGGGGGGCTGCCTGGACGTTGCGGTAGATTTCCGTGACCGTGATTCCGTGGTGGGACAGATCCAGCTTTTGCATGGCACGCTCAGTGGACCGGCGGGGCACGGGCGCGGCAATCGCAATTTTGCCAAGGACTTGCCCATTTTGCTACCGTCCCTGCTGGCGATCACGATGTGATGCCTTGACTTGGGCCGTCGGCGTCGGTTCAGGTCTGGGGGTCCTCGGGATTCGACCAGCCCATTCTACGCTCCATGCCTGCCGCGAAGTTCGACATCAAAAAGCTGGATTTTTCATCCCCGGCCGCCGCAGCCGCCTCGTGGCGCAAGGGCGGATTCGGCGAAGCCCATGTGCTTCCGGCGCTGAACGGCGCCCTCAAGCAGTCGCCCGAAGCCGTCGCGGCCTTCGCCGCCGGTCTCATGGGCGGAGGAGCGTCGCTGGAGAAAACCATCGCCGTTTCGCCCAGGCTGATCGCCTGGGCCACCGAGCTGACGCCCAAGCAGACCGCCCTGCGCCGCGCGGTGCTGGACGCCTACAAGACTTCCGGCACGGAGCTGCTTTTCGCCCATCACCTCGCGACCATGACCCCGGCCAAGGCCAGGCTCTTCGCCGCCGATTATCAGGCCGCCGAACTGTCGCCCTCGGGGCTTGCGGAATGGTTCCGCCTGGCGGGCAAAGCCGTCCGCGAAAACTCCGCCGCCGGTCGGCCCAAGAAGAGCCGGGGCCGCTCCGCCAGCCCGAAGAAGTCCAAGGGGCTCGTCGGCGAAGTCGCCGGATGGATCGAGGACGGAGGCTCCAAGATCGGCGCGTCGGCCAGGACCCTCGCGGACGCGGTGGAGCATTCGGCCGATCTTTGGGCGGCGGTCATCGACGACATCGCCAACCGCGCGGTGAACGAGGTCGCGGACTTCATCGCCATTCTCCAGAAGGCCGGGCGGCCGTTGACGCAGGTGCTGGCTCAGGCGGCGGAGCACGGCTCCCTGGTCCTGAAGAAGTTCGTCCACGGCGCGCTGGATGCCGGACACGACATCGAGGACGTGGTGGCCTGGGCGGTGACGCAGCCGGGCGAGACCATCAAGAGCGTGCTCCAGGCATTGATCGATCTGGGCAAGCGCCTTTCCGAAATGGTCGCGATGGCCGCGCGCCAAAGCCCCGCCGCCGCTCGGCTCGTCGCGCAGCACCTTTCCGAGATCGGCCAGACCGCAGGGGCCGTGCTGGCCTCGGCCGCGGCCCAGCCCGGCGCGGTCCTCGAAGCCGTCGTCCAGGGCGTGCTCGATGCCGGCCGCTCGCTCCGCGACATGCTCGCCGCCGTGGCCAACATGACGCCCGACCTCGCGCGCGGCACCGTCCAGGCGCTTCTCCGGGTCGGCACCAAGCCCCAGGAGATCCTCTCCGCCGTGGCCAGCGAGTCCGCCAGCGTCGTGCGCGAAGTGGTCGCGGCCCTGATCGCGGCGGGGCGCAAGACCTCGGAGATCCTCGAATTCCTCATCCGCCAGCCGCAGGAGTCCGGGCGCGTGCTGCTCTCGGCCCTGCTGCGCAGCGGCCAGCCGCTCGCTTCCCTGCTCAAGGAGAGCCAAAAGCTGACCAAGCTCGGCTTCCACTCCGTGCTCCGCGCCATGGTCGGCGCGGGCATCCCCGTCGGCGAGATCCTGATGGCGGTCGCCACCGGCTTGCAGGACGCGGTCACCGGCACGCTCGAAGGACTGCTCCAGATCGGCGTCCGCCTGACCGATGTCGTGCGGTCGATCCTGACCGACGTGATGGAAGGCTTCCGCAAGACGCTCTTCGAGGGCCTGCTCTCGCTCGGCCGCACGCCGCTGGACCTGCTCAAGGCCGCCGCCGAGACCGGTCCCGCCGCGCTCTTCCTCGCCGTCTCCACGCTCTTCGAGATCTGGGGCGGAATCCGCGGGCTGAACGAACGCGAACGCCAGGAGGCCGAGGCGGTCTTCGGCTCCTCCATCGACCTCGCCCGCGTGAAGCTGGCCACCGGCCAGATCCCGGCCGATGTCGTCCAGTGGCTCAATTCGCGCGCGCCCTTCACCACGATGTATCTGCTGAACTTCCCCCAGCCGGATCTGGTGCGGGCCGACGACGCGTATTTCTCCACCCTGATCCACGAGCTGGTCCACGTCTGGCAGGGCATGCAGACCGGGCCGATCTACCAGTTCCACCTCACCTGCGCCCAGTTGCGCACGGCCCGCGCCTATTCGGCGGCCGATCTCGAGCGGAACGGCGGCGACCTGGCCCGCTTCACCCCGGAGCAGCAGGCTTGCATCGTCGAGGACCACTGGAAACTGACCCGCAGCGGCCTCGACGTCTCCGGCCTTCCTGCAGAAACGCTGCTCCACTCCTACGCGAAGCAGGTCCACCGTCCCCTGCGCGGTCGCGCCGCCGCCCGGGCCGCCGCCGAACGCAGCCGCTTGCCCTTGGCCGCGCGTCGCACCACCGCCGCCCCCGGACGCAATGGTCTGGTGGACCCTTCCGCTCCCCTGCCCGACTCCGCCCGTAAAACCCGTTGATTCCCGTCCGGCGACGGCAAGGGCGTCGGGCCGAGCGGCCGACGCCTTCCGACGGATCAGTTCGCCTTCAGCAGTTCGGCCGCCGTCCAGGCTTCCTGGCGGTCGGCGGTGGCCTTGCGGACCTTGGCCACGTCTTCGGCGGTCACGGGGCTGCCGGTGTTGTCCCACTCGCGGCGCACGTAGGTGATCATCGCGGCGAGCTGCGCATCGTCCATCGCCCCGAGGCCCGGCATCTCCATGTCGTAGCGCCGGCCGATGACCTCGATGGGCCCGCGGACCCCGTGCAGGACGATGCGGATGAGGCGTTCAGCCGGACCGTTGACCCACTCGGACTCCGCCAAGGGCGGGGCCAAGCCGTCGAGGCCCAGCCCGTTCAACTGGTGGCAGGTGCCGCAGGTGGAGAGATAGAGCCCCTTGCCCTCCTCGAACTGCGCCTTCTCCGCCACGGTCAACGGCGGCACGACCGGAGGCGGCACATAACCGGGCTGGCCGGGCCAAGTGATCAGTCCGGCGATCTTGGCCGCGTGAGCCTTCACCTGGTCGCGCGACGAGGCCTCGAATCCGCGAAACGCCGCCGGCTCCTCGGGAAACATCACGCGCTTGGGCGACCGGCTCTTCGCCGCCAGATCGGCCAGCGCCGCCAGGGCCGCGTCCTGCTGCCAGTCCTCGGCCTTGGCCAGCAGATCGAACATCTTGCCGACCGTGGGAGCCTTGGCCTCGACCATGATGCAGCGGGCCAACCCGGCGACCACTTCGGAGACGGCCTTGCGCGTGGCCGGAGAATTCTCGGCCAACATCCGCTCCAGGAACTCGCCTTCGCGCTTCCACAGCCCGGAGAGCAGCGCGTCGCGCACCACGGGATTCGCGCCGGATTGCCGCGCGATGACGCGCATGGCTTCGAGCGCCGCGGGTTCGTGGAGCATTCCCAGGGTCAACGCGAGCTGGAGCTGGACATCGCCGTGCGTGTCCTGGGCCAGCGCGGAAAGCTTGGGCAGGAAGGTCGCCGTCTGGCCCAGGCGCATCTGCACCTCGCTCAACCGGATCGCCGCCGCGCGGACCTTGGCGTCCTTGTCGTTCAAGGCCGCGAGCACCGTCTCGGTGTCGAGCTGGTTCAAGCCTTCCAGCGTCCAGAGCGCGTGCAGCCGGCCCAGAGCGGAAGCTCCGCTGGTGGCGACCTTGGCCAACTGCGGTCCGAGATCCTCGTCCTGGCTCGTGACGAGCAGCCGCTGTGCGGTGTCGCGCCACCAGCCGTTGGGATGCGAGAGCGCTTCGATCCGTTCCTTCACCGAGGCCGTTTCCAGCTTCGGCGATGGTCCCGGCTTCTTGCCCTCGTGCACCACGCGGTAGATGCGGCCCATGTCCACCGGAGCTTGTAGATTGCGCGACTCGGTCTGCGCGCGCAGGTAGCTGGTGAGGTAGATGCGGTGCTGGATGAGGCCCCGGTGCATGTCCACGATGTAGAGCGCCCCGTCGGGCCCGTTGTAGAGGTTCACCGGGCGGAACCGCTCCTCGGTGGAGGCGAGGAATTCCTTGTCGCTCCAGGCCTGCTTGCCGGTCAGCACGCCGTTCTCGTCGGAGAGGATGTTCCGCTTGATCAGGTTGCCCGAAGGCTCCGGCACGAAGGCGTTGCCCCGATATTCGGCGGGAAAATTATCGCCGCGATAGATCACCGGACCGGACGCGGCGGTGAAGACGCGCAGCTTGCCGTCGTCGCGCAGCGTGCCCGGCTGGTAGCCGCGGTTCACGCCGGGGTTCACGCGGATGGGATAGGTGCGCTGGTCGTCGATGGGCTTGGCGTTGAGGCCGACTGGCGAGCGGAGGTTCGGGTTCCGCGCGAAGTAGGCGGAAGGCACGAGGTCGATGCGGAACTGGTCGCTGTTCGAGTTGTAAACGAGCCGACCGTGGTTGTCTTGGGAGATGCCCCACTGGCCGCGGAAGATCGTGCTCTCGCGCTTCCAGGTTCCGTCCACGTTGCGGAAGCGCGTCGTGTGGTTCGCGCTGTAGATCCAGTTGTCGAGGGCCCACATCAGGCCGTTGGACGCGTGCTCGGGATTCGACTGCGCGCCGCGCTTGGGATCGTTCTGCTCCGCGTAGTCCCCGGCCACCTCTTCGCGCGGACCGGCGGTGAGGTCGTCGTTGATCGGGTAGAACCACAGCTTGGGCGGCTCCGCCACCAGCACGCCGCCGTGCATCAGCGACAACGCGCGGGGCATGACCAGCTTGTCGGCGAAGACGCGGCGTTTATCCATCCGGCCGTCGCCATCCGTGTCCTCCAGCACGACGATGTTGCCGCGCGGCTCCGTTTCGCCCGTGCCGTCGGGATTCGGCATGTAGCCGACCATCTCCACCACCCAGAGGCGGCCGTTGCCGTCGAACTGTAGGGCCACGGGCGACTGCACCAACGGCTCGGCGGCGACGAGTTCGATGCGGAACCCGGGCTCCAGCACGAAGGTCTTGAGCGAATCCTCCGGCGACAGCACCGGCGCGGGCGGGATCAATTCGGCGGGCACGCGGCTCTCCTGCTTTTCGCCGGCCTTGTCGCCGCTCTGGGCGAACGCGGCGGCCGAGGCAAGCAACAGGAGCCCGGCCGTGAGGGAATGCTGGAGTCGCGACATGGTCATTGGAACTGGCGGAAAGCTACGGATGAGCCGACCCGAGGCAAGCGGCGGCTATTCACATCTTTGTCCGAGCCGCACCCGAGGAACGGAACTGAAACGGCCAGCCCCAGAGTTCACCCACACATATCATGCCCTGTGCAACGGAGTCCCAGCAGATGCGCTGTCGGAATTTCAGCTGCGGAGCAGCGGTAGACTTTAGCCCACAGCGTGAGCTGTGGGGTAGTAGGCGAGAGAGGAACCAAGCCCCGGAGGGGCGGCAGAAGGTTGGGACCTTCAATCGAAGGATTTTCTGTCGCCCTTTCAGGGCTCGTGAGCTTGGAGCCTCCAACCCCGGGCTCACGCCCGGGGCTAAGTTCTACCGCGCCTCCGGCGCTGAACTTCCGCGACTCACTCCCCATACCCCTTCGGATGCTTCACATGCCAGTTCCACGCCGTGCGGACGATGTCCTCCAGCTTGGGATACTTCGGCTTCCAGCCCAGTTCGTGGATCGCCTTGTTCGCGGCGGCAACGAGGCGCGGCGGATCGCCGGGACGACGGTCCTTCTCCACGGCCTTGATCGGTTTGCCGGAGACCTTCTCGCAGGTCTGGATGACTTCGCGGACGCTGTAGCCGTCGCCGTTGCCGAGATTGTAGAAGCCGCACTTGCCCGGCTGGAGCGCGAGCAGATGGGCCTGGGCCAGATCGACGATGTGGATGTAGTCACGGATGCAGGTGCCGTCGGGCGTCGGATAGTCGGTGCCGAAGATCTGGCACTCCGTGGCCTGGCCAAGCGCGACGCGCAGCACGTTCGGGATGATGTGGGTCTCGACGCGGTGGGCCTCGCCGAAACGCTCGCTCGCGCCGGCGGCGTTGAAGTAGCGGAAAGCGACGAACTCCAGCCCGTGGATCCGGTGATACCACTGGAGGATCTTCTCGAACATCAGCTTGGACTCGCCGTAGGGATTGACCGGGCTCTGGGTCGTGAGCTCGTCGATGGGCACGCGGTCGGGCGTGCCGTAGGTGGCGCAGGTGGAGCTGAAGACGAACTTCTTCACCCCGTTCTCGCGCGCGGCGTCCAGCAGGTTGAGCCCGCCGGACACGTTGTTCCGGAAATACTTCGACGGCGTGGTCATCGACTCGCCGACGAGCGCGTTGGCCGCAAAATGGATGACCGCCTCGGGCTTCGCCGACTGGACCGCGCCGAAGATGTCGGCCCGGTCGTTGAAGTCGCCGAAGACGAAGGTCGCCCGGGGATCGACCGCCGCGCGGTGGCCCTCGGTCAGGTTGTCATAGACCGTGACCGTGTGCCCCGCGTTGAGCGCTTCCTCGACGAAAACCGATCCGATGTAACCCGCGCCGCCCGTGACAAAGATGTTCATCGGCGCGGAGACTACGGAGAACTGCCGCCGGGACACAACAAGCAGGAAGGCGGCTCCAATCCGCCGTAGCGCAACCATCCCGGTCGCCATAGCGTCGGCGTCCCCGCCGGCCAAGACGCACTTCGGCCAGAGAACGCCTC
>CAMLMI010000046.1 GCA_946480965.1 uncultured Verrucomicrobiales bacterium | reverse complement strand
AAGCGCTCAACAAGTTCACCGTCGCCCAGCTCATTGAGATCAGCGCCAAGGCCGGCGAACATTTCCTCAACGGCACGCTGCCGCTCGGCGACCAGGGCCACACCCAGTCCGCGCAGGAATACATCGAGACGCTTTCCCGCACTTCCGGCCTGCCGTGGGTCATGGTCCGGCGCAACATGGCCAAGATCCACTACGCGCTGACCCACATGCAGGAGATCCTTAACGGACTCTCGCGCGGGCTCGATTTCTCGATCATCGACCACGGCCAGGGCGAACAGTTCGGCACCCGCTTGAGCTTCTTCCCCGCCTGCCATGCGCTCGGACTGGTCATGCCGAGCAATTCCCCGGCGGTGAATTCCCTCTGGCTGCCCTCCATCGCGCTGAAGACGCCCGTCGTGATCAAACCCGGCAAGGAAGAGCCCTGGACGCCCTATCGCCTGATCCAGGCCTTCATCGCCGCCGGCGCGCCCGCCGAGGCCTTCGGCTACTATCCGACCGACCACGAAGGTGCCGGCGAAATTCTCAAGACTTGCGGCCGCGCCCTCATCTTCGGCGACAAGAACACGATGGCCCAATACGCCAACAATCCGGCGATCCAGTTGCACGGGCCGGGCTGGAGCAAGTTCCTCATCGGTGAGGACCAGATCGAGAACTGGCGCGACTACATCGACGTCATGGCGGCGTCCATCAGCGACAACGGCGGCCGCTCCTGCATCAACGCCTCCGCCATCCTCGTGCCGAAATACGCCGCCGAGATCGCCGACGCGCTCGCCCAGAAGATCGGGCCCTTCGCCCCGCTGCCGAACTCCGACGAGAACGCGAAGCTCTCCGGCTTCGCCAACCTCAAGATGGCCGACTTCATCGACGCCCAGATCGAGGACGGCCTCAAGACTCCCGGCGCGACCGACGTCACCGCCAAATATCGCAACGGCCCGCGCAAGGTGAACTACGAGGGCGGCATTTACCTGCGTCCGACCATCATCCATGCCGAGAGCGTGACCCATCCGCTCTACAATCGGGAATACCTCTGCCCCTTCGCCACCGTCGTGCAGGTCCCGCAGGCCGAGATGCTGAAGCACATCGGTTACACCCTGGCCTGCTCCGCCATCACCAAGGACGAAGCCTTCATCGAACAGCTCTACGCATGCGGCGAGATCGACCGCCTGAACATCGGCCCCGTCTCGACCATGAAGATCTCCTGGGACCAGCCGCACGAGGGCAACATGTTCGAGTTCCTCTGGCAGCGCCGCAGCATCGAGCGCGGCTGGTGAAGCGGGGCGGGCAACCTGCCTGCCCAGACTCGGAGGCGGACTCGCGATGATCGGCCACGCGGTTTCGCCGCCTCCGGCGGCGTTCAGTCAGGGCTGCGCGGCAGCGCAGCCCCACCTCCAGTCAGGGTAGGGCGGCGCTCCCGCGCCGCCATCGCGTCCCATCGGCCACCGGCCAACCAAGAACGCCTGCGTCTCTACGCGAGTTCCTTGCCGAGGCAGACGCTGGTGGCGGGGAATTGCAGGTATTCGCCGTAGAGCGGAATGGGTTGGAAACCGGCCGCGCGATACAACGCGAGCGCGGCGGTTTGGCGGATGCCGGTTTCGAGGACCAGCCGTTGAGCGCCCAAGGCTTTGGCTTCCGCTTCCAGTGCTGCGACGAGTTGGCGGCCCAATCCCTGGCCCCGCGCGGACGGCGACACATACATCCGCTTGAGTTCGCCGACGGTGGAGTCGAGCAGCCGGACGGCGCCGCAGCCGACGGGAACGCCATCCAGCCGGATCACGAGGAAGGCACCGCGTTGGCCGGACACTTCCTCGGGATCGAGCCCGAAATGCGTCGCGCCGGCTTCCGGATAGATGCCGCTCAGCTCGGCGTTCAGGGCATTGATGAGGGCGCGGCTGACCTCGGCGGTCAGTGCGGTGCGTTCAGTGGAGATCAATAGGGAAGACATACCTTAGCGGGTTGCTGTGTGGGCAACGGCTGCGCCCGCTTTGGGTGCGTCGCGCTCAGCGTTTCGGCAGGCTTTCGAGGACTGTCCGGGCCTCGGCGGGGCCGAGGATCTGGCGGACGGCTTCTTCCAGCACTTCGTCCCGTCCAGCGCGGATTCCGGCGACGCTGGGCCGGATCACGACATCGGGGACGATGCCGACACGTTGTGTCGGCGTCTTGTCGGGGTAGAAGACGCCGATCCCGCTGATCGCCGAGGACAGCCCGCCCGGCAGGCCGAAGCCCGAGACGTTCCCATCGGCTCCCGCCGTAGTGCTGCCCACGATCACGGCCCCGGACGCCCGCAGGGCCATGCTGGTGTATTCGGCCTGGCTCTGGGTGGATTCATCGACGAGCACGACAACCTTTCCGGTGTAGCGGGGTTTGGCGGGTTCCAGGGATACGGAGGCTCCCCAGTGGAAGGCTCCCGGGTTGGCGAGATCGCAAACGGTGAACCGGGCAAAATCGGTCGGCTTCGGAACCAACAACGATCCCAGAGCGAACACGACGAACTCCGAAGGATAGTTGCGGATGTCCACGATCAATCCCTTGGTCTTCTGCGCGGCCTCGACGTAGCCGGCGACCGCGTCGGCTTTGACCGATGAGAGCTTGAGATAGGCGACCTGGTCGGAGAGCAGGCGGAAGGTGTCTCCGCGCAGGTCGCGGGCGCCAAAGCCGGTTAGATCCAGTTCCCCGGCGAGGACGCGCTCGGCCTTCAGATCCAGCGTCTCGCCGTCGCGCAGGACCCGCACGGTGGCGGGACCGGTTTTTCCGCGGAAGAGATGGCGGGCAATGTCCCGCAACCGCGTGGGTTCGTTGCCGGCCGCGTAGAACGGCGACCACTCTTCCACCAGACGGGCGACCTCCACGCCGTCCAGTTCGGTGACGATGTCGCCGACTTGGAGCCCGGACTTTCGGCCCACGCCCGCGACGTCGTAACCCGAGACGACGGCCTGGTTCTCGATGAACCGCAAGGACACGGGCAACAGGGAGTCGCCGATAGGCGGCCGCACCCGGAGGGAACTCCACAGGTTGGCGTGGGAATCGTGCGCCTTCCCGATCAAGGCCATCAGCTCCCGTTGATAGGCGTCGGCGTCCCTGGCCAAGGCGATTCGCGGAACGAACTCCCGGAGGACCGCGTTCCAGTCTTCCCCGAGCACATCCCGGTAGGGGAACCAGTATTCGATGATGTTCCAGAACCGGAAGAGGCCGAGGAGCTGGAAGCCGGCATCGGGGAGATCGAGTCCGGCATAGGCCGGCTCGTTTCGGAACTCCGGATTCTTCACGCCGAGAACCTGCGCGATGTAGAACTGCGCGCCATTGGCCCGGTTCCGATGGATCGAACGGAGGCGTTGGCCGAGGTCGGCACCGAGCAGTTCGTCGTTTCCGAGCCAGTCCAAACCGGGACCGAAGTGCAGGTCGGTTTTCCTCAGATCAGCGCAGTCGGTGCATGGGGCCACCTCGCCGAGCGAGTCGACCCAGCGGGACAGCGCGGCCCGCGCTTCGTCGTCGTCCGGAGCCGCGAGGACCGACGGCATCACCCGGAAGAGGGCGTAGTCCCAATGCTCCAGGCCGGCGGTGACGCGGGGATGGTGATACTTGAGGAAGCCCCAGACCTTGCCGAGCAGGGCAATGTTCCGAACCTGGAGATCCGTCATGCTCTCCAGGGCGATCTTCGAACCGCCATCGAATTCATGGTCCCGATCAAGCACGGTTTTGGCCGGCTCCTTTCTGGGCGCGTCGATCAGCGGTTTGCCGTCGACCAGCAACTGGAGGTCGTCCACCCAGACCTTTCCCGTGCCCTGCACCAGGGCCCCGAAGGCGAGCAGCTTGGCTTCGGCTTTGAGCGGCAGGGTGAGGGAATACTCGGTCCAACCGGTCGTGCCTTTCAATCGGCGCGACGACATGTTGTCAAAGGCCAGATTGGGAGTGTCGCCGTCTTGCCGCATCCACAGGCCAGCGAAGCCGCCGACCGCCTCTGTGCGCAGGTAGCCCTTCAGCTCGATCGTGCGACCGGAGAAATCCACGGGAAGGCTCCTGGTCAACACCGAAAAGCCTTCGGGACTGTTCGGCCCGCGCTCGATCCGGGCCGACCACCGGCCCGAATGGACCACGGTTCCGTCCGCGAACAGCGTGCCCGCTGGATCACCGAACCAACCCGTGGGCAGCGTTCCGGGGCGTGATGATTCGAAGTTCAACTGCTCCGCCAATCCGGGATGGCGGGACGCCTTCGCAGACTCCGCCGCGCCGACCGAAGCGGGAGCCATCAACGCCACGAGAAGCCACGCCAGCAGGGCTGCGCGGCGACTGGGCTTCTGACTGGCTGAGACCTTCTGGGCGGACGAGGAGTCGCTGGAGGGAGGGCTCATTGGAATGCGACGGTATCCGTGGTTGAACGGTTGAAAAGCGCCAAGATCGGGTCGGCCACCCGATGCGTCGTTCCTTCCGGCACATCGGCTACGCTGACCGGCCCGCGACCGCTCCGGACGAAGCCTTCATCGAACAGCTCTACGCCTGCGGCGAGATCGACCGCCTGAACATCGGCCCCGTCTCGACCATGAATATCTCCTGGGACCAGCCGCACGAGGGCAACATGTTCGAGTTCCTCTGGCAGCGCCGCAGCATCGAGCGCGGGTGGTGAGCGCGCAACCCAGCGAGCCGAGCCTCCGTTGCTTCAGGCTTTGACGCGCATTTCGGTGTCGCCGGTGGACGCAGGGTGCAGGGCCAGGGCGATGGCGGCGTCGAGGCCGAGGGTGCGGCCTTCGGCGTGGGCGGCCGGGTATCGGCGGGCGTCGAACCCGGGAGGAACCGCGAGCACGGCGGCGGCGGCCGGGTGATCGATGGACTGGGCGAAGATTCCGACACGGTGGCGCTGGCTTTCGGCCGCTCCCCAGAGGCGGGCGGCGTCCTCGTGGCGGCCTTCGGCGAAGGCCAGCGCGGCAAAAGCCTCCAGGGGATAGAACGCGCCCCAGCGATTGCCGAGATCGTGGCCGACGCGGAAGCATTCCGAGAGGGATTGGCGGGCGAGGTCGAACCTACCCAACGCCACGGCGTTCAAGCCCGCCGACCAGCAGGAGACGAGCGACTGCCAGACATCGCCGAGCTGGCGGCAGAGCATCAGGGCTTCCTCGTCGAAACGCAGGGCTTCCTCGAAGCGGCGCTCGTGGGCGGCAAGGGCGGCCTGCACGTGGGCGACATGGGCCCGGACCCGGCGGCTGGCCAGGGTGTGGGCGATCTTCTCGGCTTCGGCCAGACGCTGCCGGGCGAGAACGAGATCGCCCCGATCCATCGCCGCCAGGCCCAGGGCGGCCAACAGGTCGGCGGTGCCCTTGGCGTCTTCCAGCTCACCGCAGATGGCCAGCGCCTCTTCGTTCCGGGCGATGCACTCGTCGATCCGGTCGGTGATCCACGCCCAGCGTCCCGCCACGGCCAAGGCCCGGGCCCGGATGCGGTCCCGGGGCGCCGCCTCGGCATGAGCCAGGAGCCGGGACAGGACTTCGCGCGATTCGGTGAAGAGCCCGCGCACCTCGATGAAGCGCTGGAGCGCCGTCAGCAGACGCAGTCCCTTGGCGATCTGGCCGGGGAGCTCCTCGGCGCTCTCGAGGGCGAAGCGGAGGTTCATCTCCTCCTGTTCGACGAGCCGAAGCCACTTCCTCTGTCCCGGACCGCGCAGCTCGGGGGCCGCCTCCTCGGCGAAGGCGAGGAAGTGGTCGAGGTGGCGTTCGCGGAAGATCCGGTCCTCGCCGGCGGCGGCGAGCTTCTCGCGGCTGTAGTCCCAGATGGACTCCAGCATGAAGTAGCGCGTCAGCCCCTCGGCGGAGGTCTCCATCGTGAGGAGCGACTTGTCCACGAGCTGTGAAAGCAGATCGACGATCTCCGCCTTTTCCAGCCCGTGGCCGGTGCAGACGGCCTCGATGGCTTCCAGGCTGCGGCCCCGGGCGAAGACGGACAGGCGGCGAAGGAGCATCCGTTCCGCGTCGTTCAGCAACTCGTGGCTCCAGTCGATGAGCGCGCGCAGCGTCTTCTGGCGGGGCACTGCAGTTCGGCCGCCGGTTGTCAGCAGATGGAAGCGGTCGTCCAGACGCTCCACGATCTGTTCCAGCGTCAGCACCCGCACCCGCGCGGCGGCCAGCTCGATGGCGAGGGCGATGCCGTCGAGCCTCCAGCAGATCTGGGCCACGAGCGGCGTGTTCTCCTCGGTCAGCCTGAACGGCGGATGCACCGCGGCGGCGCGTTCGGCGAAGAGGCGCACGGCTTCGTAGCGGCCCAGCTCCGCGCCCGCGCCCGGCCCTTTCGCCAGGTCGCGCCAATGGTCCGGCAAGGACAGCGGCGGCAAGGTCCAGGACCGTTCGCCGGGAATGCCGAGCGGTTCGCGGCTGCTGGCCAGGATTCGCAGGCGCGGGCTGCTGCGGAGGAGCGCTTCGGCGAGCCGGGCGCACCCCGCGACCACATGCTCGCAGTTGTCGAAGACGAGGAGCGCCCGTTTGTCCCGGAGGAAGGTGGCCAGCGCCGCTGTCAAGGGACGGCCCGATTCGGGCCGCACTTCCAGGGTTCCCGCGACCGTTTCCTCCACCCGGTCCGAGTCCGCGATGGTGGCGAACTCGACGAACCAGACGCCGTCCGGAAACGTGTCGAACAGCTCGGCGGCGACCTGGAGCGACAGCCGCGTCTTCCCCGTGCCGCCCATGCCGGTCAGCGTCAACAGCCGCGTGCCGCCGAGCATCCGTTTCACCTCCTCCATCTCGCGTTCGCGGCCAATGAAGCTGGTGATCTGGAGCGGCAGATTGTTCGGCACGCTTTCCAGCGAACGCAGCGCCGGGAACTGCGACGGGAAGTCGTGGCCCGCGATCTGGAACAGGTGCTCCGGCCGGGCGAGATCGCGCAGGCGATGTTCGCCCAACGCCCGGAGCTGCACGCCCGGCGGGAGGAAATCCCGGACCAGCTCCTCCGTCGGCAACGACAGCAGCACCTGGCCGCCGTGCGCCGAGGAAAGGATGCGGCTGACGCGGTTCAGCGCCGGGCCGAAGTAGTCCCCATCCCGCTGCTCCGCCGTGCCGGTGTGGAGCGCCATGCGGACCTTGATCGGTTCGATCCCGGCCCATTCCGCCCGGTGCAGCGCGCGCTGCGCCTCCACGGCCCCGATCAACGCGCCCTGCGGCGTGCCGAAGGCCACGCAAAAGGCGTCGCCGATGGTCTTGAAGACGAAGCCGCCCTGGGCCTCGAACGCCGCGCGCAGGAGCCGGTCATGCAGGCCCAACGCGACGCGCATCGCCTCGGGCTGCTGCTCCCATTTGCGGGTGCTGCCTTCGATGTCGCTGAAGAGAAACGTGATGGTTCCAGAGGGACGATCCGACACGGCGGCGAGACTGGCGGCAGCGGGACGGGTTGGCAACCGGGCGCATCGAGTTCCGGTCCCCGATGCACGGGACCGGGCTCAAGGCCCGTGGCGGGCGGATGGTTCAGCCGGGTTGTCCGGCGGTCTGGAAGCTCGATTGCACGGCGGGACGCGCGGCCTCGGCTCGGGGCGAGCGCATCTTCGCGGAGAGCCAGGCGAGGCGTCCGAGCGAGAGCAGGTCCAAAGCCGCGCCCTGCCAACCCCGGCCCTTCATGGCGACAAGCTCGGGGCCGGTGCGCTTGATCGCCGTGCGCACGAGGGCGCGCAAATAGGCGCGGGGCGGATGGGAACGGAGATGGTCCGGATGCCTCTGCCAGAAGATGGCGTGGGAGCGCACCGACCGGTCGATGCTGCTCCAGCCCCCGTGCCGCCGCCACGGATGGCAGACCGAGGCCTCCGGCACGAATGGGATCGGGATGCCCGCGTCGCGCAGGCGCTCTCGCAGGTCCACGTCCTCCATCGCCGCGAAGCGGTAGGCCTCGTCGAACCCGCCCAATGCCTCGAAGGTCTTGCGGCGGATAGCGAAATTGCACGACCAGAGGTAGCCGCCGCTTTCGTTGATGGGCGACACCTCGTCCATGCGCCGCTTGGGTCGGTCGGCGTGGATGCGGCCTTCGAGCACCTGCGCCGAGGGCGCGGCGGCGATGGCGCGGGCGTAGGCGTCCAGCAGGTCCGGCGAAGGCAGGCAGTCGTCGTCGCAGAAGACGATCCATTCCCCGCGAGCGTGCCGGGCCCCGTGGTTGCGGTTGGCCGCCGGCCCCCGACCGGGGCCGGCGATCCAGCGCGCTTCGGGGAAGCGCTCCTTCAGCATGGGCTCGGCGTTGGGGGGCGGCGCATCGTCCGTGACGATCACCTCGAACGGTGTGCCGTTGCGCCTAGCGGCGGGGGGAAGGAGTCGCTCCAGGCATTCGGCCAGGGACGCGTTGCGGCGACAGGTCGGGACCACGATGGAAAACATCATACGTCTGGGGTGATCGCGGAGGATCGGCTTGAGGTTGGTTTTATGCGGCGGAGCCTTGTCCCAAGGCAGACCCGGCGCGTCTCCAGCGGGAGCCGTGCCGCGTCCGGAGACGGCTCCGCATCCTTGGAAACGGCCGCATTTCCGGGGTTCTCCACAAAGCGCGGCTCACGCGCACCGACGGACCGGCGGGCGTTTTGCGGGATGCGTGCGCGGATCGGCTGCAATCTGCACTTGCCAACTCGCGGCGCGCCCGGTCCTTTGTCGGGCAGGCACCGGCGGGTGAACGGGCCCGGGCCGGGCATCAGCCCTGGTGGTGTGGAATGCGGGATGGGACCCCTTTCCGAAGCGCGTCGTAACATGCAAAGGAAACCAATCGGGCGGATCGGGGCGTATGTGACCGCCGGGGTGCTCTTCCTCGCGGGGATCGTCTCCTGTGTCTGGATCGGATCGGGCGAATCGCGGGAGACCGTCTCGCGCAGCCCCGCCGAGGCCTACCGCAACGCCTTCGCCGAGCTGGAGATCGTCCTGCACGAGGCGGCGCAACTGGAGCTGTGGTTCGCCATCGCCGGCTGGCAGCTCAACGACGACCGCTTGGCCGAGGTCGAGTCGGAGGTCGAGGCCGCGCTCAACCGGCTCGCCGCCGTGGCGGTGGACATGCCGGAATTCGCCCCCCAGGTCTCGCTCCTGCGCACCAACGCCGCGCTGCACCTCGACAATATCCGCGAGACCGTCCGGGACCGGCGGGACCTCGGGTTCGACAAGGTCCGCGACCGCTTGCTGAAGCGGTCCCGGTCCGGCGGCCTGCTGGAGCAGCTCGACGCCATGCGCGAGACGAACGAGATCGATCCGCGTTTTCTTCGCCATGCTGAGGTGCCGGACTCGGACCGCGCGGCTGCATGGATCGCGCTGGGCGCCTTCCTCGGCGCGGCCGGACTCGTGGGTTACCTGTGGGCGCCCGCCCGGAGGAAACGGCGGACCCAGGACCAGATCTCACGGCGGCTGCTCGACCGCCGCCGCAACGCCCTCGTCGCGAACATGAGCCGCGAGCTGCGCAATCCCATCAACACCGTGCTGGGCTTCACCTCCCTCCTGGAGTCCGACCTGCGCGACCCCGACCACCGGCAATGGCTGGCCCATCTGCGTGCGGCCGGCGAATCGGTCCTGCCGCTGATCGACGCCACGCGCGACCTGCTCAAGATCGAGGCCGGCACCTTCCACCTCCATCCCGTGCCGACCGATCTCCGCCAAGTGCGCGACCTGGCCCACGAAGCCTTCATGGCCAAGGCCGCCCGGAAGCGGTTGGCCCTGGACTGTGCGCTGGAACCTCAGGACCCGCCGATGGTTCTCCTGGACACCACCCGGCTCCACCAGGTCGTCTCCGCCCTGCTCGACAACGCCGTGAAGTTCACCGAACAGGGACGGATCGAGCTGCGCATCCGTCTCGACGATGTCGACACTGCGGCCAACCGGGCGGCGGTGCTCATCTCGGTGCAGGACACCGGCGTGGGTATCGCGGCGCATCGGCTCGACGAAGTGTTCGAACCCCAGATGCTGCTCAAAGGCGTCCGTCGCCCGCGCCAGCTCCAAGGCTGGGGACTGGGATTGGCCGTCGTGCGCGGTCTGGTGAAGCTGATGGGCGGCCGCGTGAGCCTCTCCAGCACCGAGGGCAAGGGAACCACCGTCCGGCTCTGGTTGCCGGTCAAGCTGGCCGCCGAAGGCGGGACGGAATCCGACACCACCTTCGAGTCGGACACCGAGCTCACCGAAGCCCCGGATTCCGCCGAGCCTCCGGTCCGTTCCGGAGCCCGGGGACAATCAGGCTAGACACCCTTTCTTTGACAGATACGCGGCCGAAAAACCTCCCGCCGTCGGTCAGTCCCCTGCTCCCAAAGATCCGTCGCCGGCATTCCCCCGCTCCGCCGCCATCCCCGGAGTTGCCAAGCCAAGCCCCATCCGGTATCCGCTTCGTCCGCAGGGCGGTCCCATCAATCCGGCAAGACGAACTACCACCATGAGCGACGTGAACTACACCTATCTCGGCGGCAACGGCGAACAGGTCGGCCCTTACGATCTTGCGTTCATCCAGGGCTGTGTTTCTGCCGGGACGATCCGCCGCGACACCTTCATTTGGCGCAGCGACCAACCGGACTGGCTGCGGGCCGAAAGTTTCGCGGAACTGGTCTGGCCCGCTTTGCCCAAATCCGTCGCCGCCATGCCCGCCCTGCGCCAGCACAAAGCGAGCTACAAGGACGTGGACATGACGACGCTGGCCGAGATGCGCGGCCACGCGAGCTGGTTCTGGATCATCGCCGTGGTCAACGTGGTCTTTGCCTTCATCGGCATGTCTGCGGCCGAGGGCGACGAGAAGATGGTCCACTTGATCGGTGGTCTCTTCACCGCCGTGATCTTCGCCGTCCTGGGCTTCTTCGCCTACCGGGCGCACCGGTGGGCGTTCGTGGTCGGTCTGGTGCTGTTGGCGATCGATCTCGTGTTCCTCGTGATCGGCATGAGCATCCTCGGCATCATCATCCGGGGCTACGCGATCTATCAGGTCTTCCAGGGATTCCAGATCGCACGCGGCATCCACCAGACGCTCAAGGGAGCGCGCTGAAGGAAGCGCGCTTGTTCCCGGCGACGATTTCGCGGAAGAAAGCGGCCGAGCCATGAAACGCTGGAGAATCGCCGGGATCAATTTCGACCACTTCCACATGGGCGACCTGCTGCGCCAGGCCGCCGAACATCCCGAGGTCGAACTCGTCGGGATCAGCGACGAACAGCCCGAGCGGATGCAGGCGGCCGCCCAGCGCTTCGGCTTGGGCGTGGATCGCGTCTTCCCCGACTACCGCGCGTGCCTGGAGAAAACCCGGCCTGATCTCGTCATCCTCTGCCCAGCCGCCGCCCGTCACGGCGAATGGGTCGAGAAGGTTGCCCCGTATGGCGTGCATCTGCTGGTGGAGAAACCCTTCGCCGCCACCTTGGCGGAAGCCGACGCGATGATCGCCGCCGTGCGCGCGACCGGGAAACAGCTTCTCATCAACTGGCCCCTCGCGTGGCAACGCGGCTACATGATGGCCAAGCGGTTGATCAATGAAGGCACCATCGGCGAAGTCCTGAGCGTCTATCACTACGGCGGCAATCGCGGCCCGCTCTGGCACGGGGCCGACAAAAAGGAAACCACCGCCGCCGAAGTGGAGGCCGGGAAGCCGCACAGTTGGTTCTACAAACGCGCCCACGGCGGCGGCTCGCTCCAGGACTACCTCGGCTACGGCACGACCTTGGGCACTTGGCTCCAGGGCGGACGGGCTCCGCTCGAAGTCACCGCCGTGGTCGATGAGCCGCCCGCGTTGGAAGTGGACGAACACAGCATCGTCATCGCCCGCTACGCGCACGGGCTGTCGCGCTTCGAGACCCGCTGGGGCACCTTCACCGATCCGTGGACCGACCAGCCGCAGCCCAAGTGCGGGTTCGTCATCCACGGGACCGACGGCACGCTCGGCACCGGCGACTACGAGGATTGGGTCACGCTCCAGACCCGGAAGGCCCCGGCCATCCGCGAAGTGGCGGCGGACGAGCTGAAAGCCCCGATGCAGAATCCCATCCAGTATTTCCTCCGCTGCCTGACCACCGGCGAACCGCTGCGCGGCCCCGTCTCGGTCGAGATCAGCCGCATCGGCCAACAGATCACCGACGCCGCCGTCCAAAGCGCGCGGGATAAACGGACGGTGAAGCTGGAAGGCTGATCGCGCATCCACCGGTTACACTTCGGCAACTTGTCGTCCAACAGGGGAACCAGGCCAAAGATCCGAAAACACGGTCCTATCCGCCGGGTTCCAGCTCCCTCTTCATGTGGGCAACAGCGAAGTCGATGAAGGCGCTCACGCGCAGCGGCAAGAGACGCTGTCCGGCATAGACGACATGGACCGGCAGATCCCGGGCGTTCCATTGCGGCAGGACGCGGACAAGCCGGCCGGATCGAAGGTCTTCCTGGATCATCCAATCGGGCAGCACCGAGACGCCGAGTCCGTCCAGCACAGACTCGCGGATGCTCGTCACGCCTTCGGAAACGAGCACGGGCGAGACACGGATCGTCTGCTCGGTTCGGTTCTTGTCGAAGAGCCGGATCTCTTTGGCGCTCCAAAACTGAGCGCCGGCCAGTCCGATCCAAGGCCACGATTCCAGATCGGCGGGTTGCTTCGCTTTCGGGCGGCCTTTCAGCAATGAAGGAGCAGCGGCCAGATGGAGGGTGATCGTTCCCGCCGACCGAGCGATGACGCTCTCGTCCGTTATCTTGCCGGGCAAAATTCCCACGTCACAGCCCTCCTGGATCACATGCAACGGCCGATTGGTCAGGGCGAGCTCGGCGGTCACCTTGGGATGGAGCCGCAGGAAACTGCTGACGAGGCGGGTGACGATGAATTGACCGCAGTCGATGGTGGCGAAGAGGCGCAGATGGCCGCTCAGCGTGGATTGATCCTCACGCAGACGTTGGCTCGCTTCCTCCGCATGGGCCAGCAAGGCGCGCGCGTCATCGAGCAGACGCTGGCCCGTCTGGGTCAGGCTCATTCCGTGGGTGTCGCGGCGCAAAAGGACCGCCTCGCAACTCTCCTCCAGTTCGCGCAGATAACGGCTCAAGGTCGGCTGCGGGATCTTCAACCGGCGGGCTCCGGCGGAGATGCTCCCGCATTCCACGATGCCGACGAATGCACGGAGCAGCGATAGATCGTCGAGTGGCGTCATCCAGATTCTGGATAGCGGTTATGGGAAGTCGCTGGCTACACGAAAACAACAGCCCTCCGCACAGTGGCGCTGCGCGGTGGAGATCAGTTCACCGGGCAACAACACTGAAAGGAAAAAGCACATGAAAATCGTGGTCATCGGCGGCAGTGGACTTATCGGCAGAAAGCTTGTGAACAACCTTCGACGGTTGGGCCATGACGTCCTTCCGGCGTCGCCTTCTTCGGGCGTCAACACTGTCACGGGTGAGGGGTTGGCCCAGGCGCTGGTCGGCGCACAGGTGGTGGTCGATGTAGCGAATGCTCCGGTCTGGGAGGACAACGCCGTGTTGGAATTTTTCGAGAAGTCGGGGCGCCATTTGCTCGCTGCGGAAGCGGTCGCAGGTGTCCGCCATCACATAGCGCTTTCGGTCGTCGGCACGGATCGGCTGCTCGCCAGTGGCTACTTCCGGGCGAAGATGGCGCAGGAAACCCTGATCAAAGCCTCGCCGGTTCCCTACACGATCGTTCGCGCCACGCAGTTTTTCGAGTTTGTGGGCGGCATCGCCCAGTCGGCGACCGAGGGGCAGACTGTGCGTTTGCCAGAGGCGCTCATGCAGCCCATCGCCTCTGATGACGTCGCCGCCGCGATGGCCGAGGTCGCGGTCGCGGAACCGCTGGGTGGCATTATCGAGTTGGCCGGGCCGGAACCGATCAGGATGGACGAACTCGTCCGGAAATACCTGAGCGCGACCAAGGACGCACGAACCGTGGCCACGGATCCCAAAGCCAAATACTTCGGTCTATCGGTGAACGACCAAAGCCTGACTCCCGGCGACAATCCTCGCCTTGGTGCAACCCGCTTCGATGACTGGCTCAAGCGGTCCGTCGCGAAGGCCTGAGCGCTTAAAAGCGCTGTCAGGCCAGCACCTTCCGACACGCCGTCTGGAGCGCCTTCAGATTGGCCTCCGACTTGGCCTCGATGTAGCAGCGGATCATCGGCTCGGTGCCGCTGGCGCGGAAGGCGACCCACTCGCCGCCGGGCAGGAGGAACTTGTAGCCGTCGGTCGTGATGAACTGCTGGACCTTGAACTTGCCGACCTTCTCCAGGCCCTTGGCCAGCATGTCGAGGATGACCTGTTTGCGCTCGGGGGCGACCTTCACGTTGATGCGGTCGGTGAAGTAGGCGCCGGTGGTCTTCTCGATCTGCTTGAGGATCTGACCGAGGGATTTCTTCTCGGTGGCGACGAGTTCCGCCATGAGCAAGCAGGCGAGGATGCCGTCCTTCTCGGGCACGTGGCCCTTCACGCTGAGGCCGCCGGATTCTTCGCCGCCGACGATGATCGGCTCGGACTCCATCAACGCGCCGATGTGTTTGAAGCCGACGGGCGTCTCGTAAACTTTCACGCCAAGCATTTTGGCCACGTCGTCGACCTGATGGCTGGTGGGCACGGTGCGGACAACGGCGCCGGTCCAGCCGCGGTTCTTCTTCAGGTGGTAGAGGGCGAGGGCGAGAACCTGGTTCGGGGTGAGCCAAGTGCCGCTCTTGTCGGTGACGCCGAAACGGTCCGCGTCACAATCGAGCCCGAGGCCAAGCTGGATCTTGCCTTTCTTAACCAGTGCGCTGACTTCGGCCATGCCTTCGGCGTTCGGCTCGGGATGATGGCCGCCGAACATCGGATCGGGCTGCGGATTGAAGGCGACCACGGTCGCGCCGTTCTCCTTCAGCAGCTCGTCGAGGTAACCCGCGCCGGTGCCATACATGAGCTGGGCACCGACCTTGAGCTTGGCCTTCTTGATCGTGGCGAAGTCGATGAACTTGCGGAGCTCCTTGAAGTAGTCGGGCTTAGGATCGATCTCCTTGCACTGATAGGTGCCGACGACCGCCGCCTTGAAGCTCCAGCCAGCGGCTTCGAGCTTGGCGACGTTCGCTTCGATGGGCTTGGTGACGTCGCCGGTGGCGGGCGCGCCGTTCCAAGTGGAAAACTTCAATCCCTGATACTCGGAGGGATTGTGGCTGGCGGTCATGTTGATGCCGCCGATGGCCTTCTTGGCGCGGATCGTATGGGCGATGACGGGCGTGGGAGTGGGCCGGTTGCAAACCAGCGGGGTGAAGCCGTTGGCTTCGAGCACCTCGGCGGCGGCGAGGCAGAATTCCCGGCCGAGGAAACGGGTGTCGCAACCGAGGATCAGGACGGGCTTGCGCTTGGAGACTTCGGACGCGGGGTTCTTGCGCTCCGCGTTCAGATAGTCGGCGATCGCCTGGGTGGCGAGGCGGACGTTGTCGAAGGTGAAGTCGCGGGCGATGAGGCCGCGCCAGCCGCTGGTGCCGAATTTGATGACGCTCATGGTGTTTGCTTGTGGATAAAAGAAAACCGGGCTTAACGGCCCGGTTTCAATGCGGAAATGGTGTTCAAGGGGTCGCCGATCAGTTCTTCCACTCCAGCGCGCCCTTCTTGAGCGCGTAGATGTAGCCGACGAAGAGGACGCCGAGGAACGAAATCATCGCCCCGAGGATGTAGAAGCCGCTGGTCGCGACCATGTCCCGGTAAACGACGGCCCACGGATACATGAAGATGACTTCGATGTCGAAGAGCACGAAGAGCAGCGCGACGAGGTAGAACTTCACCGAGAGGCGGCTGTTCGTTTCCTCGGGCAACATGCCGCACTCGTAGGGCACGTTCTTGACCGGCGTCACTTTGCCGAAGCGCGCGGCCAAGCGGCCGGCGGCCCACGACATGACGATGCTGCCACCCGCGAACCCGATGCCGACCAGGGCCAGGATCACGACCGGAATATACTGCGAAAGCTGCGTTTCCACGGGCGCGAATCATCCGGAGCAAAGGCGCGATGGCAAGTCCAAGCTTGGGGGTCGGGGCCCAGGAAAGCCACCGGCCGCCGCAGATTCTCCCTGCGGATCATCCCGGCACGGCCTTCCCCGCCTGCCCCTGAACGGAAAACGAGCGGAACCACGGACCGGGGCACCAAACCGCTCGGGATCAAACCCGGGCCAAGACCTTCTCCAACGCCTTTCCGTCCTTGAGCGGACTGATGAGCGCCAAGCACAGATGCTCGGGCTTCAGGAGATCGGACATCGCGCGGCGGATATCGGAGGCGCGGACGGCGCGGAGGCGTTCGGCGATCACGGAGGATTCGGTGATTCGGCCGAAGCCCAGGAGCTGTTCGCCCAGCGTCATCATGTGGTTCTCGGTGCTTTCCAGGCCCAGTTCCATCTGGCCGACGACGTAGTCCTTGGCCCGCTTCAGCTCGCCGACGGAAACGGGCTCCTCGGCCAGACGGCGGAGCTCGCGAAGGATCAGCTTCAGGGTCCTTTCCAGGCTGTCGGGGTCGAGCCCGGCGGAGACGACGAAGTCGCCGGTGTCCTCGAAGCTGCTGGCTGAGCTGTGGATGTCGTAGGCCAGGCCGCGGTTCTCGCGGATCTCGACGAAGAGGCGCGAGCTCATCGTTTCGCCGGCCAGCGCGTTGATCAGGCGCAGGGCGAAGCGGCGCGGGTCGTGGCGCGAAACGCCGCGCAGGCCGAGCGCGAGCTGGCTCTGCTCGGTCTGCCGGGTGTCGAGCCGCAACGAGGGCCGGGTCTGGGGATGGACGGCGGGGACGAAGCCGGGCTTGGCTCCGCGGCGGCAATGCCGGGTCAGCCGGCGGGCCGTCTCCACCAGCTCGGCGTGTTCGATCCGGCCGGCGGCGCAGACCAGCGTGGCCTCGCCGACGTAGTGCTTGGCCATGTAGTCGATGAAGTGCGCCCGGCGCATGGCGTCCAGCGTCTTCACGGAGCCGGTGAGGGAACGGCCCAGCGGCTGGTCGGGCCACTGGAGCTCGTTGAGCAGCTCGTGGACGTATTGCTGCGGCTGGTCGTAGTAGCTGGCCAGCTCCTCCTTGATCACGTTGCGCTCCTTGGCGATGTCCGCCGGATCGAAGCGGGAGTGCAGCAGCATGTCGGCGAGGACATCGGCCACGGCCTTCCAGCGGTCGTGGGTGACGCGGGCGTAGAAGCAGGTGTGGTCCTCGCTGGTGAAGGCGTTCAACGAGCCGCCGATGCCCTCGACGCTCTGCGAGATCTCCTGCGCGGACCGGCGCTCAGTGCCCTTGAAGAGCATGTGCTCGATGAAGTGCGAGATGCCGCCGAGCGCGGCGGGTTCGTGGCGTCCGCCCACGCCGATCCACAGGCCGAGGCTGACGCTCGTCATGTGCGGCATGGAGGCGGAGGCGACGGTGACGCCGTTGGGGAGCCGGGTGGTCTGGTAGATGGACATCGAAACGGGCGCACAGAGAAGCACGGATGACGGAGGAGTCAAAGCCGGTGATGAAACCAGGCCAGCGCCTCAAAAACCTTTTGGCGACACGGCAGATCGCCAAACGCACCACGAGGGACGAGCGGGCCTACACCCGCCCATCCCCGGCCTTCCGGCGCGTTCTTTTCAGGGCAACAGGTTGAGGCGGAAGAAGCGGTAGGGCGGAGCGACGACGCCGTTGGTGAAGGAGGCCGTGCCGCCGGGGCCTGTGAAGGGTTCGTCCAGCGGCTGCCAGAAGCCCGTGCCGAGGTCGTCGTTGAACTCGACCTGGTAGGTCTGCCCGGGCACCGACGGCCATTGGAAGACGAGCGCCTGGCCTTGTCGGACGGTGGCGAGCGTCGGCGGCGGATGGACGGTCACGCCGAAGGTCTGGGTCGCGCTCAGGCTGGGCACCCCGCTGTCCCGCACCACGATTCCGATCCGGTTGCTGCTGGGCGCGGTCGTGGGCGTCCAGGTGAACTGTCCGTTGGCCGGACCGATCGCCGCGCCGATGGGCGCTCCGGCGGCGAGGCTGTAGGAGACCGTCTGTGCCGGAACATCCGGATCGCTGCCCGTCACCGTGAAGTTCAGCGTCTGTCCCAAGGTGAGGGACCGGTCGGGAAGCGCCCCGAGCGACGGGGCCAAGTTCGCCAAGGCATTGGCCGCGCGCGGCGAGGGGCTGGGCAAAGTCACTATGTTCGCCGCTCCGTCGGGGAACCGGCCTTGGCTGACGTCCGTCGACTGCGCGCCGAACGTCACCGCGTCCACCTGGGTGCCGTCGGCGAGGAAGAGCCCGATGGATTCGCCGGATTTGCCGAGCTGGAAATCGACGTGGAGATCGGCGCGGTTGGTCGAGTTCTGGATCGATTCGTTGTCGGCCCAGACCAGCAACCGGCCGCCGGGCGGGATGACGTAGTGGCCGTTGGCCGGGATCTGGAACTTGGTCTTGTCCGTCAGATCGTCGGTCAGATAGAGGCCGCCGAGATCGGCCGCCAAGGGGCCGGGGTTGTAGAGCTCGAACCAATCCTCGAAGCCGTTGTCGGCCGGGTCCGAGATCGTGCCGGCATTGTCCGCCATCCATTCGTTGATGAAGACGGTGACGGGCGCGGAGGCTCCGTTGTTGGCCGCGCCGGGCGTGGGATAGAACATCGCGCGGCGGAAGAACGGCTGGCCATCGGGCACATCGCCATAGCTCCAGTTGGCCGGAAGTTCCGCGTAGTTCAGATAGTCCACGATCTGCGGCGCGCCGTTGGTCAGTCGAGCGAGCAGCACCGAGCCGGTGCCGGACGGCAGTCGGAAACCCGCGTGCAGATGCCCGGCGGCGGTCTGGTTGGTCTGCGCGTCGGACCAGACACGGAGGAAGCCACCGGCCGCGATCGTGGTGTTGCTGGGGAACCGCCAGAGCATCGGGTTCGTGACCGAAAGGCCGAGGGCGTAGCCGTCCAGCACCAGCGCGGACGCGCCGTTGTTGCGCAATTCCACCCACGGTTCGCGCTGGGAGAAGTTGTCCGCGGCGCCGGACGTGTTGTCGGCCTGGAGTTCGTTCAGCCACACGTCGGCGAACACGGGCAGCGTGCCCGCCACGGAGTTGGCCACGCCCGGAGTGAAGCGGGACGACAGCGCGTTCTGCGCCGGCCGCGTGTCGATGGCTCCGGTATCGACGCCGTTCCCGGAAAGACGGATTTGCAGCGGCGCACCATTGGTC
>CAMLMI010000045.1 GCA_946480965.1 uncultured Verrucomicrobiales bacterium | reverse complement strand
TTGCTCGCACAAATCACGATTTGGCAAACAACGGAATGGCACCCAAACGCGCCGCAGAGCTGCTTGCCGCGTGGAGGCTGGTTGGTGAGCCTGTATTTGGCATCCCAACCGTTAAGCGGCTTTCAGAATTGGAACAAGAAAAGGAAGCTTTTCCGCAGGACGTTCTAGCCCTCCTCGAAGCACGCCAAGCCGCCCGCAAGGCCAAGGACTTCAAACGCTCCGATGTCATCCGCGACGAGTTGAAAGCCCAAGGCTGGGTGATCGAGGACACGCCCAAGGGACCGCGTCTGAAGAGGCTCTGAGACGAGACGAAGCAGCGAGGACGGTGATATCTGTGAAGCAGACTCCCATCGGCCCCTAGGTTGCAGACGGCGTTGGGCGATCACCGGTCGTTTCGAATGGGAGCGTAACGAACCGTGCATTCCGAACCCAAGATCTCTGCCTCGCGGACGTGACCGTTGCTCAGTAGAAAGGCAGCATCGTCGGCCGGAGGACGAGGACGACGCTCGGTTGTTGGAACCAGCCTACAAGATTTCTGCAAAGCAACCCGCTCCTCACCTCGGCCAAGCCTGGTGCTTCGCGATCAGGCCCAGCGCTTCCTTCACCAGCGTTTTCCCAGGTTCCATCCGGTGCCACGGCGACGCGCCGGAGGGGTGGGGCAACGGGATCACGTCGAAGGCCACGCCCGCGCGCTCGCGGCGGAAGCTCCGGCCGATCAGTTCGTCCAGCTTGCCCTCGAAGCCGAACTGGCCCATCGCGAGCTTGCCGACCGGGATCACCAGCTTGGGCTTCAGCAGCGTCAGCTCCGCGTCCAGCCATTCGGCGCAGTTCTCGATCTCGTCCGGCCCGGGCACGCGGTCGCCGCCGCCGGTTTTCTTTCCCGGGAAACATCGGCACACGGCCGCCATGTAGATGCGGCTGCGGAACGATTCTTCGTCCAGCCCGCAGCCCTCCTGGAACCAGCGGAACATCGTCTTGCCGGCGGTCCAGGCGAAGGGGCGGCCCAACTTGGGTTCCTTGTCGCCCGGGGCTTGCCCTACGAGCAGCACTCCGCTGACGACCGGACGGCCGGAGACAGGCGTTGACGCCATCTCCGGACAGCGCCGACAGGCCATCAGGCGGCGGTAATGGGCTTCGATCTGGGCGTTGGCGGATGGGGCGGCGGGCATTGGTGCGGACGGATTGTCGGGCCGAGAAGCTGCCCGAGAGGTTCCTGCCGAGGGAAGCGCGAAGCTTCCCTGCCGTTGGCTGGCTCCGGCTCGAGGCGCGTTCCATCAGCCCAATCCTGCGCGCAACCGGCAAAGGCTGTTGCCAGCGCCATCCGATCCCAACAGTCTTTGCCCGGAGGACATCGCGACCCCGTCCATGATCGACCATCGGGCCATGCGCGATCCCCCAGCCATCTCGACCATGAAGTTCATATTGCCGACCGCGGGCCTTTTCCTGTCCGGAATCGCCGCGCTGGCCCAACCGATCTTCGAACCCGCCGGGCCTTCTTCCCGGCGAACACCGATCGCCATTTCGGAGATCATGTTCAAACCGGCGGACCGTCCCGACGGCCGGAACACCGAGTTCGTCGAGCTCTACAATTCAAACCCGTGGCCCGAGGACGTGGGCGGCTATCGGCTGGCAGGACAGGTGGACTACACGATTCCCACAGGCACGAAAATCCCCGCCCAAGGCTATCTGGTGGTGGCGGCCAAACCGGCGGATCTCCAGGCGGCCTACGGGTTGCCGTCCGTGTTCGGTCCTTACACGAATAGCCTGAAGACGAGCGGCGAAGTGCGGCTGCACGACGAACAGGGATCGGTCCTGCTCCGGCTTGAATACGGCATCGACGCGCCGTGGCCGATGGGCACGGACGGCACGGGCCATTCGATGGTGCTCGCGCGCGCTTCCTACGGCGAAGCCGATCCCCGGGCCTGGGAACGGAGCGAACGGACGGGAGGCTCTCCCGGCACCGGCGAGACGGTCGTGACCAACGCCCTGCGCCGCGTCGTCATCAACGAAATCCTCGCGCGTCCTTCGGGCACTGGACGGGACACGGTCGAGCTCTACAACCATTCCAACACCCCGGTGGATCTCGCGGGTTGTTTCCTGAGCGACGATCCGGCGACCAACAAGTTCGTCGTTCCCGCTGACGTCGTCATTCCCGCGCGGGGCTTCGTGGTCTTCACCGAGGACCAGTTGGGCTTCTCCCTCGGCACGGGCGGGGAGACCGTCTATTTCCGCGATCCGACGGGAAACCGGATGCTGGACGCACTGCGCTTCGGGCCCAAAGAAACCGACGTCTCTTTCGGCCGCCATCCCAACGGCTCCGACCAATGGCATCGCCTGATGGAACCGACTCTCGGTGACGACAACGCCGTCCCGCTCGTCAGCGAGGTTGGCATCAACGAGATCATGTATCACCCCATCCAGGGCGGCGACGACCGGCAGTATCTGGAGCTGCACAATCGCGGGACCAACCCGGTTTCCCTCGCCGGATGGAAACTCGGCGGCGGCATCGGCTTCACCTTCCCGGCGGGAGCTTCGATCCCGGCCCAAGGCTATCTCGTGGTGGGCCGGAGCGCGGAGACGCTTCGTTCGATCTACCCGCAGTTGAACGCGGGAAACACCTTCGGAAACTTTTCCGGCCGCCTCTCCGGCAACGGCGAACGCATCACCTTGTCCAAGCCCGATTCCACCGCGAGCGGAGGGGCGACCAACATGATCGACATCGTCGTCGATGAAGTGACCTACGGCACAGGCGGCCGCTGGGGTCGCTGGAGCGATGGCGGCGGCAGCAGCCTGGAACTGATCGACGCCCGAGCCGATAAGCGCCTGGCCGCGAACTGGGCCGACAGCGACGAGACTGCCAAGGCGCCTTGGACCACCATCGAGGCCACGGGCGTTTTGGACAATGGTTCAGGCAGCTTCTCGCCGCTTCAACTTGGCCTGCTCGACGCCGGTGAATGCCTAGTGGACGACGTGCAGGCGATCAACGCGGCAGGTCTCGACGGGGTTCTGAACGTCGGCTTCGAGTCCGGCAGGGTTGCCCTCGCCCTCGTCGGCAACCATTCCCGATCCAGCTTGGCGACCAATGCCGGATTCGGCGGGAGCGTGGGACTGCACTTGCGCACAGCCGACAGCATTGCAATGGGGCCGAATTCGGTGCAGATCGCCTTGGACAACATTCCCTTCTCTGTCGGACAAACCGCCACCCTGCGTTTCAAGGCGCGTTGGCTTCGCGGGTGCCCGGAGCCGCTGCTGCGTTTCTGGGGAGCCTATCTGGAGGCGACCGGTCGCTTGGTTGTCCCGGACAATCTCGGAACTCCCGGCCTGCCCAACAGCCGGGCGCACGCCAACGCCGGACCTGCCCTTCATCTGGTGCGCCATGATCCGGCCGTGCCCGCCACCAACCAACCGGTCGTCGTGACGACGCGCGTCTCGGACCCCGACGGATTGGCCGCGTTGACGCTGCAATACCGCTTCGATCCGGCCCTCACCACCACCAACGTGGCGATGAACGACGCCGGCATGGATGGCGACGCCGTGGCCGGGGACGGCCTCTACAGCGCAATCTTGCCGGGCCGTAGAACCAACGCGATCGCCTTCGTGCTGCTCGCCACGGACAATGCGGGAGCCACAACGCGTTTCCCTGAACTGGTGGACGACAATGCGCCGGTGCGGGAATGCGTGGTGTGGTTCGGTGAGCCGAACCCGACGAACCTTTTCGGCACCTACCACCTTTGGCTGACACAGACGAACGTCAACCGCTGGAAGTCCCTTCATCCGATGAGCAACGAGGACATCGACGGCACCTTCGTTTACAACGGCCGGGTCATCTACAACATGGGCGGGCGCTACTCGGGCAGTCCTTGGCACCAGAACTACGACGGCCCGGCGGGCGGTCGTGCCTGCCACTATGTCTGGTCGATGCCCGAGGACGACCGTGTGCTCGGCTTCTCCTCCTTCAACAAGATCCACTGGCCCGGCAACGACATTCAAAGCGACACGATTACCAGCGTGGTATTGAACGATCCCAGCCTGCAGCGGGAGCAAACCGCCAACCTGTTCCTGCGCGAGCTGGGCGTGCCCTGGATGAACCGCCGTTTCGTCGCCGTCTATGTCAACGGCACCCGCCGGGGCAAGCTCATGGAGGATGCCTGTCGGCCCACGGGAGGCACGATCAAGGATCAGTATTTTCCGGACGCTCCGGACGACCAGCTTTTCAAGATCCAGCGTTGGTATGAGGGCACGTCCGTCGGACTCATCTCGGAGGCACGCCTGCGGCATCACACGACCACCAATGGCGCTTACAAGGCGGCCCGTTATCGTCCCATCTGGGCCTTGAAGGATTCGCCGGGCTCATTGAGCGACTTCACCAGCCTCTACGCCATGATCACGGCGGCCAGCGCTCCGAAAGGCCAGAACTATGCGGATGTTCTGGAGAGCATTGTGAACATGGAGAACTGGATGCGGATCTCTGCCGCAAACCATGCAGTCGGCAATTGGGACCACTTCGGCGTCTATTCCGGGCAAAACGCGGACGCTTGGGTCGGTCCGAAGCATCGCTGGCAGTTGTTCACCATCGATCTTGGAATATGCTTTGAATACGGGGGCGTGGACCTTTTCAGCTTCGACGATCCAGCATGGAGCCAAATGATGACGGTGCCCCGGTTTGACCGGATGTATCGCCGGGCTCTGAAGGAGCTGGCGGACGGCGTGATGCGGGCGGAAGTCGTCAATCCCATCGTCGATGCGAAACGCGCCGCAATGACCGCTGCCGGTATCTTGGCAACACCGCCCGACCCGACCAAGAACTGGATAGTCACTAGACGGCAGATGATTCTTTCAACGCTAGCTTCGGTGAGCGGGACAAACTTCACGGTGGGTTCCAACTCCCTCACGGCTTCTGCCAACACCGTGATCCTTTCCGGACTGGCACCGTTGGAGGTCGTCACCGTCTCGGTCAACGGCGTGCGGCATGTTCCGGATTGGACCAGCCGGACGAACTGGAGCCTAACCCTACCCGTTCCCGGTGGCAGCCACACTTGGATGGTGGAAGCGCAAGGACGTGAAGGGCAGACCATCGGCACAGCATTCTCCGTTTCCGTGACGAATCACGGAACACCCGACTCGCCGATTGGCAACGTCGTCTTCAGCGAGATCCTGTTCAACGCGGCGACCCCGGACGCGGAATACGTCGAACTCTTCAACCGTTCGGCCACTACGCCGTTCGACCTGTCGGGCTGGAAGATTCTGGGCCTGGACTACGTCTTTCCTTCCGGATCGGTCTTGATGCCCCGGAGCCATTGGGTGCTGGCGAGAAGCAGCGTGGTCTTCGCGGCCACCTATGGCCCAGTCACACCGGTGTTCGGGACGTTCGACGGAAACCTTCAGCAGGACGGCGAAACTCTGTCGCTGATCCAACCGGGCACGGGCGGCCAGGAGGATCTGGTTGTGGATCGCGTCCGCTATGAAGCTGCCGAACCGTGGCCGACCATCGCCCAAACCGGTGTTGCCCTGCAGTTGGTGGACCCCGCGCAGGACAACAGCCGCGTGGCGAATTGGCGGATCGATCCGTCGGCCAAAACATCCCCGGGAAAGACCAATTCGGTGCAGCGCGAGTTGCCGGAGTTTCCCACCCTGTGGTTGAACGAGGTCCAAGCCGAAAACCTCACCGGACCGACCGACAATTTTGGCGAACGGGAACCTTGGATGGAGCTCTTCAACCCGGGCTCGAATACCGTCAGCCTATCGGGCCGTTTTCTCGGCACCAACTACGCCAGTCCGGCGCAGTGGGAGTTCCCTCCCGACGCTTCCATCGGGCCAGGCCAGTTCCTCGTCGTCTGGTTGGACGGGGAGACGAACGAGACTTCGGTCTCCGCGCTTCACGCCGGTTTCCGTCTGGTGCCTGGCGACGGTCGCCTGGCCCTTTCCCGCATGATCGAGAGCGGGCCGCAGATCCTGGACTACCTCAATTTCCAGACGCTGGCGGCGAACCGTTCCTTCGGCGCTCTGCCCGATGGCCAGCCGTTCCAGCGCGAGTCAATGTATTCGCCCACGCCTGGCGGCGCGAACAACGCCGTTGCCGCGCCGGTCAGCGTCACGATCAACGAATGGATGGCCGAGAACACCGGCTTCATGGTCGATCCCGCGACGGGCAAGTTCGACGACTGGTTCGAACTGCACAATGCGGCCGACTCCCCCGCCGATCTGGGCGGCTACTACCTGTCGGACAACCTGGCCAATCCCTTCCAGTTCCAGATCCCGACCGGCTACGTGGTCCCTCCACGCGGGTTCCTGCTGGTCTGGGCGGACGACGCGGTCACGGCCAACGCCGCCACGAACGGCGCGTCCTTGCACGTTTCCTTCAAGCTCTCGAAGGGCGGCGAAGCCATCGGGCTGTTCGCCCCGAATGGCAGCCCGGTCGATGCGGTCTCCTTCGGCGCGCAGTCGGCAAATGTCAGCGAAGGACGGTATCCCGACGCCGGCGGGCTGCGCCTCTTCATGGCCGCGCCCAGTCCGGGAACGGCGAACTTGCTGCCGGCCCTTTCGGAGCCTCCCAGCATCGCCGGTCTCGCGCGGCAAAACGACGGTTCGTTCCGGCTGACGCTGCCGACCGAGCCGGGCCACACCTATCGCGTGGAATACAAGGACGACCTGAACGATCCCATCTGGCTGCCGCTGGGCGGAGACCGTTTCGCGACCTCCGAATCGCAGGTGGTCATCGACGCTCCGGGAGACGAGCAGCGCTACTACCGCATCCGGCTGGTGGAATAGGAAACACGCGTTGAATCGCCCCCGATCTTTGGGCGTCTGGGAACCTGCGCCCGGTGCCGGAGCTTGGCACCGCCGCCGGGCTGCGACACGATCCGACGCGCATGTCCCAGGTTCCCGCATTCCGTTCCGTTCTGGCGGCCTTGACCGTTTCCCTTCTGGCTGGGTCTTCCCGGGCGGAGGAGCGGCCCATCGATTTCGCCGCGGAAATCCGACCGTTGCTGAACAAAAACTGCGTCGGCTGCCACGGCGGCGTGAAACGCGCGGGCAACGTCTCCTTCATCCTGCGCGAAAGCGCCCTCGCCCCGGGCAAGTCCGACGAAATCCCCATCGTCCCCGGCGATCCGGACAAGTCGGAGCTGATCTACCGCATCACGACCGATGACCCGGAGAACAAGATGCCGCCGCCGGACCACGGCCACGGCCTGGCCAAGGAGGACATCGAGAAACTGCGCACGTGGATTCGCCAGGGCGCGCCGTGGGCCGAGCACTGGGCCTACGTGCCGCCCCAAGCTCCGGCATTGCCGCCGGTCTCGAAACCGGGCTGGGCACGCCAACCGCTCGACCGCTTCGTCCTCGCGAAGCTCGACGCCGAAAAACTCAAGCCCTCGCCCGAGGCCGACCGCCTGCAATGGCTGCGCCGCGTGACCTTCGACCTCACGGGTCTGCCGCCGACGCCCGGCGAAGTGGACGGCTTCATCCAAGGCTGGCGCAAGGAGTCGCACGAGGAGGTCGTGGACCGTTTGTTGGCGTCGCCCGCTTTCGGCGAACGCTGGGCCAGCATGTGGCTCGACATCGCGCGCTACGCCGAGACGCAGGGCTATGAGAAGGATTCGGGACGCAACGTCTGGCCGTATCGCGACTGGTTGATCCGCGCCTTCAACGAGGATCTGCCCTACGACCAGTTCGCCGTGAAGCAGCTCGCCGGCGATCTGCTGCCGGACTCCACCATCGACGACCAAGTGGCCACCACCTTCCAGCGGCTCACGCCAACCAACGCCGAGGGCGGCACGGACGACGAGGAATTCCGCCTCGCGGCGGTGCTCGACCGGTTGAACACGCTCTGGACCGGCTTCCAAGGCGTCACCTTCCGCTGCATCCAGTGCCATTCGCATCCCTACGATCCCATCGAGCACGAGGAGTTTTTCCAGTTCATGGCGTTCTACAACACGTCGCGCGACTGGGACCAACCGGGCGACGCGCCGCTCCTGGCCGTGCCTTTGAACCGCTCGGAAAACGAAGCGGCCCGCAAGCTCGACGCGCAGATCGAATACCTGCGCCAGACCGAACACGACCGCAGCCGCCAGGTGCTGGCAAAGACGGCGACGGACTGGACCCCGCTCCATCCCACCGCCGCCGAATCCACCGGACTGACGAAGCTCTCGCTGCGGCGCGAAGGCGATCTGACGGAGCTGCTGACCGAAGGCACTGTTTCGCATGATTCCCGTTTCACCGTGGCCGTGCCGCTGCCGTCGGAATTGAAACGCCTCACCGCGCTGCGCATCGACGCGTTGCCCAAGAACCTGGAAGCCGCGTTGCTCACGCCCGAGCTGGGCTTCGTGCTCACGCAGCTCAAGGCCACGCTGCTCCCGTCGGGCCGGGAGATCGCCTTCTCCCATGTGTTCGGCGACGACGCCAAGCCGTTCTCCAATCCCGAAGGCAGCATCGCTTCCGGTGGCGGAGGATGGGGGGCGTTTCCTCGCATCGATCGTCCGCGCCACGCCGTCTTCGTGTTGAAGGAACCGGTAGATCTGCCGGAAGGCGCCTCGCTCCAGCTCAGCCTGGCCTTCAACGCCGCGCCCAACGACCAGATGCCACAGGTGATGAACCGCGGCCGGTTCTCCGCCACCGCATCGTCCGAGTGGACGCGCTGGGCCGCCTCGGAGGAATTGTCGAACGGCCGCAAAGCTTTGGCCGAAACGCGCGCCGCCCGGAGCAAGATCGCTTCCGTCGCCATTCCCGTGATGTCCGAACAGCCCGCCGAGCTGCGCCGCCACACGTCGGTTTTCGTGCGCGGCAACTGGCTGGAGAAAGGCGCCGAGGTCTCGGCCGGTGTGCCGAAGCTCTTCAACCCTCTCGCTCCCGACGGTGAAACCAACCGGCTGGCGATGGCCCGCTGGCTGGTCTCGACCAACAACCCGTTGACCGCGCGCGTGGCCGTGAACCGTCTCTGGGAACAGCTCTTCGGCCTGGGGATCGTCGAGACCTCGGAGGACTTCGGCAGCTCCGGCACGAACCCGTCGCATCCCGAGCTGCTCGACCACCTGGCGTTGCGCTTCCAGAACGAACTGGGCTGGAGCACCAAGAAACTGCTGCGGGAAATCGTCCTCTCCGCCACCTACCGCCAGGACGCGGCCATGCGGCCCGAGTTGGCCGAGCGCGATCCGCGCAACCGGCTCCTCGCCCGTGGTCCCCGCAATCGCCTCAGTGCCGAAATGGTCCGCGACCAGGCACTGGCGGTGGCGGGATTGCTCTCCCCCAAACAATTCGGCCCGCCCGTCATGCCGCTCCAGCCCGAGGGAATCTGGCGCTCGGTTTACAACAGCGCGCAGTGGGAAACCTCCCAGGGCGAGGACCGGAATCGCCGCGCCGTTTACACCTACTGGAAACGCACCGCCGCCTACCCCAGCTTCGTCACGTTCGACGCCCCGAGCCGCGACGTCTGCACCGCCCGCCGCACGCCCACGAGCACGCCGCTCCAGGCCTTGGTCACATTGAACGACCCCGTCTTCTTCCAGGCCGCGCAGGCCCTGGCCGCGCAGATGGCCTCCGTGGAATCCACCCGGGCCTCGGACCAGATCGCCGCCGGCTGGAAAATCGTCACCGGCTCCAAACCCGACCGCCAACAGCTTGCCGTGTTGACCGGCCTCTACGAACGATCCTTCGCCAAGTTCTCCGCCGATGAAGCTCAATCCGCCCAAGTCGCCGTCCGCCCGGAACTCGCCGCCCTGAGCGTCGTGGCCAACACACTGTTGAACCTCGATTCCGTGCTGACGAAGTGAGCGGCCACCAATGCGACTTCCGTGTTCATGCAAAAGCGTGTCCCGGACGAACCGGATGACGGCGCAGGGCACTCCTTGATCGAACTGTAGGGCATCTGTGCCTCCAAGAATGGAGAATACGAAACGCTGCCCCGATGGCTTTCTAGGCGATCCCGGGGCATCGCTCACCACTGGTTTGAATGTAACATCAACTGCCTGGGAACAGGCCTTGCGTCGATGTCTCTCTCATGCCCGTTGGTCGGTGCCAGCCCTGCGTTGGTTTATGCCTAGGCAGCTACCGCCTCCTTCGGTAGCTCCTTCAGGATTGTCGCGATGACGTGGTCGGTGGTGATGCCTTCGGCCTCGGCCTCGAAGTTCAGGATCAACCGGTGGCGCAGGGTGGGCGGGGCCACGGCGACGATGTCGTCCACGCTCACGTTGTAGCGGCCTTCGGTCAGGGCGCGGACCTTGCCGGCGAGCAAGAGGCATTGGGCACCACGCGGGCTGCTGCCGAAGCGGAGGTATTGGCTCGTCACCGGGGCGGCGGTCTCGGTCTTGGGATGGGTGGCCAAAACCAAGCGCACGGCGAAGTCCTTCACGTGGCTGGCCACGGGCACTTGGCGGACCAGGCCCTGGAAGTCGGTCAATGCCTCGCCGTCGATGACCTTTTGGATGTCGGCCTTGTGGCCTTCGGTGGTGCGGTTGAGCACTTCGGCGAGATCGGCGCGGGAGGGGTAGCCGACGACGAGCTTGAAGAAGAAGCGGTCGAGCTGGGCTTCGGGCAGCGGGTAGGTGCCTTCCTGCTCGATGGGGTTCTGGGTGGCGAGGACGAAGAAGGGTTTGGGCAGCGGCCGGAGTTCGCCGCCGGCGGTGACCTGTTTCTCCTGCATGGCCTCGAGCATGGCGGACTGGGTCTTGGGCGTGGCACGGTTGATCTCATCGGCCAGGACGAGGTGGGCGAAGATGGGGCCTTTCTGGAACTCGAAGCCGCGCCGGCCATGGGCGTCCTCGACGACGAGGTTGGTGCCGAGGATGTCGGCCGGCATGAGGTCGGGAGTGAACTGGATGCGGCTGAAGGAAAGGTCCATCACCTCGCTGAGGGTGCGGACGAGGAGCGTCTTGCCGAGGCCGGGCACGCCTTCGAGCAACACATGGCCGCCGCCGAAGAGCGCGGTGAGCGTGCCATCGACGATGTCGCCGTGGCCGACGATGACCTTGCCGATCTCGGCGCGGAGCTTTTGGAAGGCGTCGCGGAACTGCTGGATTCTCTCGGGGGTGTTCATGGCAACTCTTGGCTTTGCCGTCGGACGGTAACGAGGTTTGCCGCCGCGTCCAGCGTGGTCTTCGGAAAGGTGCCGCTGTAGGGAGAGGAAGTTCTTGAGACGAAGCACGAACCCACCCCCGACCCCTCCAAGGAGGGGACAAGACAGGACGCCCATCGGCAGCCGAACGCGCGAGACCAATTCCCCTCCACGGAGGGGTCACGGGTGGGTAGGCGCGCAACGCTCCCGCGCTCCAGTTTCCCTTTGTCTCGGATTGGTTCCGCCCTGTTAACTCGCCCGCGTCATGAGCAAACCGTTCCGTCTCGGCATCCTCGGCTCCGGCAAGGGGTCCAACATGGTCGCCATCGCCGACGCCATTTCCGCAGGCCAGGTGCCGGCCGAGATCGCCGTGGTCATCAGCGACGTGGAGGGCGCGGGCATCTTGAAGCACGCCGCCGATCGGAACTTGCCCGCGCGCTTCATCCCGCCCGGAAAATTCCGCACCAAGCTCGACGAAGACGCCGAGGCCGCCTACTTGGCCGCGTTGCGCGACGCGCAGGTGGACCTGGTGGTGCTGGCGGGCTTCATGCGCATCCTGAAGGGCGAGTTCCTCCGCGCCTTCGAGCAGCGCGTGATCAACATCCATCCCTCGCTGCTGCCTTCGTTCCCCGGATTGGAGGCATGGAAGCAGGCGCTGGACTACGGCGTGAAGGTCGCGGGCTGCACCGTCCATTTCGTCGATCAAGGCGTGGATACCGGCCCGATCATCACACAGGAAGCCGTGCCCGTGCTCGACACCGACACGGCGGCCACGCTGCACGAACGCATCCAGGTGGCGGAACGCGCCCTCTATCCGAAGGCCGTGGCCGCGTTGGCCCGGGGCGAGATCCGGGTGCAGGGCCGTCACTGCGTGCGGACGCGACCGGCCTGAGGAAAGGGGCCTTCAGCCCGGACGTTCAAGCAGGCCCGACAAGACTCCCTGCCTCGTCAGGCGGAAGCGGTCCCGGACGGCGAGGAAGCCATCCAACAGTTCCGCCGGGGAACCGTTCCTCGGAAAAACCATCCGGAGCGACGACGGCTCGATGCGGACGGTGGCGGCGACGCCTTCGACCGACAGGACGCAGTCCCGGCAATCGGACGGATAGTCCACGGTGAGCCCGGACGAGGCGTCCAGATCCTCCACAGCGTCGATCACCGTCTCGACGCCCACGGCGCCGCCGAAGGTGAAGACCAGTTCGGAGAACTTGCCGGCAAAGAGCGCGTCGAACTCGGGCCGCCGCACGACGCCGCCGTCCACCGCGCACAGCGTCCGCGCGAGCTTCCAGGCGGAAGGATCGTCGTCGTCCAGCGCGTAGGCCCACTCGAAGGAAAAGTCCGGCGTCCGCAGCAGAGCACCGGGGCTGCCGACGGAGAGGTCCATTTCCCGGCGCTTGTAGCCGAACGCGGCGCGGGCGGCCTGGAACAGGGCCTCGGCCCCTTCCGCCAGTTCCCGGGCGCAGAGACGGGCGAGAAAGGCGGTGGTGGCCGGGCAGACCGAATCCGGGACGCTGTGGCGGGACTTGTCGAAGCCGTCGAGGCCCTTGACCCAGCCGGAGGAATGGGCCCGGAAGTCGATCCCACGGACCGGTCCCTCGTTGGTTGCCGCCGCCATTTCCGGACTCCGGATCGGGCTACTCGGTGAAGAGCGCGGATTGGCGGATGGTGTCGGCGAGCAGTTCGCGCTCCTCCGGCAGGATGTTCCCGGCGCTGGCGACCTTGATGTAGGGCTGCGCCTTCTTCATCTCTCCGTTGGCCGCGAGCACGGCGGCGTAATAGACGGCGATCGAGGGATGGGCGGCATACTGGGGCGGGATGCGCTCGAACATGTCCAGGGCCTGTTCGGCCTTGCCCTGGAGCAGGAGCGAATAGCCGTAGGTGGCGAGCACCGCCGGGTCCTTGGTGCGCTCGGCCCAGGCCAACTGCGCGAGACGGTGCCCTTTCTCCATGTCCTGCTTCAGCAGGAGCGAGAGGGCGGCTACGTTGTTGCGGATCATCGTGTCCTCGGGATTCACCGCGAGCATCCGCCGGGAGACGGCCAGCATGTTCGTGGTGTCAGGGATGCGGGAGTAGTGGTCGAAGAGCAGGGTCAACGCCCAGCGGCGGTCGGTCGGGGCGCCGGCGGAGAGCTCGAGCATGGCCAGCGCCTTGTCGCGCCAGCCGGATTCGGTGGCGGCCTGCCAAAGGGCTCGCCGGCCGCGCGGGGTGTGGCGGCCCTTTTCCACCGCGGCGTTCCACGCCGTGTCGGCGAGGTTCGTCTGGCCCATGCCATGATGCACCCGGGCCAGCAGCGCGAGGCGCAGGTGGTCGTCCGGCCCCCAGTTCTCGGTGCCGAGCCAAGCGGCGCATTCCTGGCCCTGGCGGACGCCGAGGTAGCCTTCGAGCCGTGCGGCGCGCAGCAGCGGATTGGAGGCAAGCTCCGGTGGGAGACCCTTGATCCAGTCCACCGTCTGGTTGCCGTAGCCCCGGGAGGTCATCCACTGGGAGACGCCGAGCACGGCCGCGATGTTGGTGCCGGCGGCGGCGCGCGTCGCGGCCAACCGGGCTTCGAGATCCGGGGCCTTCTCCAGCCGGAGGAGGTCGAGGAACCGGAGCTGGTCGGCGATGCCCGCTTCGGGCTCGCGCAGCACGGCCTCCAGGTGGAGCCGGGCCGTCGTGGCGTCGCCCTTCTGGAGCGCCAGCATGCCGAGGATGCGGCGAGCCTCGGGGGTGAAGCCCGGTTTTCCCACATAGGATTCGATCTGGGCACGGGCGGTCTCGGCCACGGCGTCGTTGGTGCTGAGCATCTGGAAGCGGGCGAGGAGGAACCGGTTGGTGGCGTTGCCCGGGTCGAGCTTCACGGCTTCGCCGGCCGCCTTGGTCGCGGCGGCCACGTCGCCCACCGCCGCCGCCAGCTTGGCCTGCACGAGCTTGACGGGGAGGGTTTCCAGGCTCGTGGCGTCGAGTCCCTTGAGGGCTTCGGCCGCTTGGGCGTAATCGGCGCGGGCGATGGCGGATTCCGCCCAGCGGATGCGGTGGCGGAGGTATTGGGGCTCGCGCTGGGCCACGGCCCGCCGCCAGTAGGTCACCTGCGCGGGCTCCAGCTTCTCGGCATATTCCGCCATCCGCTCATAGGGCTCGATGATGCCGGGATGGACCTGCATGGCCTGGCGCAGGCTGAATTCCACGCCTTCCCAATCGGAGCGCCCGGCCGCCTCCTGCGCGAACTCCAGCAGGTGCTGGTAGCGCCAGACGCGGTAGCGGTCGGCTCCCCAGTAGCCGGTGATCACGAGGACCATCAGCGCCAGGCACCAGAGCAGGCGGCGGCGCCACTTGACCGTCGGGGATTCGGGCACAAAAGGGATCGGCTCAGCCATTTGCCGAGGGTTGTCGGCAGAAGCGGAACCAAAGTCAAATCCCCTTCCCCGGACCGGGCCGCGAGCGGTCCGCAAGCCCCGAGCCGGTGCTTGCTTTCCCATTTCGGGCCAAGCAAGGTCGCCGCCTGATTTCGAGACCCGGCCCCCGGTGCGCCAACCGCTTCCGAGGGCCTTTTGTGCCGCAATGAACATCGAGAACGAACTGGATCTGGAGTCGCTGTTCCAGCCCGCCTGGGCCAAGCAGCCGTCCGACGCTAACAAATACGCCCGCTACACCGGCAACGAAGGCGCCGAGCGCGGCGGAGACCGGCCGTTCCGCAAGGGGCCCCGCCCCGGCGGTCCCGGCGGCGAACGTCGCGGCCCTCGCGAAGGCGGTTTCCGTCCGCAGGGTTCCGGCGGCGGCGCTCCGCGCGGCCCGCGTCCCGAAGGCGGCGACCGTGGTCCGCGTCGCGATGGACCCCGCGGTCCGGGCGGTCCGAGAGGCGATTTCCGCGGCGGCCCTCGCCGTGACGACCGTCGTCCCGAACCTCCGCCGGCCCTGGAGCTGAACTTCACCATCCAGCCGGAGGAGAACGGCGTCGATTCGCTCGCCCGCCAGATCAAGCTCACCGGCCGCGCCTATCCGCTCTTCGAGATCGCGCAGCTCATCGTCCAGAAGCCCGAGCGCTACCGCGTCAGGATCGAGTCCAAGAAGAACGCCGAGGGCGCCCCCGCCCAGCCGCTCTTCACCTGTGCGCTCGACGACACCGTCTGGCTCACCGAGCAGGAGGCGGTCAGCCACATCCTCCAGAACCACTTCGCCACCTTCTACCAGGCGGAGAAGACGCCGTGCGATCCGCCCAAGGGCGTCTACACCTTCGTCGCCCAGTGCGGCATGAGCGGCGTGGTGCTCGGACCGCCGAACTACCACGACTACCAGAACCAGCTCCGCCGCCTGCACCAGGCCCGCTTCGACCGGATGCCGTTCGACATGTTCAAGTCCCGCGTGAAGATCGTGAAGGACGAGGAGGTCGTGAAGAAGTGGATCGAGGACCAGAGCTTCAAGACCGAATACATCGCCCTGAACCTGCCCGAGCCGCTCCGCCTCTCCAGCATGGAGCAGGTCGAGAAGCACTTCCGCGAGGTGCATGTGCCGAACATCGTCAAGCAGGTGGACTCCCTCACCCTCGGCGGAGCCGCCGTGCGCGATGTGAAGCAGCCCGCCCTGCTGCGCAATCTCCGCCATCTGTGGGAGGAGCAGCGCCGTTTCCCCATCGCGGTGGTCAACGTGCTCAGCTCGCAGCTCGCCTCCCGCGGCCTGCAGTTCTTCAAGGTCAACAAGACCGTCACCCACGTCAGCGTCGCCCGGCCGCACTTCCTCGATCTCGCGGCCAACCCGGTGTCCGACGGCGTGCGCAAGATCGTCGAGTTCATCAACGCGACGCCCAAGTGCACCCGCAAGCATCTCCTCGACGCCTTGGCCCCGGCTCCGGCTGCTCCGGCTCCTGCGCCCGCGCCGGCCGCCGAAGCCGCCGCTCCGGCGGAATCTTCCGAAGCCCCCGCCGCTGCGCCCGCTCCGGCCCCGGCTCCGACTGCTGAACCCACGGCGGAACAGCGCGCCGTGATCGGCGACCTGCATTGGCTCATCCATCAGGGCCACGTCATCGAGTTCCACAACGGCATCTTGGAGACCGCCAAGAAGCCGGCTCCGAAACCGCAACCGCAGCCCAAAAAGGAAAAACCGGCCAAGGCCCCCGAAGCCACCGCTCCGGCTGCGGCTGCATCCGAGGCTGCACCGGCCGAAGCTCCGGCTCCCGCCGAAGTGGAAACGTCCGCTGTCGCCGAGGCCCCCGCGCCCGCCGAACCCGCCGCGCCTGCGGAGGAACCTCCGGCCGCGCAGTAATCGCTCGGGCTCTTCCGAAAACATCACGGCCGACTTCGCCCGAAGTCGGCCGTTTTGCTTTTTGGGTTGGCCCGGCTGCCCGTTCAGCGCACCGCCACGAAGCGGATGCAGACCGGCGAACCTACGCTCAAGGACTGTCCGGTCGCCGCCAGCTTTCCGGTCGCCGCGTCCACCCGGAAAAGCACGACGGAATCCGAGCCCTGGTTCGCCACCCAGAGGAACTTGCCGGTGGGATCGAAGTTGAAATTGCGCGGCGTGCGGCCGCCGGTCGCGACGTGTTCCACGAGCCGGAGCTTTCCCGCCTCGTCCACCGCGAAGACCGCGATGGAATCGTGGCCGCGATTCGAGCCATAGACGAAGCGCCCGTTCGGATGCACCCGGACTTCGGCCGTGGTGCTGGAGCCGGAGAAGTCCTTCGGCAAGGTCGGTTGCGAGTCGATGGCCGTCAGCGTGCCCTTCGCGGCATCCCAGGAAAAGCTGGCCAACGTAGAGAGCAATTCGTTGATGACGAAGACGAACTTACCATCCGGCGAAAAGGCCAGATGCCTCGGGCCCGATCCCGGCGGCAGCGCCATCTCCGACTGCGCAGCCAGCGAGCCCTTAGCCACATCGAAAGCCGACACATAGATCCGGTCCGTGCCCAGATCGGCCGCCAGCGCGAAGCGTCCGTCCGGCGAAAGGTTGATCGAGTGCGCGTGGGGTTGCTTCTGCCGGTTCGGGTTCACGCTGGAACCCTTGTGTTGAACCAAGGCCGAATGCGGCAGCAGTTCTCCTGAAGGATTCAGCGGCAGCACGGCCACGTTGCCGCCCATGTAGTTCGCCGCGAGCACGTGTTTGCCGGAAGCATCGACGATCACGTGGCAGGGCGCGCCGCCGCCGGTGGACTGCTGGTTCAGCTCCTTGAGCTGGCCGGTCGCGACATCAATTTGGTAGGCGGTCACATAGCCCCCGGACTGGTCGCGCCAACGGTCCGTCTCATTGACCGCGTAGAGATGGCGGCCGTCGGGATGCACGGCGAGAAAACTGGGGCTGGTCGCCTTGGCCGCGAGCTTGGGCTCCTCCGCTTTGCCCGTTTCGGCGTCGAATTTCGCCACGTAGATGCCCTCGCTCTTGGTCCCGGTGTAGGTGCCGAAGTAGGCATGGAACTGAGCGGCGGAAACGTTCATGGCGGCGACGAAAATGCCGAGGGAGCCGAGGACGGACGAGCATCGGGGCGACATGGCGGCACGATGCTCGGCGGGCGCGCGGCGACGAAAGAAGATTCTTCCCGGCCCTGCCGACAACAACGCGCTTGGCAACCGCCTCTCACCGCCTAGCTTCAACCGCATGAAGCGCTGTCTCCCCCTCGTCGTCGCGGGGCTCTCGCTCGCCGTCCTTGCCGGTTGCGGCGGCGAGTCCTCCACCCCGGACTCCGCATCGGCCACGAACAGCTCCGGCGGCAACCCGGTCGCCGCGCCGGTCGATTACCTCGGCGCGGTCGCGAAGGGCCAGCAATCCGCCATCAAGACGATCGACACCGCGCAGCTCAAGCAGGCCATCCAGAACTTCCAGATCGCGGAGGACCGGTTGCCCGCCTCGCTCGACGAGCTCGTGGCACAGGGATACCTGCGCGAGATTCCGGCGGCGCCGAACGGCATGAAGATCCAATACGATCCGAAAACCGGCGCCGTCGCGGTCGTCAAAATGTAGTCCCCGGTTTCGGGGGTGCAGAATCCCGCCGCCGATGCACAACGTTCCCGGCCATGCCAGCTCCAGTCCCGCCACGCCCCGGTCGGCGTCACCGATGAAGTCGAAGCACCTCAACATCCTTTTGGTGGAGGACAACGCCGCCGACGCGCTCTTCATGCAGCAGATGCTCGGCGGCAGCCGTCTGGCCACGTTCAGCATCTCGCGCACCGATTCGCTCAAGGAAGCCATCCGCCTCGTCCAGCAGACGCCGCCCCACCTCATCCTCCTCGATCTCCAGCTCGTGGACGAACAGGGCCTCTCCACCCTGGAGAAGATCCACGCCGTGGCCGACGACATCCCGATCATCGTCACCAGCGGCCACGACGACGAGGAGACCGCCGTGCAGGCCGTGCAGGCCGGGGCCCAGGACTACCTGGTGAAGGGCAAGCTCGACCGTGGCCTGCTCGTCCGGGCCGTGCTCCACGCCGCCGAACGCGCCGAATCCCGCGCCAAGCTCCGCCATGCCGAGGAGACCTATCGCGGCATCTACGAGAACGCCGTCGAGGGCATCTTCCAGACCACGGCCGACGGCCATTACCTCAGCGCAAACCCCGCCCTCGCGCGCATCTACGGCTACGAGTCGTCCGAGGAGCTGATGCACCAGGTCTCCGACATCGGACGGATGCTCTACGTGGAGCCCGGCCGCCGCGACGAGTTCGTCCGCATCATGGAGGAGAAGGGCGTCGTCAGCGCCTTCGAGTCCCAGATCCGCCGCAAGAACGGAGAGATCATCTGGATCGCCGAGAACGTCCGCGCCGTGCGCGACAAGAACGGCCGCCTCCGCTTCTTCGAGGGCACGGTCGAGGACGTCACCGAACGCCACCGCGCCGAGGAGAAGCTCGCCCACTCCGAGGCCCTCTACCATTCGCTGGTGGACGCCATCGAGCAGGCCATCTTCCGCAAGGATCTCCAGGGCCGGTTCACCTTCGGCAACCAGCGTTTCTGCGAGTCCCTCGACAAGACGCTCGACGAGATCGTGGGCAAGACCGACTGGGACTTCTTCGCCCCGGAGATGGCGGCGAAATACCAGGCCGACGACCGCGGCGTGATGACCACGGGCAAGAACTTCGAGACGATCGAGGAATACCGCCCGCCCAAGCGCCCCGGCGAGATCCGCTACGTCCATGTCCTCAAGACGCCGCTGCGCAACCCCTCCGGCGAGATCATCGGCCTCCAGGGCCTCTTCTGGGACATCACC
>CAMLMI010000044.1 GCA_946480965.1 uncultured Verrucomicrobiales bacterium | reverse complement strand
CCGCAGGCGGGGTCGTAGATGGTCTTCACGACATGGCTGCGGGCGAGGTCCTTCTCCGGGGAGAGGAGCAGGTTGACCATGAGCTTGATGACCTCGCGAGGGGTGAAGTGCTCCCCGGCCTCTTCGTTTGACTGCTCCGCACCGATCCGGATGAGCTCCTCGAAGACGTAGCCCATCTGCATGTTGTCCACCTTGGCCGGGGACAGGTCGATCTTGGGATCGGTAAACGCCTTGACGACGAGGAAGAGGAGGTCCTTTTCCGCCATGTAGGCGATCTGCTCGCCGATCTTGAACCGCTCCATGATGGCGCGGACATTCGGCGAGAAACCGCTGATGTAGCTGTTGAGGTTCGGGGCGAGCTGGTTCGGGTCGTCCAACAGACCGTTGAGGCCGGTGCCTTCGGGCGGCTTGGCCATCGTGAACTTGGAGAGATTGAAGAACGGGACCCCGGTCACCTGGGACAACCGATGGCGCACGATGTTGTCGCCCTTCGTCTTCAGGTTCGCGTGTTCCTTGAGCACCTTGGCCCGGGTGGGAGCGAGGATGCAGTCAAACCGCCGGAGGACCGTCAGGGGCAGGATGACTTTGCGGTATTCGTTCCGCTTGTAGGGGCCTCGGAGGAGATTGCAGATGCTCCAAATGAAGCTGGCAATCTGGGAATGGGTTTCGGAACTCATCGGATCAACTGAGCCCGGCGCGGTCTCGGCAATCGTTGGACTGGTGCATGGCGACCTTGGTAACGGACGCGGACGCTAAGGCGTTCGCGACGAGCGGCCAAGGGGAAGTTTTGCGGATTCAGGCGGGCTTGATCACGGCCGGGGAGTCGTTGGACGGGCTGCCGACAGCGGCTCCCACAGGGTAGCGCTCCAATGAGATGCCGGGACACGGCGCCAAGAGGTCCTTCAACGCGGCGGGGGCGGCCTTCGGGGCCATCCACGCTTGGGCACCGGCCTTGTCGAGGATGACGCGCATGCGGTCATGGACGGCCTCGGCAATTTGGTTAGGCGTGGTGGTGATAATGGTGAAGGTGGTCAGCCAGTCGGCGGATTCGTCGGGTCGCCAGTGTTCCCACAATCCGGCGAAGAGAAACGGCCCCCTGTCGGGTTTCACGAAGCGCCAAGGCTGTTTGCCTTTCCCGACCTTTTGCCACTCGTAGAAGCCGTCGGCCGGGACCAGGCAGCGGCGGCTTTTGAAAGCGCTGCGAAAGAACGGTTTCTCGGCCACGGTTTCGCCCCGCGCGTTGATCATCCGGTTGCCGATGGACGGATCATCGGCCCACGACGGAACCAAGCCCCAGCGGGCTTCAGCGACGGCGAGGTGGCCGTCTTCAAGCCGGACGATGGGGACGCGCTGGGTGGGGGCGATATTGTAGCGCGGCTTGAAGCCCTTCCACTCGATGGCCACATCGCAGAGTTCTTCGAAGTCGGGAACCTGGGTGAGCGGGTAGCGGCCGCACATGGTGGCCAGCATCGCCCAGTCCGCGCTCTGGGCAATCCAGCAGGCGGTGGAACTACGAGCAGTGAAAAGGATCCCCAGCAGAGCGGAAACTGGCACCACCGAAAGCAACGGAGCCGCTTCTGACCGGTCGGGCCGGCCGAATTCGAGGCAAAGGTGCGCCCGTCTGCTCGGTCGCTCTTTGGGATTTCCTCTGGAGAATTCAGAAGGCCCAGCGCGTGTCTCTCTCGTGCCAGTCGAAGACTGGCTTTTCTCACAGAGTTTCTGCTTTTCTTAGCTTCTGCTTTCAAAGGTGCTGTTTCAGGTTTCTGTTTAAGTGGAGAGCCAGTGAAGGACTTGGTGGAGTCATAGCTGAGGCGGTGTGGAGAGGCTCGGCCCATAAGATTGTAGAAAGTCTTTCAAGGAGTCTGTCGGACGGTCTGTCTCAGGATCTGTGTGTCCCTCCCGCTCTGCCGGTGAAGTCTGAGAAATCAGCGACCGACGAAGCCGGGGCTCAGGCCGGGCCGAAGTCGATCAGTTCGGGATCAATTCCCGCGCCTTCCAGCGGTGTGGCATGAGGACGCGGAGGCGGAAGCCACTTGATTACGGCACGTCGGTTTCTGATGGCGGCATCGAGCTCATCGTCTTCGATTTGACGCAGCCACTCGCGCTGCTGGCGACGGGTCGCGTGGTCGTGGACGGACAGTTGGAAATCCTTCCGGGTCATCCCGATGGCGTAGTAGGTGATCCGGCGACCAAACGTGAACCGGTGAACCAGATTGCCAAGATAGAGGCGTTTGAGCGCCGAACGAATTGCCCAGTCGGATAGAGGCTCCGGTAGCCGCACGCCTGCCTGCCTGGCGGCCGCCAACACTTGCAACGAACGACATCCGACGGCTCGGCACCGGATCGCTTTTTGGGTGATCCTCACCGGACATCGTCGGCGGCCGATCACGCTGACAATCGCCGCCAAAACGATCAGGTGGCTGTCAAGAAGGCCTTTTCGATCACGAGCCTCAAAGACCAAATCTTTCTTGAGGCGGACTGTTGCGTCTTCACCGGGGGCGGCTTGTGCGAACCGGTCCAGAAATTGATCGATGCTCTCCAACCGCATCAGAGGTTGCGCGAGATCGTGGGGCCTGATGCCTAGAGCCTTGGCCCCAGCCACTAGAACGCACTGGCGACGATTCCGGCGGTCGAAGCCCCGAGGGAACGGCGCCACCAAATGACCTTCCAGTTGACCACGATCTTCCAAGGATAGGCCAACAACCCGGCAACCGTAGTCAATGACGGCTTCCCACCGTTCCGCGTCGGTCCCAGGGTAGGCCAGGAGCGAGAGCGGAAATTGCAGATAGAGTCCCCGCTGAGTGAACAGCTTTGAAGATGAATTGATGTCCATGTCAGGAGGTCCGAGTTCGCGTGGAAGCACCGGTTTTGGAATTGAGCAACGCCGTTCGGGCCGCCGACGGATCGAACAATCTCCAGCATCCGCCCGGCAGGATGATGGAAGGAAAGACTCCCCGGCGCGCGTAGGCCCGGAGCGTGCGCTCCCCAAGAGGAACGCTGCGGGAAAGGTCGGTGAAGTCGCAGAATCCTGGACGCGCTGCATTTGGTTTGCTGGGGATCCTGTTGCCCAAGGTAAGAGCGGGTTTCATGGGGTCCCTTCAGTGGTGGCGGCCGACGGCGCGGGCATTCATGGCTGCGATTACGGCCTCGCGGGGATAACGCAGGAGGCGTTTGGAAAGGCGCGCGACCGGCAGCTCGCCGCGCGCGGTGAGTGAATCGACGGTGCGTCGAGAGACGTTCAAGAGGCGGGCCACGCCGTCTTTGTCGAGGAACTGCGGGTGATCGGAGTCGGTTTTCATGCTTTGGTGCGCTCTGTTGCGCAACTTCAGCAATGGCCGATTCAATTGGCCGAAATCGAGTGGGGCTGACCCGGAATCGACCTCAAGATCCGGGAACCGATTCCGGGTGAAGACCTGCGGCAATTCGTGGGCGGGGCGTGAGCAGGATTGCGCTTCGGGCGATCTCCCTTGGGTTCGCGCGCCTCCTTTTGGTCGTGAGATGCCACTTGGCAGCGGACGGAGTTCCCTTGCTGGAACGATTGTGATCGGCTGCCCAATCCGCCAAGTCGGAGGGTAGATCTTCATCTTCCGAGAACCCCGCCTTGAGGGCGTATTCGTTGATGCCTGCCCAGTCCCAATGAAACCTCTGAAAAACAGGCATGTTGTCGTCGATCCAAACTTTCAAGATCGCGAACTGAGAGCCTCCCGGAGCTGAGGCATCCTTTGCCTTGTGATAGGCCCCGAGAAACTCCTCCTGCTGGTGACGCTCCATCTTCCAAAACTCGCCAAACTCCCCGTCGAGAAAGCTGGCCAATGAATCCTTCGCAATGAGGCCAAAACCATGAAGGCGCCCCATGAAGATGCCGTGGGGAACGTAGTGATACGGGACGTGTGAACGAATCACTGCCGTTTTGAACGAATCGGGCAGAATTAGCCGGAATAACCGATTGAACGCCATTTCCCGCCGTGACTCGTAGTCGTCAAACCGTTCCTTCAAGGGCTCGATCCATTTTCTGGTATGGGGCTTTTGGCGCATGGTTTCCAGCCATTCGCCGATGCTGCTCGCCGCAGCTTGTCGTTCTGCCTCGGAGGATGTGGAGGCGGCGATGGTCGCAAGCCACTTGGGGAGGTGCTCGCCGGAATTTGCCTCGGCCAAGCTGATCTCCAGCAGGGTCCGGTAAGCGGCGATGCGGTCCGGGTGGCTGTTGCAGAGCGTGAAGTCATCAAACTTGAGCCACCCGAGGATCGAGTCACGCCACGGCGATCTCAGAACTATATTCGCTTCCTGGTTGATAAACCTCTTCCACCACATCCGAAGACCTTGTGTGGAGATCAACGGCTCTGGTTTGCGAAAGTATGCCCTCCCCTGCTTCACGGATCGAATCAAAGCGCAACTTCGAGCATTGGAGCAAGCGGCGGGATTGACAGAATGGGGACCCCGACCAAGCCTGGAATCGTTCGGTCCCGCAGGGAGCCGAGCATCGATTCAGTCACCGAGTCGGAGCTTGCTTCGGCAGGGGCTGTCACGGCCGGCACGGTCCCCGGGGACCGACCGGCCGTTTGCCTTTTCCCAGATCCGCCGAGGACTACCGCGCTGCCACCAATGGAACGACGTTCGTGTCGGTTAATTTGGGACTCACATCAAACCACGCCCGTCCCTCAGCTTCCGTGGCCAAGGCGCGGTAGCTGGAGAAGATGACAGCTGGGGAATTGCCGAATTCCAGGGCGCACGCGGCCACGTCCTTGGTCACGGCTACGCGATAAGTGATGGCGGAGTGGCGCAAGGCATTGCGCCGCCAGCCGATCTTGGCGCGGACGGCGGCCCGCTCGAAACGGTCGCCCAAGGCTCCGCCGAGGTCGTCGTCGGCGCAGGGATTCACCGGACCGAACGTCTTGGCGTGCGGAGCGAGCCACGCGGCCAGATTGGGCGCGAGGGGAACGACGCGGCGGGCTCGGGTCTTGGCGTTGCCGGCGGTGACGATGAGGACGCTTTCGCCGAGCTTCACGTCGCGCCAGTCGAGGCGGGCAACCTCCGCCAAGCGCAGCCCGGCAAAGGCGGCGATGGCCAGTGCGGGGACGATCTCGGAATCGGCAGACGCGAGGATCGCGGCGATCTCCGACGGAGTGAAGACTTCGATGGCGGCGTGCTGCTTCTTGGGCGTGGGGATCTCGGCGACTTCGAGGGCGAGGTCGGCCGGGATGAACTTCATGCGGCGGGCGAAGTTGAACAGGCTGACGATCTGCCGAAGGGTGTTTTCCTTGCTGCGGTTGGCGGAGGCTTTGCCGGTGTGGCCGTGGGTCAGGCCGTAAACGTATTGCTGCACCTGAGGGGCGGAAACGGAGTTGATGGGGACCAAGTGGAACGCCGCCTTGAAGCGGCCCAGCCGAACGCCTAGGTCGCGCAGGTGAACGGCGGAGCATCCGCCCGCCCGGCGGTCCTCGATGAAGGCGTCCACGACTTCGGCCACGGTCTTGGAGACGAGTCCTGCGGGATTGCGCTCACGGTAGAATTCGGCCGCTTGGGTAAGGGAGACGCCCTCGGGAAGTTTGGCCGTGGCAGCGGCGTGTTCTTCGACAAGCGCAGCCAGACTGGCGATGGTGGCGTTTGGGTTGCCGCGCACGGCGGCGAGCTTGGCCAAGGCGGCTTGGAGGGCGTGGCGTTCCTCGCCGGTCAGGTGGGCGGCTCCGACCGAACCCTGGGCCATTTGCGCGAGAACGCGCTGGCCTTCCGCCTTGGCCTCGGCGAGGTCGGAGAACATCCGTCGCACGCGCTTTCCGCCGAGCGAGTAGTTGAGGGTGAAAGCGTCGTAGGACTGGTCGCGAGCGGTCGTCGGCGTGAAGTAGATCGAAGCCGATGCACTACCATCCTTGAGGCGGATCGGGAACTTGTCCTTGGCAGTCTTGGGGACGGCACCTTGCGTCTTCATGCCGCCATTTTGTCATAAAACCGTCAGAACAAGACGAGCGTGGAAAATGCAATCAGGTGTTAAGTGCTTGCAGGTGAAGGAAATCAATTGGTGCCGACAGAGGGGGTCGAACCCACACTCCCGTAAGGGAACAAGATTTTGAGTCTAGCGCGTCTGCCAATTCCGCCATGTCGGCACCCAGAAAAGGCGAGGCGGAACCTAGGGGGATCGTCGGGGCAGTGCAAGAGGGGATTCGGGATCGGGGACGGGTTCTTTCGGCGCTGCGTTTGGGAACGAGGACGAGAAGGAGGTGGAGAACTAGGACGAGAAAATTCGGGCGAGGGACGAAGAGGAAGACGAGGAGCAGGATTATGATCCAGACGGAGATTGAGAGGGACGGCGGCAGGGCCTAGACACGCGGGCGTGTGGGATGTCGCTTCCATTGTTTTGGCGGCTGTCGCCGTGGTGTTCATCGGTCTGTCGAAGGCCGGGTTCGGCGGCGGGCTGGGCATGTTGACCACGCCGTTGTGCGTGCTGGCCTTCGCCCGGAACGGGCGGGACGCGGCTTTCGCGCTGGGGGTGGTGTTGCCGCTGCTGTGCGCCGGCGACCTGTTTTCGCTGCGGCATTACTGGCGGAAATGGGAGGCGAAGAACCTGCGGTATCTGTTGCCGGGCGCGGTGGTCGGGATCGTGGTCGGGGTGCAGTTGATCGACCGGTTTTCGCCGCGCCAACTGAACGTCGCCATCGGCTGCATCGCGGTGGGGTTCGTCGTGTTCCAGCTGCTGAAGGAGCGGATCTTCGCGGCGGAGGGAGCCTTCCAGCCGAACCACGCCATCGGTATTCCGTGCGGTCTGGTAATGGGGATCACGTCCACCTTCGCGCACGGGGCGGGGCCGGTGGGGGCGTTGTTCCTGATCCCGCAGCGGTTGCCGAAGGAGATCTATGTGGGGACGACGGTGCTGGTCTTTACGTGGATCAACTGGATCAAGGTGCCGTTCTTCGCGGCCAAGGGGATCATCACGTGGGAGACGCTGAAGGTGGGGCTGTGGCTCTTGCCGTTGGTGCCGGTGGGGGTGTGGATCGGCGTGTGGCTGAACCGCCGGATCTCGGAGGCGATGTTCCTGCGCGTGGTCTATGTCTTCATCTTCCTGACGGGCGTGCAGCTGATCGCGAACTTCGACTTGGCGGCGTGGATCAGATGAACGCGGGAATCGGAGATCGGAGATCGGAAAGGCTCGGGTGGACCCGTTCCAGACGCGGGCTGGCGGTGAATCCGTCCGTGGCCTAGCTTGCGGCATCCGATGAAACGACATGTGCCCATCGCCCTGACCATCGCCGGCTCCGACAGCGGCGGTGGCGCGGGCATCCAGGCGGATCTGAAGACGTTCGCCGCGCTGGGCGTTCACGGCACGAGCGCGATCACCTGTCTCACGGCGCAGAATCCCAAGGGCGTCACGGGCATCCAGGCGGCGACGCCCAAGATCGTCGGGCAACAGATCGACGCGGTCTTCGCGGAGCTGCGGCCGGCGGCGGTGAAGACGGGAATGCTCTTCAGCACGGCGATCATCCGAGTGGTGGCGGAACGGTGCTCCGGAAAAGGCCGGCCGCCATTGGTGGTCGATCCGGTGATGGTGGCGACTTCGGGCGCGCGGCTCTTGAAGCCTTCGGCCGTGAAGGCGCTGCTCACGGAGCTTCTGCCCTGCGCGGCGCTGGTGACGCCCAATCTGGACGAGGCGGAGATCCTGGTGGGGCATCCGGTGCGGACGCTCGACGAGCTGCGCGCGGCGGCGGCGGAGATCCAGCGTCGCTTCGGCTGCGCCGCCTTGGTCAAGGGCGGGCATCTGGCGACCGATGGAGAAGCCGTGGACTTTTTCAACGACGGAAACACCGAGCTGCTCTTGACCGCGCCCCGGGTGCGCGGGGTTTCGACGCACGGCACGGGCTGCACGTATTCGGCGGCGGTGACGGCGGAGCTGGCGCTGGGCCGGGAACTGCCCGAGGCGGTGGCGCGGGCGAAACAATTCATCTCCACGGCCATCGCCGAGAGCGTGGAGATCGGGCGGCATCAGGCGCTGAATCCGCTGGCGGCGGGCAATCCATCAAAACGGTGAAACGCTCGGTTTGTTTTTGGGTCGGGCTGTGGACGCTGGGCACGGCGGTGGGAAACACATCGGCGGCCGAGGCTGCAACGCGGACGTATCGTTTCAAGGAACCCCGGCCGACGGAACTCACCGTCCTGATCCCGACGAACTCGGCGGCGTCCCGAACCACGCTCGCTGCCCGCTCGGCCGGGGAACCTTTTCTCGAAGCCCATCCAACCGGTGGAGCCACCAACGCGGTGTATCGCATCAAGCGCTGGGTGTTGGTGAAACCCAAGCCGGGCGCGTCCGTTGAAGCGCTTCTTCCCGGAAACGATCCGCAGCCGGTCGCAGCGGTGCCGGACTGGTGGCGGGTGGCGACGGCTTCGCCGGAAGAGGCTTTGGCCCTCGCGCAAACGCTCTCGCAGGACGCGCGGGTGGAGGCGGCTTATCCGGAGATGCGGCGTCCGGTGGCGCAACACGGCGGCTACGCGCCCGCGCCGGATGATCCGTTCTTTTCCCAGGCGTTTCATCTGGAGAACCGCAACGCCGACGGTTCCCGCGCCGGAGCCGATCTGAACATCCGCGCCGCTTGGCCCACGACACGCGGCGAAGGGGTGAACGTGGCGGTGGTGGACGACGGGATCGACGTGGCGCACGCCGATCTTTCGCGCGCTTCCGCCGGAACGCTGCACTTCAACTTCGTGCAGGAGGACACGGACGTTTCGCCCCGCACCAGCTCCGACAACCACGGCACGGCCGTCGCCGGGATCATCGCGGCCACGACCGGCAACGGCGTCGGTGTGGCGGGCACCGCGCCGGATGCGCGGTTGGTGGGGATGCGGATCTTTTCCGGCGGCGTGATCCCGCTCTCCATCTCGGACGAGGACATGGCGGGGATGTTCCGCCATCGGGACGACGAGGTCTGGGTGCAGAACCACAGCTGGGGCTTCGCCTCGACATCCCAGTCCCCGGCTTCGGGCGTGGAGAACGAGGCGGTCGAACTGGGCGCGACGCAGGGGCGCGGGGGCAAGGGCACCGTGTATGTGCGTTCCTCCGGGAACCAGCGCGGCTTCGCCGGGAACGCGAACGAGGACGGCTACCTGACGAATCCGCACGTGATCCCGGTGGGCGCGGTGCGGAGCGACGGACGCGCCGCGTCCTACAGCTCGCCCGGGGCCAACGTGCTGGTGGCCGCGCCCAGTTCGGACACCGGTTTCCCGGGCGTCCCCACGACCGACCGCACCGGGATCGCGGGATCTTCCATCACGGACTACGGCACGGGCTTGACGGCCTTCACCGGCACTTCGGCCGCCGCGCCGCAGATCAGCGGGCTGGTGGCGTTGCTGCTCTCGGTGAACACGAACCTGACCGTGCGCGATCTCCAGCACCTGCTCGTGCTTTCGTCGCGCCACATCGATCTGGCCGATCCGCTCGTCACGACCAACGGCGCTGGGCTGCGGTTCAGCGACAACGTGGGCTACGGCGTGCCCGATGCCGGGATCGCCGTGGAGCTGGCGCGGAACTGGCCGACGCGGCCGGCCCTGAACGAGGAGCTGGTGTCGGTGACGACCAACCTTTTCATCCCGGACGACGGCGTGCGCCTGGAAGCGCCGCTCGCGCCCGGCACGACGAACCATGCGGCGTCGCCCGGACTCGGCTTCCAGCCCGATTCGCCCACGGCGCTCGTTCCGCTGGTGAACGTCGGCCAGGCGCTGGTGCCATTGACCACGAACATCACGGGCAAGGCGGCGTTGATCGAACGGGGCGTGAACAACTTCGAGGAGAAGATCCGGTTCGCGGCGGAGGCGGGCGCGGTCTTCGCGGTGATCTACAACAACGTCGGGACCACCGAGCGCGTGGTCATGCAATTGACCGACTTCTCGGCCATCCCGGCCGCGTTCATCGGGCGCACCAGCGGGCAACTGCTGGCGGCGGCGTTGCAGCAGACGAACTTCTCGGCCCGCCTCGCCACGGTGGGCGCGACGGTGGAGGTGCCGGTGACGGCGGACCTGGTCTGCGAGCACGTCCTGGTGCGCGTCCGCACCACGCATCCGCGTCGGGGCCAACTGCGCATCACGCTGCGGTCGCCGTCGGGCACCGTGGCCGCGCTGCAACCGACGGGCGACGACGCTTCGGCCGGGCCGAGCGATTGGACCTATGTGAGCGCGCAGGCCTTTCTGGAACCTTCGCGCGGCACCTGGAGCGTCACCTTCAGCGACCAGGCCTCAGGCAGCGTGGGCACGGTGACGCAGGTGGAGCTGCGCGTGCGCGGCGTGCCGATCCTCGACACGGACGGGGACGGATTGGACGACGACTGGGAACACGCCACGATAAGCGACCTAGCCGACGGAGCCTTGGATGATCGCGACGGAGACGGCTGGAACAACGCGGCGGAACAGGTGCTGGGGAGGCTTCCGCTCTCCGCCAACGCCGAGCGCCGGATCGAGGTCGCCCGCTGGAGTCCGACGCTGTTGAGGCTCAGTTGGCCGGGCAGCGGAACCGGCACGGCCACCGTCGAAACGGCGGCTACGCCGACGGGCTTCGGCGCGGCGACGAACGTGCCGTCACGGTTCCCGGTGACGGAATGGTTCACTCCGGCGACCAATGCGGCGCAGTTTTTCCGGTTGGCCGAGTGAGGCGGATCGAGCGCGCCGACCTTCTCCGGGAGGACACGGGTTCCGGACCGGATGACGGATCGGGAATGCGGCCCACAGGCGTTTCCGATTCAAGCCAGCGCCCGGGCGAGCCGTTCGGCCAGGGCTTCGCGTTCGGATTCCGTCGTCTCGCGGGGAACCCGGATCGCCTCCTTGAACGTCACGTCGCAGCGCGCGCCGGGCCAGGGGATCTGGAACCGGTCCCAGCTCTTCAGTTCGAGTTTCCAGCGGATGGTCACATGGGCGGGCACGATGGGACGGCCCGTCAACTGGGCCAGCAGGATGACTCCGGGCTGCACCCGGTAAACCGGGCCGCGCGGACCGTCGGGCGTGATGGCGACGTCGTGCCCCTTCTCGACCAGCCGCACGCTCTCCAGCAGCGCCTGGCGGCCGCGACGGCTGGAGGAACCGCGCACCGGCACCACGCGGAAACGCTCCAGCACATTGGCCAGGATGCCGCCGTCCTTGCTCGCGCTGATCAGGGCCACGAGCCGCGACCGGGGCCGGTGGCGATGCACGTAGTGCAGCCAGCAGCACATGGAGAGGGCCAGGCGGTTGTGCCAGACGGCGAAGATCACCGGACCCTCGTCCGGATCGGTCAGGATGCCGGATTCGTCCCGGAACCGCACGCGCCAGCTGCCCATGAAGAGCCGGAGCAATCCGTAGATGGTGGCTGCGGCCAGCCGCTGGTGCCACTTGAGCGGGACCGGCACGACGACGCCGGAGCGGGGCGGCTTGGCCGGGGCTGGGGAGGAGGAATCGGCCACGCGCTCAGGCTCCCTTCTTCAATGCTGCCCGCACCAGCGACTCCACGCCCGCCTGCGGTCCGAGCACGGCCGCGACGGCCTTGATGGCGTCCGCCGCTTCGTTCGGCTTGAAGCCCAGCGCCTGGAGCGCCGCCGTGGCGTCGGCCAGCTTCTGGTCGCCGATGGGCAACGGCGCGGAAACGCCCGTTCCCGCCAAGCCGACGGAGATGGCGCCGAGCTTGTCCTTCAGTTCCACCACGATGCGTTCGGCCGTCTTCTTGCCCACGCCGGAGATCTGCGAAAGCGCCTTCACGTCCGCCGCCGCCACCGCCGCGCGGAAGGCGTTGGCGCTGATGCCGGAGAGGATGTTCAGCGCGATCTTCGGGCCGATGCCGGAGACGTTGTTGATGAGGAGGCGGAAGAGGTCGCGTTCTCCGGCCGTGGCGAACCCGTAGAGCGTGTGGGCGTCTTCGCGGACCGCGAGATGCGCCAGCAGCTTCACCTCGCCGCCGGGCTGCGGGAGCTTGTCGAAGGACGACAGCGGGATCAGCAGCTCGTAGCCGACACCATGGGCCTCGACCACCGCCTGGGTGGGCAACGCCTCGACCAAAGTTCCGTGGATAAACGCAATCATGTCGCTCAATCAGTCTCCGCCACCGCCGCCGCCGTCACCGCCGTCACCGCCGCCATCGCAGCCTCCGGAATCGGCCTCCGTGCCCCAACCGCTCCCGCCATCGCCTCCCGATTCATTGCGGGATGACCGACGGCGGTCCGACCACTGGTTGGCGACCGCCTGGAAAACCAAAGCGATGACGAAAAGGAGCAGGAGGAGCCCGAAGAGCGTTCCGATCACCCAGAGAATCGCGGTCAGGGACATGCGCTCAGAGGGTTTTGGCGGGAGCACCGCCACGTTTGCCCTGGCTCTGGGCAAAGGACAACGCCAGCGCGAGCGCGTCCGCCGCGTCGGGCTCCGGCTCGTCCACCAGGTTCAACATCCGCTGCACCATCTTGGAGACGGCGTGCTTCTGCGCGCCGCCAAAGCCCACGATGGCCAGCTTGGCCTTGCGCGGCGCGATCTCGCAGACGTCCAACCCCGCTTCGGCCACCGCCACCAGGCTGGCCCCGCGCGCCTCGCCCATGATCAGCGCCGTCTTCAGGTTCTGCGCGAAGAACAGCCCCTCCACCGCGCAGACCGTCGGCTCATATTGGCGGATCACGTTGCGGATGGCCCCGGCGATGGACGCCAGGCAGCGGGATCGCGACAGCTTCGGCGGATTCTTGATCGTGCCGAAGACCAGCGCCTTCGGTTCCCTGCCGACCAGCCGGATCACCCCGAAACCCGTTCCGCGCAGCGACGGATCGATCCCCAGAATGATCGTGTGGGCCGGAGCCGCCGGCTCTTCCGGCAAATCCGCCGCGCGACGACGGCCGCCCGTCAGGCGGCCCTTCATCTGCTCGAATTGCTGGGGGGAAATGCCCACGCGCGCAGCCTGCCGGGGGACCGCCGTGAAACAAAGCGGAAAGGCATCGGGTGAAGAACGACAAAGCCCGAAGGCCGTGGGAAATGCCTGCCACAGATTAGGCGGAACGGATCGAAGGCCTTTTCAACTTATCCGCCGGTTCGCTGGGGCTTTGTTCAGACCTTGGCCGGGTTTTGGGCCTGGGCGATGCGGTGCTGGGCGCGCAGGAGCGCCTCGCGCAGATGATCCAAGCCCACGGGCTTGCTCACGTAGTCGTCCATGTCGGCGGCGAGGCACAGCTCGCGGTCGCCCTGCATGGCGTTGGCCGTCATGGCGATGATCTGGAGCCGGGCGGGCCCCGCGCCGGACCGCAGCCCGAGCCGCCGGATCTCGCGGGTGGTCTCGTAACCGTCCATCTCCGGCATCTGGCAATCCATCAGCACCACGTCGTAGTCCGCGCGGTCGAGCGCCCGCAGCGCCTCCAGGCCGGAGGCGACGACGTCCACGGCGCAGCCGATCTTGGCGAGCTGTTTCCGGGCGACCATCTGGTTCACGGCGTTGTCCTCGGCGAGGAGCACGCGGAGCGGGAGCTTCGCGGCGGAATCGGCCGTCGGAGCCGGCGCGAGGCGTCTGGAACCGGCCCGGTCATCGGTGCCGGCCGGGGACGCCTTCTGCCGCTCCAGCTGCACGGTGAACCAGAAGGTGGAGCCCGTGCCGGGGTCGCTTCGGAGCCCGATCTCGCCGCCCATCAGCTCCACGAGCTGGCGGGAGATGGCCAGCCCGAGCCCGGTGCCGCCGAACCGGCGCGTGGTGGAGCCGTCGGCCTGGACAAAGGGCTGGAAGAGCCGGGCCTGCGCGGCCTCGGAGATCCCGATGCCGGTGTCCGTCACCTCGAAGCGCAGCCGGGCGTGGGCTCCGGTGGCCGATTCCAGGGCCACGCGGATCGAGACGCCGCCGTGCTCGGTGAACTTGATGGCGTTGCCCGCCAGGTTCAGCAGCACCTGGCGCAAACGGCCCGCGTCGCCGCGCAGCGCCGTCGGAACATCGGGCGCGAGCTCGTGGCGGAGGCCGATGCGCTTCTGTTCGGCGCGGGGCCGCAGGAGCTCGACGGCCTCGCGCACCGCGTCGCCCAGGTCGAAGTCCAGCGTCTCGAAGGAGAGCTTGCCGGCCTCGATCTTGGAGAAGTCCAGGATGTCGTTGATCACGGTGAGCAGCAGGTCGCCGCTGGACTGGATGGTGCGGACGAAGTCCCGCTGTTCCGCGGTCAACGGGGTGTCGAGCAGCAGGTGGCTCATGCCGACGACGCCGTTCATGGGGGTGCGGATCTCGTGAGACATGTTCGCGAGGAACTGGCTCTTGGCGCGGTTCGCCTCCTCGGCCACGGCGGCGGCGTCCCTGAGCTCGGCGGTGCGCTCGGCCACGCGCCGTTCCAGCTCCTCCTTCGCCTGTTGGAGCCCGAGCTCGGCCCGGCGGCGTTCTTCGAGCAGGGATTTCAGCATGGCGTTCCTCCGGCGGAGATGCAGCGCGCCGGCCGCGGCCACGAAGCCGACCAGCGCCGCGCCGATCGCGCCGCCGACCAGCCGCTCGGGCGTCAGCCAGCCCGGAGCTTCCAGCACCCGGATGTCCGAAACGTCGCGCAGCAGCAGGGACACCTGGCCGGGGCGGCGTTCCCGTTCCGGCCGCAGCGTGTAAACGCCGGTCAACCGCAGGCGGCTGCCTTTCCGGTAGCCGCGCCGGGAGTCCGGCGGCGTCCCGCGCAGCTCGGCCATCGCCTGGGTCCGGCCGTCGTGCACCGACAGGAAAAGCCCGCGCGAGGTCCAAGTCGCCTCGTCCAGCGCCACGTCCACCTCGATCAACTGGCCGTCGTCGCTGGAGAAAAGCGTCCCCTCGTCGAGCGGCCGGGGAAACTCGCCGTTCTCCCCCCGCCAAGCCACGGGCGGCGTCCCCCGCTCCAGCTCGCGGACCATCCCGTGCTCCAGGCGCGGGGAGATCGGCCCCGGAGCCGGAAAGCCGACCACATCGACCACCGTTCCCGGCGGCAGGGCCCGCTCCGTCCGAGCCTCGACGTGAAGCCGCTGGTCTCCGACGCGCAACCGGAGCCCGCTTTGCGGATCGTGCCAGAGCACGACGCCCTGCATCCGCACCCGGTGGCCCGGATGGGGATTGGAGAAGCCGAAGAGGTCCGACGGCGTGGAGAGGGCAAAGGCGAACGGGTCCGGCCGCGCAGGGACCAGCACCTCCACGTCGGCCATGGTCCGCGCGTGGATCAGCGGCTGCATGAGCTGCCGGTCGCCGTTGCTCACGGTGGCAAAGGCGCCGCGCACCCGCACCCGCGCGTCCACCAGCGGATCGACCGGGCCGTTCGTCCCCGGATCGACCAGCACCCGCACGGCATGGTTGCCCACGTGCAGGTCCAGCTCGCGCAGCGACGATTCCGGATCGTCCCGGCTGGGTCCCACGCTGTGGACCACGCCGTCGAGCTCCACCCAAGCGCAGTCCAACAGGCCCCAGAGCAGATCCTCGGAGCTCGGGCTCACGGGCTCGGGCATCGATCCCCGGTGCAGCCAGCGCATGTGCGCGGGGGTCATGCCGTCGATCGAACCGGAGATGACCGGCGAGAATCCGCCGGGATTGGAATAGCCTTCGATCTCCACCACGTCGCCCGGTTCCGCGTGGAAGGCCGGATCGGCGGGGCCGACGACGAAGATCGCCGCCGTGTCGTCCTGCACGAACCAGCCCCGGTCCGTGACCAACACCGTGGCCCGCACCAGCACGCGGCGCGGTTCCGCCGCCTCGTCCACCGACAGCCGCTTGATGTCGGCGATGCGGGTGAGGACCGGTTTGGCTCCCTCTTCTAGGGCCTGGGCACAAGCCAGCGTCGCGCCCCACAGCACGCCCACCCACGCGACGAGGCGGTGGACGGCGGGACGAAGTGAACGGAGCGGTTGCATGGCCGGGCTCGGCCGAAGCCGAGTGTCTCAAAGGAACTCATCGGCAGAACCCGACCGTCACTTAACGGCGACCCGCCCTCTTGCCCAAAACCTTGCCGAAGAACCGGCTGACGAACCCCTCGCCGAGTCGACGGGAGAACATCGTCACCGGAAGCCCGGGCCCTTTTTCCGGGGCGAGCGGCGAAGGACGCGGGAAAGGCGCGGCGGATTCAATGGGGGGCCAACTTTTTACAAGAACAATTTTTGAAACTCCCGGGCCGCTGCGGGGTCGATAGCTGAGGAAAAAGAAAACGGAAAACAACAACTCGGCAGGAAAGAGGGACCCGAAACATGAACCACGACGCCACGCCCCGCAAAGTCATCGCCCAGATCCGCCACGCCTGCGACGGCCGGCTCCTGCACCAGCCGGTGCGGCTCTTGGCGACGCCGCGCCACCTGCGGCGGCGGGGCCTCAGCAAGGCCGCGTGCGAGCTGCGCCAACTGCAGCGGGAGGCGCGCTTCCAGATCACGGCGGTCGCGGTGCTCGGCACTTTGGCCATTCTCTTCGTCACCGCGCTGGCCGTTGTGACGGTGGGCGACGCCACCGGTCTGGTGCCCAAGCTGGGCCAGGGCCTCGCCGCCATCGAACGCTTCGTCACCGGATTGATCTCCTGATCCACCCCGAAGACCCGCCCAAGTTTCGTCCGCTCCCCGGCAAACGCCGTGGAGCGGATTTTTTCTCCGCAGGCGATGAACCTTGGCAGGACGGCCCAATGCCGGGCCGCTCCAACCATCGATCATCGCATGAAAAAGAACCTTGGAGCCGGAGACCGTGGGCTGCGCATCAGCCTGGGCTTGGGAATCCTGCTGGTCGGCGCGGCGTTTTGGAGCCCGTGGGGGCTGGTGGGACTGGTGCCGTTGCTTACCGGGATCGCCGGATTTTGCCCGGCCTATTGCCCGCTGAAGATCTCGACCTGCCACAACTGCGGAAAGTGAGCGGACGTTTTCCGCCATGCTTCCTGCCGATCCTGGATCTTCTTTTGGCCCTGCTTGGGAAGAACGGGGTGCGGAGCAAGAACGGGAAGAGGCCGGACAAATGCACCGCCGTCTTGGCAAAGGGCCGAACGGCGGTTAGGCCGTGGGCGGATGAGCGACTTTGATTTCCGGTTCGGCGGCATCGCCCGGCTCTACGGCAAGACCGGTCTCCAGCGCCTGCGCGACGCGCACGTGATGGTAGTCGGGATCGGTGGCGTGGGCTCGTGGGTGGTGGAGGCGCTGGCCCGCAGCGGCGTCGGCGCGATCAGCCTCGTGGATCTCGACGAGGCCTGCGTCAGCAACGTCAACCGCCAGCTCCACGCGCTCGACGGCACCATCGGCCGGTCCAAGGCCGAGCTGATGGCCGAACGCGCCCGGGCCATCCAACCGGAAGGACGCTTCACCGCGATCCAGGAATTCTTCACCGAGGACAACGCCGCCCGTCTGCTGGGGCTCCAGCCTTCGGCGGAAGGAGTTCCCGCGTCGAAACCCACCTTTGTCGTCGATGCCATCGACAATGTGTCCAACAAGGTTCTGCTCCTCGCGCTCTGTCACCGGCACCAGATCCCGGTCATCACCTGCGGCGGCGCGGGCGGGCGGCGCGACGCCACGCAGGTGCGCGTGACCGATCTGGCCCGGGTGACGCACGACCGGCTCCTGGCCGAAGTGCGGAAGCGGCTGCGCAAGCACCACGGGTTTCCGACGGGCGACAAGAAGTTCCATCTCGACGCCGTCTTCTCCGCCGAGCCGCAGGTCTTCCCGCAGGAGGATGGCAGCGTCTGCGCGGCGCGGATGGAAGCGCCCGAGGGTGAATCACTGCGGCTGAACTGCGACTGGGGCTTCGGCTCCGCCACGTTCGTCACCGGCACGTTCGGCTTCGCGGCCGCCGGCGTCGTGGTGCGGAGGATCGCCGACGGGCTTTGAGCGCGTCGCGTCCTTGCCCACCAGAGTGAGGACGATGCCCAGCAGCACGCCGATCACGGCGGGCAGCTTCCGCAGGCCGTTCGTTTCCTTGAAGAGCAGCAGCCCTCCGGCGAAAGCCACGAGCGTGCTGCCGCGCCGCAGGCAGGAGACGATGGAGATGCGCGCTTCCGGGTTCCGCAGCGCGTCGAAATACACGAAGTCCGCCACCAGCAGCGCCAGCGCCGCGCAGGGAATGCTCCACCGCCAGTGGAACTCGTGGCGCGTCCACCAGCGCAGCTTCCAGCCGAGCGCGAGCGGCAGAAACACCAGCGCGAGGTCGATGGAGAACCACGCCTGCACCGTCGCGACGTCCAAACCCACGGTGCCGAAGAGGTGTTTGTCATAGAGCGAGCTGACCGAGCCGAGCAGCGTTCCGGACGTCAGCCAGGCGATCCACTTGTTCCGATGGAAGTGGACGCCTTCCTCCCTGCCCACGAACGACAGCCCGACGAGCGACACCAGCACCACGGCGATCCCGATCAGCTCCAGCGCCGAGAGGCGTTCCCCGAGGAACAGCACCGCGCCGAAGAGCGTCCACATCGGCGCCGTCGCGCGGATCGGCGCGGCCAGCGAGACGGTGAGGTGCTTCACCGCGAAGTAGGAGCAGATCCAGGAGGCCGAGACGATCAGCGTCTTCACCAGCACCAGCCCGTGTTCCCGGAGCGTGAGCGGCTGCACGCGGAACATCGTCGGCACCGCCTCCGGCGCGGCGGCCTGCACGGCCATCGCCCCGAGCCAGACGCAGGCGGCGCAGACGTTGGCGAAGAAGATGGCGGGCAGGACGGCGTTCTCGCGGACCGACCGCTTGTTGCACAGGTCGTAGAACCCGAGGAACAGCGCGGACAGGAGACTGGCGACGATCCAATGCATCAAAAGCCCGGGATCATCGCCTTCGGCCCGGCTACCGCAAGCTTGCGGCCGAGGTCCGGTCCCTGGAGCAGCCCCGTGGCTATTCCCCGGCCGTGGCCTCTGTTTTGGCGGGAGGCAGCCCTGCCTTGCTCCGCTGCTCGTTGAGCACGGCGATGAGGCGCTTCCCGATCTTCTCCTGCTCTTCGGTCAGCACGGCGATCATCCGATACATGCCGCCGATCTCGGCCTCGAGCGCCTCGTCCGAAAAGGCGAGGTCCCCGTCCACCACCTCCCAGCCGTCCGTGTTCTCCATCAGCAGGCCCATTCCCCGGAAAGCCTCGTCGAGGATCTCGCGCTCCTTGTCCAGGCTCCGCAGGGTCCAGGGCATCGTCGCGTCGGAGCTGGCCGAAGCCCCGCCGAGGAAGTTCCGCTTGTCCAACGACGACAGCTTCGAGCGCTCCACCAGCTTGCGGGTGCGGTCGGGGCTCGCCTCGACGCGGCTCCGGTGCATCGCCAGGGCCGTGGCTATGTTGGTCATCATCCGCCGGGTCTCCGTGAAGCCTTCGTCGCGGGACAGCCGGTCCGCGTCGAAGAATCCGCTCCAGCCGCACTCCTCGATCCGCATCAGGTAGATCCGGGAAAGAGCCTCCGGATGCGCGCGCACCTGGCGCAAGAGCTCC